>DAORDI010000006.1:0-50244 GCA_035345895.1 Leptospiraceae bacterium
AAAAATCAGTTGCGATGAAGATAAGAAATCCAAAAGATATTCCTGTGACGAAAGAATTTGAGGAATTGGTGAATATTGAGGATCTCCGCAGAGGGGATTATGTTCTTACAAGAGATGAACACACAGATGAAATCTACATCCTGACTCTTCAGTCCGGCGAAAAGATAGAGCCGCCCGGCTCGCGTAGCTCGCCCCTAGCAGGCCTGCGCTTTGCCCGCCGAAGGCTTTGCAAAGCTCGCCGGAATCATTCCTTCTGGGTGATGAAATCAGGAGGAAATAATAGAGATTGTTTAATATCCAAAAAAATACAGAATACAAAAGTGCACCGACGGATTCATTTTTCAATCAGGTTATCTGGATTGAGCTTTACAAAAAGGAGCTTAATATACAGCTTTTAAATTTCCTTAACTGTCATACCCTCAGACGAAACCTTTGTAGGGAAAAATTTATGATTTACTCCCTTAATAATTGATAATGAATTTTTCATGGCGTCAAAAAAATGATCAGAATTCTTCTTATCACAGTAAATCAGCAGAGTAGGGCCGCTTCCCGATAAAGACCAGAATCCTGAATTTTCCACTGCGGATGCCGTCACTTTCTTCAGAACAGGCTGACTTGAAAGCCGATATGAAGTATGAATTTTATCATCCAGAGCCAATGGAAGAAGTGATATTTCTTTTGTCTGAATAAATTTCATCCAAGTCGCTACCCTGCTCATATTGCAAATTACATCCGAGACGGGATATGATTCCGGAAGTTTTTTCCTTGAGTCATTCGTAGAAGTCTGCAGGTCCGGGATAAAAAGATAAAGACTGATATTATCAGGAAATTTTTCCTTAAAAT
Organism: Leptospiraceae bacterium; assembly: GCA_035345895.1. Classification (GTDB taxonomy): domain Bacteria; phylum Spirochaetota; class Leptospiria; order Leptospirales; family Leptospiraceae; genus DAORDI01. The sequence continues at coordinate 844 of DAORDI010000006.1, forward strand.
ATACCAGGCTTTTTCCAGTAAAATAAGACAGTATGAAATTGCCCAATACGGCCGGTGTAGTGTTGTCCGGATGACCTTCCATCATTGCAAGTTCATAGAGGAATCTTTCTTCTGTAGGCAGAGGAACAGAAGTAAATTCTTTTGAATGTACATACCGGGCGGCGGCAAATCCTGCTGCAAGAGCACTCGCACTCGAACCCAATCCGCCTTTCATAGGAAGGTCAAGCTTTAACACCGCCTCAAAATCAGGAAAAATTTCCTTGTTCAGGAAAGTATGAAAATATCTTTTATAGGCCTGAAAGATAAAATTTTTGGGCCTGCTCAGTCTGAATTCATCACCGTTCTCAAGATATAACCGAAATCTGCCCTTTCCGTTGAAATTAAATTTAAATACATTATATATATCCAGACCAAGGCCAAGAATGTCAAATCCTGATCCCAGATTTGCAGAAGTGCCTGGTACTCTTACATAAAGATTTTTCATTTTCTGCTTTTCACCCACTCTTCTATCAGCTTAATAGAGTCTTTTATCAGTTCAGAAAGCTGCTTTTTTTCTTCATCAAAAAAATTTGAAAGAACATAATCAGCAACAAATTCCTTCTGCTGCGGTTTTCCTACGCCGAAACGAAGTCTGTGAAAGTCTCCGTTTCCAGTTTTTTCCATAATGTCCCTGAGACCATTATGACCGGCATGACCGCCTCCGACCTTCATTTTGATCTTTGCAAAAGGAAAATCAATTTCATCGTGAAGAACCAGATGATTTGACGGATGAATTTTATACTGGCTCATAAAACTCTGCACTGCCTTGCCGGAAAGATTCATATACTCCTGGGGCTTTATAATGATAATTAAATGATCACCTGATTTCTTTGCAGACTGGCACTTTGAGTCTCTGTCAAATGAGATATTCCAGCTCTCAGCCAGAACATCCGCAATAATGAAACCGATATTGTGCCGATTCATTTCATATTTTTTTCCAGGATTTCCAAGTCCTGTAATTAAAAGTTTAGAATTTTCACTCAAGACTGATTTCCCTCTGAAAACAAAAGAAGATTTACCATTTTTTCCGTCGCCATTACTGCGGCAGTCAGCTGATCTGAATCCAGCCCGACTGTTCTGAAGCTGTCATCCTTTTTGTCGGACTCTCTCTCCCAAGTAATGATCGTTTCCACCAAGGCAGATGTTTTGCCTCCCGGCGGAATTCTTACCTGATAGTCAGTCAGAACCGGTAGTTTTAAGCCGATACGATCTGCAATCTTAGTCAGAGCGGCCATAAAAGCGTCGTACCCTCCGTCACCCAGACCGACTTCTTTATAAAGATCGCCTTTATACTTTACTGAAATATTTGCGGAAGGAGAAACGCCTTTTCCAGAAGTGACAATGCAGGTTTCTATCGAAAAATCATTTGTGATGCTTGTTCCAGAGATATCTGCAATCAGAAAAGGAAGATCTTCCAAAGTGACATTCAGACCGCTGTCACCCATTTCAATTACCTTTTCCAGAAGCTTGCGCTCAAGATCCTCATTCAGAACCAGACCAAGCTGTTTCAGATTTTCTGAGATGCTTGCCTTGCCCGCGAGCTTTCCAAGTGCATATGTTCTTTTTCGTCCGAAACGTTCAGGCAGAATCGGGTTTGCATACAGATTCGCTTTTTTATCTCCGTCGGCATGCACACCTGCCGTCTGAGTGAAAACATCCTGACCTACAATCGGTCTGTTGTCTGAAATTCTTTTTCCGCTGAATGCTTCCACCAGTTTACTGATTCCGGTAATTTCAGTTTCAACGATATTTGTTCTGATTCCCAGTTTATCATGAAGAGCAGTGATGACTGCCTCCATCGGAGAGTTGCCTGCTCTTTCTCCAAGCCCGTTGACAGAAACATGAAGTCCTTTGGCTCCTGCCTTCACAGCAAACAGACAGTTCGCAACGGAAAGGTCATAATCATTATGACCATGAAATTCAAAATGAATCCCAGGAAATCTGTTTACCATAAAACTGATTGCCTCAAAAGTTTCATCCGGCGAAAAAACTCCGAGAGTGTCCGGAAGAAAAATTTTATCGATAGGAAATTTTATAAGGCCTGTTACCATTTCTTCAACATAGTCGGGAGAATTTCGGAAACCGTTCGACCAATCCTCCAGATAAACATTGACTCTTATCTTGTTTTTTACTGCAAAGTTTACAGTTTCTTCAATGTCGCTCAAGTGCTCTTTTTCTGTCTTGTTCAGCTGAAGAGTCAGATGCTTTTTGGATCCCTTTGTCAGGAGATTAAGTACACCGGCCCCGGACTCTTTCATCCATTCAACTGTTCTTGTCTTGTCTACGAATCCTAAAATTTCAATCTTATCCGCTAGATTTTCTTTTTCAGCCCAGTTTATGATTGTCTTTACAGTGGACTGCTCACCTCTCGAAACTCTCGCAGAAGCCACTTCCACCCTGTCCGCCTTCAGCTGCAGAAGCAGATATTTTGCTACATTGAGTTTTTCCGCAGTGCTGAAAGATACTCCGCGTGTCTGTTCGCCGTCCCTTAAGGTTACATCTAGAATTTCTATTGACATATCAGTTTTTATACCTCTTCAGATTCTGTTTTCCCGGAGAAAGAATTTCAAGCTTTGTTGAACCTGGATTTGTATAAATAAAATCTCCGTACTCGCATACCCGGATAAAATCAAGCGTGACTGCTACATCCAAAGTCAGCTGCTTCAGTTTGCCCTCTCCAATTCCGTGAACTACTTCGACAAGCGTTTCACCTTCCATAAAAGCATTATGGATTTCCCTTTCCAGTTTCTGTTTTGCATCTTCATAACGAAGCTTTCGAATGTAAATTTCTCTCATATACAGAAAGGTACATTAAAAAGAAGTGTACCAATGGCCTCTAATCTACTAAGTTTTGAAAAGGAAGCGGGCAGTCCAGCAGTACTTTTCTGGAGAATCCATATTTCTGTACTGCTGAGCTGAAAGGAGGGGTTATTTCTTTTCGAGGTCTTGGAACTTCTGGGCAATCAGCTGACGAACTTTGGAATGTTCTTCCTCAGTCATACCGTTTTTGGGACCCAGACTGCTATCATCCATTTCAGAGTGGTTGTGCCCGTAAAACTTGATCCCTGCTTTTTTAAAATCTTCTTCTTTTACAGTGATTGATATGTCTCCCTTATGAATGACTAAATAATCTCCACTGTTCACTTCAGACTTATGAGACATATTGTTTGAATACTCAATCTGTCCTTCACAATGACAGGTTCCGGTCATTTCTCCCTGATTAAATGTATAAAACTTTGTTCCGCGAACACCGGCCACAGTAGTAGGAGTTTTCAGCTTGAACTCCTGATCCTTGGAAAGTTTGTTTACAGATATCCATACATTTCCAGCTTCCAGAAAAAATTCATAACCCTTCAAAGTTGATTCCACTTTCAGTTTTGAATTGGATTGAATTTCGAGCTGTCCGGAGATGGACCCAGTTTCAATAATGACTGCCGATTTTTCACCAGTCGAAATTACGTCACCTGAATTCAGAACATCACCTTTTTTCAAAGGATGTTCACCTGCAGAACTGATGACAGCTGCTTTTCCCTTTATAAATATTGCGGATACGGACTGTTTATTTTCCGGCGGCTTTGAGCAAAAACTGGCACTGACAAGCATTACTGCCAGAATTTGTTTTTTCAAAAATGAGTGATTCATAGTGAGATCCTTGGTTTTTTTGAATAGGGATTACAGCAGAAGCTTTGCTGGCATCTCTCCTTTACCAAAATCTGAGAAAAATTGTACAGACGCAATACATTTTTTTTAATGCAATAAAAATATACAGATCTGTCTAGTTGTGTTCAGCGGATTCCGATCCTGGAAAGAATTTTTTCTAGCTCCTCAAGATCTGAGTAAGAGACGACGATTCTTCCTTTTCCATTCTTTTCGTTATGCTGGATTTTCACTTTTCCTGAAACTTTATTCCGGATCTTCGATTCCAGTTCAAGTATGTTCGGATCTGTTTTTGCTCCTGCCTTTTTGGACTTTGCCGGAGTTGTAAGTTTTGCAACCAGTTCTTCCACTTCACGGACAGTCATTCCCTTCTTTGCCACTTCTTCCGCCACTTCAATCATTTTCTTCTTGTCATAAAGTGAAAGCAGAGGTCTTGCCTGTCCCTCGCTCAGTTTCTCTTTGGAAACCATTTCCTGCACCTCGGCGGGAAGCTGAAGAAGGCGTATCAGATTTGCGACTGTGGACCTGTTTTTTCCAAGACGTTCGGCAAGCTCTGTCACCTTGATGGAATACTTATCAATAATTTTCTGATAGGCAGATGCTTCCTCCATCGGATTCAGATCTTCTCTCTGAATATTTTCGAGAAGCGCGACTTCAATGGACTCTCTTTCTGTAAAAATCTTTACTATCGCAGGAATCTTTACAAAGCCTGCCTCGCGGCAGGCACGAAGCCTTCTCTCTCCCGCAACAAGCTCAAATCCTTCTGCTGTCTTTTTTACAACAATAGGCTGTATGAGTCCGTGTGCTTTTATTGTTTCAGCCAGCTCCAGAATTGTTTCCTGAGAGAAATTCTTCCTTGGCTGATTCGGATTCAGACGTATATCCGCTATTTTGATTTCTTTCAAATTTGAATTTGATCCATCATCCGAGGAGCCGGTATTTTTGCTCCCTCCGCCCTGGATTAAATTGCCGAGTCCTCTCCCCAATACACTAGTCTTGCTCATACATCCATCCCCAGAAATTCCATTGCAAAGTTTTTATAACTTACTGCTCCGACCCCATCAGGATCATAAAGGTTGATCGGTTTTCCAAAGGAAGGAGCTTCTCCCAGTTTGATATTTCTCGGTATCATTGCCTTGAATACCTTGTCCTTAAAAAACTCTCTAACATCAGCCGCAACCTGATTTGCCAAGTTTGTCCTTTTATCATACATAGTGAGAAGCACACCTTCGAGTTCCAGGCCGGAATTCAGATTTTCCTGAACAAGCGAAATAATCTTCATCAGCTGACTTAAACCTTCCAAAGCAAAGTATTCTGTCTGAAGTGTGATCAGAACAGAATCGGATGCTGTCAGCGCATTTACAGTCAGTACGCCCAAGGAAGGAGGACAGTCTATTATGATAAAATCATACTGGCTTCTCATCTTGCTTAGTGAATTTTTGAGCGAATATTCTTTTCTTTCCTTATCCATCAAATCGATTTCGGCACCGCTCAAATTTATATTGGAAGGAACAATGTACAGATTTTTTACATCGGTCGGAATCACGGCCTCACTCAAAGAGATCTCACCAAGCAGAACTTCGTATGTTGTCTTTTCAAGTTCATTGATGCTGACTCCTAAACCTGATCCTGCATTGCCCTGAGGATCTATGTCTACAATCAGAACTTTCTTATCCAAGGCGGCAAGATTGGATGCCAAATTTATGGAGGTAGTTGTTTTTCCTACACCGCCTTTTTGGTTGCTTACCGATATAATCTTACCCATCTGTCTTTATCTCCTTGCTGATTACTGACCATTGTCTTGGAAAACCATGCTTGGGGTTCACTGACTTTTTCAAGAATTTAATATTTCTCTCTCCCAAAAAAGAAAGTGCATTCATATGCAGAGTTTCTTCTATTTTGACTCCCAAGGAGCCGAGGAGAATCTTTTCCGTCTTCTCCCTATCTCCCAGCTTTGCAAGGAAGGGACAGAAAATTGACTTCCTGTCCATCAGTGAATAGACTATCTCCGCCGACCATGGATAAGGAACCGCCGATCTCATTGTAATTAGATCAAACTTTTCCTGAATCTCTTCTGCCCGCTGATACAGAAAGAACACCTGACCAATTCCTTTTTCAATGCAGTAATTTTCCAGAAGTTTAAGCCGTCTTTTCTGTGAGTCCACCAGATAAACTTTAGGAGGATTTTTCAAGCACGTAAACAGAAAGCCGGGAAGACCTGGTCCGGTTCCAATATCTGCAATTTTTGTTTCATGTGAAACAGGATATCTCTCTGCTATTTTAAAAACATAGTAAAGACTTTCCAGGAGATGTCTTTCCAGAATATTCTCGCTGTCTTTGGCAGAAAAGAACCCGCCGATCTCATTGTATTGTTTTAGAAAAATAAAGTAACTGTCTACTTGGCTGAAGTTAAAGGCGGATACAATCGATTCTGATTCGGAATGAAACAGATCTCTGATTTTCGACAGGATCTCTTCCAAGTTTGTTTCTTTGCTGTTCTGCATAAAAACAGACTTGAACAGCGGGGATTAATTTAAACCTAAATTTTAAATTTGATCAGCAGATAAAAAAGTGTTTCACGTGAAACATAAAGAGACAGAATTCCGTTTAAGTCTCATTTCTCACTTTTCGGACTTTCCTAAAAACTTTTCCTCAATCAGTTTCGCAACTACCTGCTCAATCGTCAGCTGCGGGTGGTTCTGCTGTGCAAATTCGACGAGTTTATCAAAAGCCCTCTTTGATATCTCCAAACCTTCTATCTTAATTTTCTTAGATTCGAAAATTCCCAGAACCAATCCCTGACCGATAGTCCGTCTTTTTTTATCTATTGGTGAATTCTGCCTTTTGAGATTCTTATCCTGAGATGAAAGCTTTTTGTTCATACAAGTTCCTCTGCTTTATAATCGGATAACAGAGACTGATTACTCAACCGATTTCATTCGAATCTGCATATTCTGTTTCTTCCTTCCGTCTTGCTTCTGTAAAGAGCAAGATCAGCCTTATTGACGAGTTCAAAATCATTCGTTTCAGTTTCGGGAACGAGAGTGACTGCCCCGATGCTTGCTGTAACATAAGACGAGATCAGGGAAGAGGGATGAAGAATCTTCCTCTCCCGCAAATTATAAAGAATTCTCTCTGCAATATTCTGAGCACCTATTTCATCCGTTTCCGGAAGTATGACAGCAAATTCTTCTCCTCCATATCTTGCACAGATATCAAAGGGACGAAAAAGAGATTCTTTCAGTACTTCGCCGAATATTCTCAGACAATGATCTCCCGATATATGACCAAGCGAATCATTGTAGTTCTTAAAGAAATCAATGTCGCAGATCAGAAGAGATATAGGACGCTTTGACCGATAATGCCGACTGATTTCTTTCAGAAGCACCCGATTAAAATATCTTCTGTTATAGATGAGAGTCAGTTCATCAATAATGCTCAGTTTTTCCAGTTCAGCATTTACAGCCTTCAGCTCAGCATTCTTTTTTGTGAGTTCTTTTCTCTGCCGGAGAATTTTGCGATTCTGAAGAAGATTTTTCCTGTTGGAAATCCAAAGCAATACAGATATGCAAATGCCGACTGCTGTAATCGAAATTCCATTCACACGATTTGTCAGGAGGATTACAGAATCGGTCTGATAAAAGCCTATGCCAAAATAAAAAGAAAAGTATGATGCAATATACAGAATAAAAGACTGAACTGGCCTCATCAAAAGAACGACACCGACGACAGTGCATAGAACTAAATAAGGAGTGATGTTTGTTGTCACCAACTGATCAATCGAAACCAAGGTAACTGCGGTCAGAAGAAATATTAAAAATACAAAGGCTTCAATGAATCCAAGCAGGCGAAGCGGAAGCTCTCTCTTTTTCAAAGAATGAAACATCAGGAATAAGGCAGACATCACTGTCATCTGGACAGAGTGAACGGTCAGTATTCCGATTCTCCATTTTTCAATCTGCTGGGTTTCCGAATTGGCCCGGATGGAAAAGAAAATGATATGGAGAAGATGAACGGGAACGGCAATGATGGAAATATAATAAAGCCGTCTGAAATTAATCCTAGTCATCTCCTGAAAAACAAATTCATTCAGAACCGACTCACGTTTCAGCAGTCTTGTAAAGGCTGCGATCAGGGTTTTAAAAACAGTTGCATTCTTTAAAATAGTCGTTTACCTTGAATGCCGCTGATTTCCAAGACTGAAATATCTCTGAATCAACAGCAACCCTTTACACAACAGTATATCAGACAATCCGCATTATCCACACAATATTAGAGCTGGATTTTTAAGAAAATTTTCATATTAGATGAATTTTGTAAATATTCTTTTCAGACCCCTTTACTCTCACATCTGAACCCACCAAAAAACTTGCTTGAATATCCGCAAAAGCCTGTCAAATTTGTAGAGCAGGCATTTAATCAGGAAACACTATGAAAACAAGATTCATCATTAACCCGGAAGCAGGGGACGGCAAGACAGAAAACCTTTGGCCAAAAATCGAAAAAGAACTTCACGATCACTCAGTCACTGCTGATAAAGTTTATACAGCGAAAAGGGGAGATGGAATTCGACTGACTAGGCAGGCTCTTGATCTTGGGTTTGAACGAGTAGTATCTGTCGGAGGAGACGGAACACTGAACGAGGTGGTGAACGGATTCTTTGAAGAAGAAAAACTGATAAATCCTGATGCAGTCCTAGGCTTCATCATGACGGGAAGGGTAAACGATTTCAGGAAGACAGTGGAAACACCGTCTGATCTGGAAGGATCAATTGCAAAACTTCTGCACGGCAGAATAAAAAAAATGGATCTTATAAATGTGAGATACATTGCCCATGAAGGAATGATCAATAACCGATACAGCATCAATATGAGCAGTTTCGGAATAAGCGGAGATGTCTGCAAAAAAGTAAATGATTCAAAACTTGGAATGCTTCTCGGCGGAACGGGTGTTTTCTTTTATGAAAGCTTAAGTGCCTTGGCAGAATATAAGAATAAGAATGTTGTATGGAAAATTGATGACGGGCAGGAAACGGAAGGGAACATAAGACTCTTTGCTGCTGCCAACGGAAAGTATGCAGGAGGAAGTATGCTCCTTGCTCCCGATGCAAAAATTGATGATGGGTTCATGGATTATCTGATTGTAGAGGATATGAATGCGATGAGTTCACTTCTTCATTTAAACAGGTTATATACCGGCAACTATTCAGGAATGCCTGGAGTCAGTACCGGCAAGGCAAAGAAAATTGAGGCGGACAGCAGAGAATCAGTTCATCTGGAAATTGAAGGTGAATGTGTCGGCAGACTTCCGGCAGTATTCAGTGTTGTGTCCTCTGTCTTAAATGTTCAGCTCTGATTCAAAAACAAATTCACTCAAAGCCCTGATCCAGATCTGACGGATTCTTTCAGATGAGTAATTCTTCGAAACGTAATCCTTTCCATTGCGTCCCATCCTTTCAGACTTGTCAGGACTGTTCACCAGAAAATTCAGCATAGAAATAAAACTTTCTGAGTCAGAATAATAGAGTCCTCCATTGCTCCGAATGCAGTGAGCCCGCAGTACATCTGACTCCCCATTCACCAGAACCGGCCTTTCTGAAAGCCAGGCTTCCATCAGCGAAATTGAAAAACTTTCATTGGGAGAGGGATTGATGAAAACGGAGCAGTTCTTAAGAAAAGAATATTTCAGCTGCTCATCTACATATCCTGTCTGAATAATTATTTCATTTTTTTCCAGCTGCTCCCCTCCTCCTACGATCACGAGCTTATGGGGATGTGTGCTCATTTTTTTCCATTCCAGAAAAAAATCGATAAGCCTGTGAACATTCTTTCCTCTCTCCACTCTGCCAACATAAAGTATATAAGGAAAATCTAATATAGTACCGGGTTTTTTATCCGGCTGGGGGAGAACAACATTCATTCCTGAAATAAAACTTTTTGAAGGAACATAACCGAAAATTTTACTGAAAAGGAGTTTCTCCTCCGGGGTATGAAAGGAATAAACCAAATCGTCTGTAAAGGTTTCCTGATACATAGGAAAATAAATAGGCGGTTCATCGTGGACAGCAGGACAAAAAACAGCCTTCCCTTTAAAGAGAGGTATTGTCTTTAAAACAGGATAATACAGATAGGAAAAGAAAACTGCGCAGTCAAAATTTTCCTCGTCTGCTGTCAGACGGCTGATCAGTGAGGGAGTATTCGGTCCCTGAAGTTCGAGCCATTTAGAATACTCCTTCTCAGATACATTAGGGAACTTTCTCAGTATTTTTGAATAATAGGAATTGAACTTTCCGATGTCTCTTTCTTCTTCTGTCGGAAATCGATGAATGAACATAGATCCGAACATTTCCGTTCCAGCAGAGAATTCATTCCTCCAGCTGAGGTAGTTTCTTGCACAGCTGGTATAGATATGAATTTCAAATTCCTTTGAAAGAAGGGTGGCTATCTCAAGTGCAAGTCTCTCTGATCCTCCGAAGGCCTGAGGGTGAAATATGGGTGATATGAATGCAAGTCTTTTCATCTGCTGTGAAGAAATTTCTGAAACTGTTCTTCGTCTCCGTTAAAAAAATTCAAATCAACATCTCCCGAAATCCCCTTCAGTCTGCCCTTATAATCGTACTGCCAGAGAGTCCATTTTCTGACCTCAGGGAGCACGGGCTCTTCGTGACCCCAGGGGTCGCTGATCCAAAGCGAAAAATCATTCACCTCTCCAATCAGATACTTTTCGTAAAAATCCCAGATTACGTAGAGAATAGGTTTTTTCTCATATTCCTTTTCAAGCAGTTTTGAAAATTTTTTCAAGTCTCTAAGAAACGCATCTCGGTTTGGAGGCTTTGAGCAGTTTTTATGGAGTTCCAGATCAATCACTGGAGGCAGTGATGAAAACTCGGCAGGAACAGTCCTGATAAAATTTGCTGCCTGCTTTTTAGCATCCTTGCAGAGCCTGTAGAAATGATAAGCACCTCGAGGAACGCCAAGTCTTTTAGCGTCTTTCCAGTTTCGCTCAAATCGGCTGTCCACAAAATCAGTTCCTTCTGTCGCTTTTATATAGGCAAATCGAAGACCGGAGCCCTTGGTTTTTTTCCAGTCTATCTTCCCTTGGTAATGTGATACATCGATTCCCCAGATTGGATATTTTTCTCTCAATTCGGGAAAAAGCTGGGTTCTCTTGGCTTCACGGGTTTTCTCTGAACAGAATATGATAAAAAAAGAAAATAAGAAAAATACAAGAAGTCTTTCAATATCAGAGTGTAGAATTTTTTTCATTATAAAATATCCAAATTGCAGCCTTACTGCCGACACCGCCTGCCAATCAGTATTTTCCTTCGAAGGAAGCGAAAATTCCGATATCGGGCGATGCCGCAAAGTTGATTATGTCCTCAGCAAATCCTGCCGTCAATATTCCGGATTCAAAGTATTTTTGATAACCGAACCCAAGCTGATGCACCGGCTTGCCTAGCTTTCCGAAACTTCTGAACGGTGCTTCAGTGGCTACATACTCGATAAAAAAATTAGAGGTCTCTGTAAAACTGAATGTATAGGATGATCTGAAAATCCAGCGAGTTTTTGGGAGTTCGAATGAATAGAACTGCTTTGATCCGAACCAGTTATGGGACACTGCCCCTTTTACTTTTGACCTCTCGGAAAGTCTTTTTTCCAGAGTTACAAAGAGTGCAGAGTCAGTTCCAGGACTTGCCATCATATAACTGTTATGAACCGGAAATTTCACCTGCATTCCGATCCTGACTCTGTCAATCAGATTGCCCTTATAAACGTCTGCCTCCGAAAAAAATCTGGGATTCCCCTTCCCCATCCTGTCCTGTGCGCTCAGTGCAATGACTTCTGTCGGATAATTTTTTGTCTGTGCAAAGGGTGTATTAAAATAGATAAAGTCTCTGTATTTAGAAGCTGCAATTGCTTCAGCAGAGGTAGGCGGATCACTGGAATCTCTAGGATACTTTCTATAGTCATTATCCCTGAAAAAGGTTTTAATCGGATCATCGTCTATCAGTCCATAATACTTGCCAAACGGTTCATAGCTTACATTTATTCTGTTTCTTGGATACTGACGTCTGCCGCCCTGAGTCACGCCGGTAGCTGAATGAAAGGTTTCAATGGAAGAATCAAAAGTTCCTCCCCCCTGGCTGAAATAGGAAAAAGCTCCACCAAAACTCCATTTGTCTGTAATTGCATATCTGACGGTGGCTTCAGCCTGTGCCTCTTCTCCATCAATCATAAAATAGTTTTTCTGCCGTGACCATACATTCATATAACGTATTGTTGCCCGTCCTGAAATTTTCCCTTTTTCAAGAGCAGGATTGTCAAGTGGCAGGAGCGGACTTCGAATAACTTGAAAGTTTACACCGTAAGAGTAGTCTGAAAAAGAATGAACTGATGTGGATAAGACAGAAAAAAGCAGGACGATTTTATTCAGACCTGCCATTCTCAGTAAGTTTACAGTACTGTAGCGAATCTTCTTGATCTGCCTCTTCGCTCCCAATGCGTTGTAAGATAGTATACTCTTTTTTCAATTTCCTCATTCAGCATTTTAGCTGATTTCTTTTCATTGTCGCGGGGAAACTGATCCGGAGTAATTGGATTTCCAATATTATAAACAATTTTAGTTTTAAATGCAGCCCCGGACAGAAACGCCTGCGGAGAAGACATATTCCAAGCACCGCTGATGCCGCTGGGAATGATCGGAACATTTGCTCTGATTGCAAGTTTTGCTGCAAGGGCCTTAAAGGGTCCCATCACTCCTGTAGTTGTTCTTGTTCCTTCCGGAAAAATAGACACTATTTCACCTGAACGGAGAATATTTGCAATGTACTCTTCAAGTTCATCGTAATAGGCTACTGCTGCCTTTGCATCATTGCCATGGTAGTTTCTGACAACCGGCATACCGCCCCAGTGTTTCAGCTGTCCTGAATATAAATCCGCTGCTGTATTCAGTGCGTCTTCTATCGCTGCTTTCAAGAAACTGAGGGCTGGCGAGTTTAAAGGAGAATTTTCCTGGGACAAGAGCTTCAAAATCTCCTCCTGCGGAGAAAACAGTTCATTTTTAGCAAGGAATACTATTTTTCTAGGCAGAAATACTCCTTGTATTGGAGGATCTAAAGCATCCGTGTGATTACAGACTAAAACAGCCCCGCCTTGTTTTGGGATATTTTCTTCGCCAGTTATTTCAATTTTATATATTGCATTCAACAATCGTTTTAAAAGGAAAACCGGAATTTCTCTAGGAATGTAAAATGACTGAGCTAGTTTAAGAATTTCGTCCATATTGACTCTCTCAGTAAAAGATTTGATAGAATAATAAAAAAGCAAGGGATTTTTTTCAGGGCAATTTATCATTAGGTCATGAAGCAGATTTTTTTGGTCCGTCATTCCAAATCGGATTGGGATACTCCTTTCGACAGAGATCATAACAGAGGCCTTTCTCTTCGCGGAATAAAAAATGCGAATTCTCTTCGTAAGGTTCTGAAACTGTACGGAATATATCCGGAAAAAGCATTCATTTCAGATGCAAGAAGGGCTGTGGAAACTTTCAAAATACTGAACAGAAGAAAGGAACTTCTGAGTAATTTTTCAATTACACCTGAACTTTACGACTGCAATCCGTCGCAATATCTGGAAATCATAAAAAATCTAAACAATGATATTAAGTCAGTTCTATTTTTGGGACATAATCCTGAACTGGAAGCCGTAGCAAATATTCTGATCGGCGGAGCTAAGCAGAACCTGTTCCAGAAGTATTCCACATCATCACTGCTCTCACTTTCCTTTGAACGTGATGAATGGAAATACGTAGCAGAACAGCCAAACGGAAAAATCAATTTCTTTTGGATCCCGCCAAAAACAAAAACCTAACGAGGCTGTGTATGCAGATAATAATTTCGAAAGAGAAAATATCTGAAAGAGTAAAAGAACTCGGAAAAAGAATTACTTCTGATTACCAGAATAAATCACTGATAGTCCTTTGCACCCTAAAGGGAAGCATCATTTTCTTTGCAGATCTCATCCGGGAAATTGAGCTGGAGCTCGAGACAGAATTCATACGTGCATCCTCATACGGAAAGGAGAAAACCTCTTCAGGAGATGTGAAACTTGCATTCCCGTCCGCTTTAAGCCTGATAGGGAAACATGTTCTTCTAGTGGAGGATATCATAGATACCGGGATGACTCTGGATACAATAGTGAATTCTCTGTACACGAGGAACCCAGTATCCATTCGAGTATGCTCACTTCTTCTGAAAAAGGATGCTGCAAAACCAAAGACTCAGATTGATTATGTCGGGTTTGAGATTGGAAATGAGTTCGTTGTCGGTTATGGACTGGATTATGCTGAAAAACATAGAAACCTAAATGATATTTGCATTATATAATCGCAAGTTCAATTAAACAAGACTCAGCTTTTCAAAGAAATCCTGTTCAGTCTCCTTTCTTCCGAAACGGCACTGTGAAAAATCAGACTTAAAAAGAAATTTCTATTCTTCGTTTATTGATGGACGTTATCCTCCCAAAAATTTAAATAATAAATTTGATTGATAATTTGCTGATACGGGACCTCAGTTAAGTGTTTATCGGAAAGATAAGTTTCTAAAAAGCAGGGCAGCGAACCCTCCCTTGTCAGCATTCTAAAACAGGGGCAGACCCAATGCTATATCAATTTTATACCGTTTTAGAGGATTAGATGGAAAATACAGATTTCGAGATAAAGACATCCAACTACAAAAATTATACATTGGTGACCTTCGCAAATCTCAGTCAGCTTGATCTTTATAAAGTGACTGAATTGGACAGTATTTTCAAACAAGGAAACGAATCAGGAAAGCTTGACTGGATCCTGGATATGACATTGGTGGAATTTATTGATTCAAGCGGTCTGGGTGTTCTGGCAAGACAGGCGATGTTTCTGAATAAAAACGGAAAACTGCTGAACCTGACATCTGTTCACTCCGGAGTCGCTCACCTGTTCAAGGCGAGCGGTTTTGAAAAACTCTTCCGTATTTTTCCGGATTTGAGTTATATTATTTAAAACTCATCAATGCTACTTTTTAAGCAGAATTTCAAGAGTCTCTGCGAATGCTTTCATTGCATCCACTGTAGTAAAGATACCTACTACCTTGCCGTTCTGCATAACAACTGTCGATCCATATTTATGAGTGCCCATTTCCCGTACAACTTCATCAAGGGGTGCATCTGGACCCACTGAATATGTGTCCTTATGTACTATATCCTGAACAAGTGCCTTTTCGGGATCAACTCCCTGAAAGGATTCCAGAAGTCTGATATCTCTGTCAGAAATAATCCCGACAAACTCTTCACCTTTCATTACGGGCAGATGTCTGATCCCGTTCTGTGCCATAACCTTATGCGCCTCAGCTACGGATTTGCTGGATTGAATTGTCTGAATTCCTGTACTCATATACTTTTGAATGGGTGGTATGTTCTTGTGCATAAGCTGTCCCTCGTTTTATAAGTTCTCTGTCTATCAGAGCTTTTCACCGAATCATCAGGTACAAGATTATATCAGTAATCAATAAATTCCATAGAATTCCTGAAATTGTCTGAAACTAAAAATACACCTTTCGATAATCAGTCTTTAACTTAACTGTATCTCTTATATTTGATTTTGCAACTAAAACATATTCCCATAATCGTTTGAGAATACTGATAATTGTCATATTCATTGTGCACGGGCAATTTGCAGGAACTTTATGTCAGCTCAGCATTTTCAGCGTCTTGCTGAAATCTTTCCCTTTCAGTGTGGCACCCGAATCCTCTCTTTCTGAATTTTTCGCCAGATCCAATGCTGTTTCCTTATAAAAATTTTTTAAATTTCGGTCAGCACCGGATTCAATCAGCAACTGAACTGTCTCATACCAGCCGTTCATTGCAGCTCTGTGGAGTGCAGTAAATCCAGGTTCATCCGAAGTATTGATATCAACACCTGCCTCAATCAATGCTTTTACTGATCCAGAGTTTCCATTCATTCCAGCTATGACGACGGCGGGCATATCGCCCAGAAATCTGTATCGGGAATCTGGATTAATGCCTGCGGCAAGCAGAAGTTTTGTAATCTCGTAAATATCTGTCTGAGACACAGCTTCATACGCAGCAGAATTGAATGTGCAGGCCATATATAAAGCATCACATCCTTCTGAATTCTTCCAATCAGCCAAGACCCCCTCTTTGATCAGGGCAGCGGTCATTTTTAAATCTCCCGCAGAAACGGCTTCCGCAAGTTTTTGACTTTCAGGCACTTTCATCAAACTTCCCTCCCGCAGCTTTTCAGGCACACTTCGGGTGAAAATATAATTGTATCAAATAAAAAAGCAATCAGTTTTTTCGAGAAGATACATCGGAGACAGAACGCTGGATTATCCAATCTCTGCTGAAATTCTCCTTTATAATCAAACTTATCTATAATTTATTCAACAGATTTTACACCTTGCTTCGCGCGGGAGACATCTTTACAGGTAATGGCGTTGTGCAGTTTCACCGGCCTACAGATGCAAAAAGACTTCCAGTGCAGACAGAAAAGTCTCTTGTCAATTTGTGTTATAATGAAAAACTGGACTGACCGGGATTTAAAAAAATCGGTAATACCTTAACTTATCTTACTCAGCGAATATGCTTTCAAGAATCTGTCATTTCATAAATCCTTTTATAAAATCAGTTCTGATCATTTTCCTTCTTTTGGTTACAGGTTCCCTTGACCTGTCTGCCCAGAACCGGCTGATCATAAGGAACCCCAGACCATTTGATTCTGAAAAGGATACCGCCCTCGAAGAAACGTTGCGGAAATCCCTTGGAAAAAATCTTTCCAGCCAGTACTCAGCAGAATTCACGGACAGAGAAGCAGCAGAATACTCAGATGATGCCGGGTATTCTGTCTATATCAATATTTTCTACACCCGTGAAAAAAATTTCCCTCCGAACATTTTTGCCCAGATTTACAATCCAAAGACAGGAGAGATTATAGATGCTGTTTCTGTTTCCACTAAATATGATCTCATCAAGGAAATTGAGGCTGAACTGGACAAAAATGAATTTAACATCCCGGATTCGGAAAGAGCAGCCGAATTTTCCAAAAAGCTGGAGATTACTCTGAAACTGAATCCTGGACGAAAGAAGCAGGATGAAAACATCATAGAGCATCTCACAAAGGAAAAAATCGGAAAATCTCCTGAATTTCAAAAGCATAAGATAGACAAGACAGACGCTTCAAAAAGTGTATTTCTGCTTTTGGAAGAACAGATAGTTGTAACTGCAACGAGAACCAAATCAAAGATAAAAGACGCTCCGGCTGCAGTTTATGTAATTACAAGAAAGCAGATCGAAGAAAGAGGATACAGAACTTTGATAGACGCCCTGAAAGATGTCCCTGGATTCGATTTTCAGCATACTTACGGAGTCTATCCCGAGCTTGTTCATCAGAGAGGACTGGTCGGTGAAAATACAAGATCATTAGTTTATGTAGACGGTGTATCTGATAATAATATTTCAGGAATCGGTCCTCTGAGCGGAACACTTCATTTCCCGCTGAGCAATATTGAAAGAATTGAGATTGTTTCGGGTCCGGCGTCAAGCCTCTACGGAGCAAACGCATTCAACGGTATCATAAACATTATTACGAGGGACGGCATCAACTCTGCAGGCAGTCATATTGAGGCAGTATATGGAGGATATGAAAGCAGTTTCAGAAGACCGGGAGCAGGTATGAATTTTTCATTCAGAGGAAAAAGTCAGTCAATGGATATGGGATACAGCATAGGGGGCCAGTATTTTCAGACACAGGGTCCCGATTTCGGAGGAATCCAGCGGCTGGAAAGACAGACAGTGAATCCTTCCGGAGCAAATTATGCAAATCCGAACGATGTAAATAATTACCTTGAAAACAAAGCCTGCGGAGGAGTCTGCAGTTCCGCGAAAGGGGTTGGTTACACCTGGTCGCCGGGATTCAACTCTGCAAATGTGGATACTTACAATATATCAGCGAAATTTACCTTTGGAAATTTTAGATTTCAGACAGTCAACTGGCAGTACCTGAACGGTTTCGGCACATTTACAAACGGAACAAACAGATATGATCTGAATGAAAGAGGACTGGAAACTGCTCTCTTTGACGGAAGGAACAATGCAAGACGGGCAGGTATACTGCTGGGAAATGCTTCTCCCAGAGGAACTAGAGGCGGCCAGTACAATTTTAAAAACAACAGCATTATGATCGGACATACTGGAAATCTTTCGGACAACCTCATACTGGATTCAGAACTGACTGTGAGAAATACTGAGATTCTCGGTTCCAGTTTCCAGGACAATACCATTAGGAAAACAACAGACAGCTATTACAACTATGCTGGAAATGTTTCTACTTCTGTCACATCCAGACCTGACCACTCGTACCAGCTGGAAGAAAAACTGCAATATAATATAAATACAAAACATTCCTCTGTTCTAGGCGCAGTGGCAAAACAGTCGGATGTGCCTGAATTTTCCACTTTGAGCAATTCATCAATAGTCAACTATTCTGCCGCTTCTGCAAATACAGCCAATATAAACACTCTTGCTCAGGATATAAACAATCTCCCAAACAGAGTCAGAATCAACGGATTCGGCGCATTTTATCAGCACACATATAAACCTTCCGACTACTGGATTTTTTCGGCAGGATACAGAGTGGATTATAATTCAATATTCGGCAGATCACAGACTCCTCGCATCAGCGGGATTTACAAACCCACCCAAAACCTGACTTTGAAGCTCCTTTTAGGGACAGGATTCCGTGAGCCTAGCAGTTTTGAATTTCTGAACAGAACGTCCACACGCAAGGAAAATCTGAATCTCAGACCGGAATATCTGCGCTCTGTCGAATTCGGAATAGCCTACAGATGGAATAAACTGTATTTGTCTGCACAGAGTTACTACAACAGGGTCACAAATCTGATTTCCACCGTCAGAACACTGGAACCGATTCCGGGGAATACAAGCACCTGGCAGCAGAACCAGAACGTGGGAAAGGCAGAAATATTCGGAACAGAAATTGAAGCCAATCTCAGCATTACCGAAAAATTTTCCCTGAATGCAAATTACACTTACAGCAAAGGCCGATATCTTGATCTTTCAAGATCACTGACATCCTCACCTTCTTCATTCGGAAGACCTGGAGACGACATATTTTCAGATATTTTGAATGCATATAAAATACAGAATATACCTTCATCAGGACCGATTCCTCATATTGCTCCACATAAGTTTTATCTTGGTGCTGTATACAGTTTTTGGAAAAAAATCAGCATTTATGCGGGAATCAATTACGTCGACATCAGGAGAACAATAGTCACGAATCCTGTCAAAACAGCTCCTGGTTACATAATGGGAAAACTTAATTTTCGATGGGAGGATTTTATTAAAGAGGGAGCTTATCTGAATATTCTCGCGGTAAACCTGTCCAATGATCTTTTTTTTGATCCAGGAGTCATTGGGGGCACAGGTGGCCTTGGATCCGCACCGACCCTGCATCCTCTTGAAAAGAGAAACATCTGGATATCTTTGGGGTACAATTTTTAATGCTGACTTTCAGATCTTTTCAAAAAATTATATATTTTTTTACATTATCCTTTATATATTGCAGTCCTTTAATTGCGGATGATAACCGGGACATTTCCGTTCCGATCATTGTATCCTCCAGCAATCCGATCTATCTTCAGGCACTTGCGGGCTTTCAGTATTCCTTCAGGCATAAAAACTCAATTTACTATATGAATTCTGTCAGAGAGGAGTATCCTGACTTGAAGGATTTTTATTCACAGTTCAGATCCGAAGAAATTCCGCTCATCATCACTATCGGAAATGATGCAGGAAGAACTGCAAGAGAATACATCAAGGATAAGCCTACTCTGTTTCTGATGATTGATGCACCTAAACTGATGAAGCCTGAACAGGGAAAATTCTGCGGCTATGAAAAAGATGTTTCATTCTCTGAATACTTCAGCACTTTAAGAGAATTGAAGCCTTCTGCAAGAAGAGTTCTGACAGTATACAGCACTGATGAAGGTGAAATTCTGACAGGCGCGGGAGAATATGAGGATATCTGGAAAGGGGTTCTGTTCAGAAGATTCAAGGCTGCATCAAAGGATGAACTGAAAAGAATACTCAACGACAATCTGGGAAAGTTTGATGCATTTTATATGTCATCCGACAGACTTTACGATCAGGAAAGTTTTGAATATGTCTCCGATTTCTGCAGAAAGAACGGAATAATTTTAATGACTTTATATCCTGCACTGGTTGAACTTGGAGCGACATTTGCACTCGTTCCGGACTTTTCAAATCAGGGAGTCCAGGCGGGTCAGATGGCAAATCAGATTACAGAAGGAAAGACTGAATGCGAAATGGGTCCGGTTCTTCAACCGGAACAGCCGTTCCTGTATCTGAATGAAAACTATTCACAGGAATCAGGAGTGACAATACCCGACTCTCTGAAAATCAAGCTGAAGACAGACAGAATCCTTTCCTTTGGAATAGATTTATACTATAAAAAAATGTACAAATCTGCAAAAAATATTTTCCAGTCCATTCTGAAAAAGGATCCTAAAAATGGAACTGCAAGGTACTACCTTTCGGAGACTGTCAATATTTCAGCAAAGGCGGAAATTGACATCTTATGGAACAAGGCAGAAAAACTTCAGAAGACTAAAGATTACAGAGGAGCAAGAGTTAATTATAAAAAAATACTTGATCTGAATCCCGAGTATCTTCCTGCAAAGGATGGAATAGAAAATTCACTCAAAAATGAATCGGGAGATATTCGAATGGATGCAAAACAGAAGGACTCTGCCGGTTTTCCCTTCCCAGCCATCCGACGTTACAAGGAAGCACTGGCGATTCTTCCCTCAAACAGAGAAGCACAGAATGAACTTTCCGCAATACGGCAGAGGGAAATGAGAAAACTGGAGGATTATTTCAAAACCGGGATTACACTTTACAATAAAAGAGACTACTCTAAATCATTTGATATTTTTTCCGATCTGCTCCTGCTCGTTCCAGAGGATAAAAAAATTCAGGAATATCAGAGACTGTCACTGATAAAAAAGAATGCTATGTCAAGACTTTCCAGCTGCAGCAGCAGTACGGGAGAAAAATGCTCATTATTAAAAAAGAAATGATCCCGGATATGTATGCATAGCTATAATATAAAAAATTTCATTAATCCACTGAATCGGATAAGAATTTCAGAACCGTTTCAGGCAGGTACTGTCATTAAAAAAGGTTTCTTCCGTTCCTTTTCGGCATTCAGGACAAACTTTCATATCTTGAGGATACCCAATGAAACTCCAGTTTAAGCTTACTCTAGTCATAGGAGGTGTTGCACTTTTAAGTGTTCTGCCGCTTTCCTATTTTTCTCTGAAGCAGAGTCAGAAAATCATCCTTGAAAAAACGAATGATGTGTGCAGAAACCTTGCTCAGAACATATCAAATATCGCACGAGAAGAACTTTTCCTGGACAATACATATGACGGAACACAGTCTGTCATCTCTAAACTGAAGGAGTCCGAAATCACAGGACTGATAAATGCCTATATTATAAATGTATATGGGAGATTCGTAGTAGATATGCATAACAGACGTACGGGTCAGCAGATTTCTCCGGAAGAACTGAAGTTTTTTGAATCCGTCAGCAGTCCCTCTTCCGACAGTTATGAAATGCAGAATTCTGAAATACTGAGATTCAGCTTCCCTGTGTATCTGGATGAATCGCATCCGCTCCGGATTGGATTTGCTGTAATAGAATTTGACCAGAAAATCCTTTATGCGCCTGTAGCCAATATTAGAAATTTTATCATATATCTTTCCATAGGAATATTCATTCTTGTAGGAATGGTTTCGGTGCTCACTTCAGTGGCAATCACCAAACCTATAAGCCGACTTACTGAAGGAGCAAAAATTATCGGTGACGGCGACTACCAGCACAGAATATTTCTGCCCGTGAGAGATGAAATCGGTTCACTGGCAACTGCATTCAACGATATGACTGAAAGGATTCAAAAATCTGACAAACTGAAAAACGATTATATGGATGCTTACAGTCGATTTGTGCCACAGGAATTTCTGAAGTTTCTCAAAAAAGAATCCATCCTGGAAATAAAACTGGGAGATCAGATACAGACTGAGATGACGGTTCTGTTTTCAGATATTCGGTCATTTACAAACCTTTCTGAGACAATGACGCCGAAAGAAAACTTTGACTTTCTGAATGCCTATCTGGAAAGAGTGGGACCAGTAATCAGAAAAAACAAAGGGTTCATTGATAAATACATTGGAGATGCAATTATGGCCCTGTTCCCATACACACCGGAAGATTCCATTCAAGCCTGTGTCGAAATGCATAAGGTCATCCGAGTATATAATGAGAAAAGAGATAAAAAAGGATATAAACCGATAAAAATCGGAGTAGGGATTCATACAGGAAACCTGATGCTGGGAACGATTGGGGAAAATCAGAGAATGGACGGCACTGTGATAGCAGATGCAGTAAATCTGGCTTCGCGGATTGAAGGACTGACCAAAATGTACGGTGCAAGCACAATTATCAGTGAAAGAACATTTTTCGGTCTATCTGATCCGGACAAGTATCATTACAGACAGCTGGATAACGTGCAGGTAAAAGGAAAAAAGGAAGTTGTTTCCATTTTCGAAATTCTGGACGGAATGGAAGAAAATCTTCTGAAACTGTATATTGACACGAAGAGAGATTTTGAAAAGGGAATCCTTTCCTATCAGATACAGCAGTTTCACGAAGCGCTGGAATGCTTCAATTCGGTTCTAAGTGTAAATCCTGGAGATATTGCCTCGCAAAAATATACCGACCGATGCAGTAAAGCAATTGAATTTGGAATCAGTGAAACCTGGGACGGAGTAGAGAGACTGAGTACTAAATAATTATATTCTATTTATCCTGAGATTAAACGGCTTCTGACAGTCAAGGCTTCTCTGAGGATTTTAGGGTTGTGAGTCCGAATAAAATCAACACTGGATTCCGCAAGATAGATCTCCAAAGCAAGTGAGCCAATCTCTCTTTTCTCTGGAGGAACCATGTTCAAAACCGCTCCTATAAAAGACTTCCTTGAAACAGAAACCAATATCCTTCCAAACTCTTTTTTAAATTCACTTATGTTCTTCAGAACCTTAAAACTCAATTCAGGATCAGGGCCAAGAAACATTCCCATTCCAGGATCAAAGATCAGCTTAGTTTCAGGAACACCTGCAGAAATAAGTCTTTTTCTGTGAACATCAAGGAACCGGTATATATCATCCATAACTTTATCGGGGTGCAAGGTTGATTTCTCAGATGCCTTCTCGCCCGAGTTGTGTGAATACATCAGAATCAGATCAGGAAGTGTATGAGCAGATTTTTTTAAAATCTCCAATGAAGTGCTGTCACTGAATGCTCTGATATTATTGATATAGTCAACATTTGACTCAATGGCGAATTCAATCACTTCAGGGCGAAATGTATCAATAGAGGTCCTGATTTTTCTATCCTGCAGATATGGAAGAACGGACTGTATTCTTTCAATTTCTTCATTATAATTTATTGGCTTTGCATTAATATTGGAAGACTGAGCACCGATATCAATAATATCAGCTCCCTCCCCAAAGAGAGAAATTGCTTTTTCTCTCGCTGAATTCTCCTCAAGGTACAGTCCCCCGTCAGAAAAGGAATCTGTAGTTATATTTAATATTCCAAAAATTTCCATTATTTCCAGAAAGCCGCAAGAAAATATCCGGCAAGCACAAGCCAGGATACAACCTGTCCCAATAAAAAGGAAAAGGCCGCACCGGAAGGACCAAGTTCAGGAATCAGAAGAACATCGAAAAAGACACCAAAGATCAGTCTTATCAGTGCAAGGAAAGCAAGTAAGCTCGGTTTTCCCATTGCAAAAAGCGCAATTCCGAGAGGAGCAAAAACCATTTGCAGAAGATAATTCGGGTACAGGATTTTGAATACAGGGATGGAGTCAGAGTATTTATTCTGAAATAAAAAATTCAAAATAGGTTCAGCAAGGAAATAACCTGGACTGAGAAGAAATGAACAGAATATGCAGAACGCAACTGCCTTGATGAGAAATTTATTAAAATCCTCCGTTCCGTAAGCCTTGGAAAGTCTCGGAAGAATCAGTGAATTCAGTGTTGCAAATACAATTAAAAACCCGCTGAACAGCTGAAGTGCAGTACCATACACAGCGACCGTTTCCGGTGTGTGATATTTTTTAAGGAAAAATATCTCAAGCCTGTCGGATGCTATTGCAAAAAGAGAAGCCGCGAAAGCCCAGAGATTGAAAAGTGCAAGTTCCTTGATCTTTATTTTAAATCCTTTGAACGAACCTGTCCATCGTATCCCGTGTTTACGGAAAAGGATGAAAAAAAGAAAAAGAGTAACCCCGGGACTCAGACAGTAAATGCTCAGAACATCCAAATGATTCAAAGATCTTTCATAGGACACATTAGAAAAATATAATATACCGAGACGCATCAGATTCCCTGCAGGATTCCAGACAGCAAGAGAAGCATATTCTCTGTATGCAACGAGCATACTTTCAAAATAGCTGATAAATGAAGTAATCAGTCCGCCTGATACAATGATAAAGACAGTCACCGGATCAAAATCATACAGAAAAACCATGACCGCGCCGATCAGTGTCAAAATAAACAGAGATACCAGCTTGAGAAAGAGGGAGGCAGAAAGCAGACTTCCAGTGTCCATACTGTTCTCAGATTCAGCTGAGAGATATTTGACCATAGCATTCGGCAGTCCGAATTCAGCAACGGCCAGAAGGAGAGGAACATAACCGAGGTAAAACTGAAGATGTCCGTTCTCTGCACGGGAAAGAATATTTACTGCATAAATCATAAACAGAAGATTGGATAATGATGCAAAAGCCTTGGAAAAACTCACCAAAAGAGATGATTTGAACATTTCCTTTCGGAAGATTTTCCCTAAAGAAGAAAAATTCATTACTGCCTTTTAAACTTTAACACAATATAAGGAGGAATAAAACTCAAATAAAAACCTATAAGCCAGTATCTGGAAAACCGGAACAGCATATCATCGTGGAAATATTTTTTCCCAAGATAACTCAGTCCAAAATGAATCAGGGCCGCCGGAAGAAAGCATAGAACGGTCCTTACATAATCATTACGAAATATCTCATTGGAAAAATTTTCTTCAAATTTCTGCTTCAGAATTGCATAACCCGCAAAAAAACCGGCAAAAGCTCCAGCACCGGAAACAATCTGAGCAAGTGATTCGATATGAGCTCTAGTCAAATTCTGGTTCTGAAGCAGAATCGGTGCAATACAGACAGCAGTCAGACCGAAGATTCTGGATCTGACAGGAACAGCTGAATTTTTCCAGGAGTTTATATCAGGGAATTCTTGATTATCAAGAAACATATAATGTATGATCAAAAGAGTAAGACCGGCAAGCAGCGCTCCCCCGATAATGTCTCCAGGATAATGCACTCCGGCATACATCCGGCTGAAAGGAGTAAACAAAGCCATAAAAACTGCGAACGATCTGATATATACGTTCTTAAATTCAAAAAACACAAGAAGCCAGACACCGATTGAGACCTGCGTATGGCCTGAAGGCAGACCGAATGAACCTTCATGAACCTGTGACTGAAACTGATCAAAAGTCTGGGAGAGATGATGCGGACGCGGACTCTGAAAATAGAATTTAGCCAATCCGTTAAAGACACCGGTAGAGCAGATGGCAATCATCAGCTTCCAGCCGAACCTCATACTGTAAAAATAGAGAATGAAAGGCATAAAGAGGGTAAAGAAATTGGGGCCGCCGGAAAAATGTGCTGCGACGGAAAGCCCATAAAGAATGCTTCCAAAAAACCCGTCCGGATGCGGAATTGCTTCGAGCAGACTGTTGCCGAAAATATAATCGTTTTGAAAAGGAGGCTCCATCAGAATCCCTCTACACTGCTGTGATTTTCATACAATACCAATGTTTCACCGGAAATAATATGATGATCCACTTTAAGTCCTTTCATAAAATGATTTGGACTGAGACATGAGGCAAGAAAACCGATTTTTTCGCCGGGCACCCATTCATTTTTATCCAGAACTTTTTCTTCTTTGAAACCATGGTCCTCTGCTCTTTTCTTAAAAGCTTCATCGTGAGGGCGAAGAATTCCCTTCATTTCGGAGTGAGTAATTTTTGCAATCACCGCTGAAATCAGACCTTCCGGAGCACCAAAAGTACCAATCAGGGCATCATACATACCTTTCTCCAGACAAATGTCCAGAACAGCCGTCACGGATCCGGAATCAATCAGACAGACTGAGCACCCAAGCTCTCTAAGTTCCTTAATCAGCTTATCATGTCTTGGTCTGTCCTGAACAACAATTCTCAATTCATCGTTGGACTTTCCCAGATTTTCAGCCAGGGAATTAATGTTCTCCGTCAGTGGGGAATATGGCTTGAAGGCAGATTTCATTCTAGGTCCGGCAATCCACTGCTCCATATATGTTCCTGGAACTGGCCGTATGCCGTCTTTTTCAGAAAAAGCCAGAACCGACAATGAATTATAAAGGCCTTTCGCAAAATTTGAAGTGCATTCCAGAGGGTCTACAGCCAAATCATAAAGAACTTCACCTTTTCCGAGGACCTCGCCTTCGTAAAGCATTGGAGCATCATCTTTTTCACCTTCGCCTAGCACGATCCTTACAGCAAACTCGAGGCTGGAAAGACTGAACCGCATTGCATCGACAGCCAGCTGATCCGCTTCATTTTTCTTGTTTTTGCCAAATAGGGGAAAAGCAGCCTTAGCCGAGTTTTCCACTGCCTTTCTGAATTTTTCGGAGAGAAAGGGAAGAGATTTTAACATACAGGATTCAAAGTAAATAAAACATATTATTGAGCAACTAAAATCTGTTTCTTGCCCGGATTGCAGTACCTGATTTTTTCAGTCTGCAGAAGCACTCTCTTCCAGATAACCTTCGATCAGTTCAAGCTGCTGGAGAGTGAGATTATGATACTGGCAGTAAATCTTAAAGCCCGAATCCAGTGCCTTGATCTGCCTGATGACCCCTCTCATTGTAATTCTTCTGTTCTTTGATATGACTAAATCAAAAATAATGATATCACCAAGATAAAAAATTCTGGAATAATGTCTGTTGTTCGAATGAAAAAAACTGATGTCAGTCTGAGTAATATCGTAAACCTTGCAGATTTCCTTGGATTCTTCATAATTTGAATAGAGAGAAATTTCCTTTTTGATTGCAGCGGCAACAAGGCTCACCAAATTAAATGCATTCAGATCCAGTCTTGAAGAATTCATTACTTGGACATAACCGATTGTGCTGAACTGTCTGTATTTGATCGGAATGCAGATTTCAGCGATCATTCCGTCATTTTTATCAGGCTTTGCAGATCTTATATACTCATAGTGAGGAATAAACCCGTCAGGAACGGACAGCTTATCGTCCCTGTTCGGAATAAAAATAGGCTGATCATAATGGTGCATCATTCGAAGTCTGTCATCAGCTCTTTCATTCAGATAAATATTGTACTTTGAAAACAGATGGGAAAGTCTGCTGGAATTGGATTTAATGATTTCCTTAATCTTGTCGTCGCTCAGAAATTTGGTAACATCATTCTGAGAAAGAATATTTGTAACACTGACATTCTTGATTTCTTTGTTTTCGACTGCCTGTATTTTTTCCTGAGTATCACCTTCATCTTTAACCACTATTCTCAATGGACGAAGCAGTTCAAAAGAATCGTCTTTAGAGGCAACTTCACATTTGCATATAAATATTTTCCCCTGAGTGCTGATCAGGATTCTTTGGGATGTCTTCAAATCAGGTTTTGGAGCCTTGATTTTGATAAGTGAGCTTTCATAGCCGATAAAATCGCAAAGTGCAGTTTTCCCGTCATCCGAAAGATACCGTACAGGATTTCTTGTAAAAACTGAGTTCAGTATTTTACTTATGTTTTCCTTATCTGATATTTCCATGCCCAAATTCCATTAAGTATGATTTTTCCAAATCCCAACGATAGATTCGGTCTGTCTCATTGCGAGTGTTTTTTTACGCAAGTCCAAAAATAATTAGTTTACCGAATTTGACAGACAATCCGCACTCAGCAAGGCATTATTTTTTTCTTTCTGCTGTGAGTGCCTTGCAGGTATTGTATGATTTCGACAAATAGAAATGTAGGCAGGTGTTTATGAATACAACAAAATTTCTGGCAATACTGTCTGTACTCGGCTTCAGCCTTTCCGGCTTTCTGTTTTTAAAAAATCAGAAGGAAGAGAAAGCCTGCAGGGAAGAAATTTCAAAACAGGATTTGAATCCAAAAGATGAAGGCGCAGACGGAGGCATTTCCATATCTGAGATACTGGAAAGAAATACTGTTCCCGCCTGGAGATCAGTAAAATTCTTCAATACCGCTGTCTCAATTCCTTACTCCGAAAAATGGAAAATCCGTTCTGTCGGAATTTCGGCATTTGATGAAGAAGGTGAAAATGAACATAGAATTTACCGATTTGGAAAACCGATGGATGGCGGCACTCTGATTGAGAGAGAATATTTCCTGGAAAGATCAGAAAAGAAGAACCTGGAAACACTATTGAAGGAACTCTCAGGCGGATGCGGAGAAGGAGTTGCATCGGAAAAAATTCAGATCGGAAGTATTTATGGAGTGAAACATTATGCCGGGGGTGCCAGGGGCTGCTCTGTAGGAATTGCATTCGTAACAGGAAAACATACCTTTTCTCTGTATAGAGTTTCTGATATCGGTCAGGATGCTCCAGAAATCAGCGAAGAAATGAAAAAAATCATTTTAAGCATTCACTGATTCAAACAGAGTCGTATTTTGGGCATTTAACTTCCGGCATCAAAATATTCAGAAGCGGCAAAAGTTTAACGACATTGATGCCGTTCTCAATAATCATAAGTGACTCAAAACAGGCACTTCGATAAGAATTTTATAATCTTTTTTATCAGCAAAGACCGTCTGCGAAACTTCCTGCTCCTGAAAAGAACCTGATATTTAGGCTTTCATTTAAAAATGAGAGCAAGTCTGCTGAAAGCATCTAAAAACTAAGCGGGTCACTTGCTGACAATTCACCGGCGGTATGCCCATTTTTCAACGTATGAGGGTGAGCTTTTGGTATCAGCAGGCTTTTTTTGAGAAGGAATGAATTTCGATTCTTTTACACTGATTTTTAATTCTATATAAAGAAATAAAAACTCTTTGAAAATAAACAAGACTTATATTTTATTTCAAATCATTCCTTCTTGACAGTAAAAGCCATACTCCCGATTTTTTGATATACAGTGGAAAAACAGGCAGTAGAAATCATAGTATCCGGACCTGGTTACGGGAAAAGAAAGACAGACATCGTCCCAGGCATATACAAAGCAGCTGATGGAAAACTGTATCTGGACGCCAAAGAACTGGAAAATCTGAGTCGGCAGTCCAGAAATCTGAATCTGCTGATCGATTCAGCCAGGTCAATTATGGCTGAAATCAGTCTGGACACTCTTCTTGACCTTATCATTCAGACAGTAAAAAGTGTGATGAACGCAGACAGAGCGACACTGTTTCTGATTGACAACGAAAAAAAACAGCTTTGGTCAAGGATAGCCATTGGCACTAAACAGGAGATCAGAATACCCTTCGGTATAGGGATTGCCGGATATGTTGCTCAGTCTAGGGAAACAGTGAATATTCAGGATGCCTATTCTGATTCGAGATTCAATCCGGAAAATGACAAGAGAACAGGTTACAGGACAAAGTCCATACTCTGCATGCCTGTATACAACTCACAGACAGAAATCATCGGCGTCATTCAGGTTCTGAACAAACTTACAGCAGAGCACTTTACGGAAGAAGATGAAAAACTCCTAGGGGCTTACGCATCACTCGCCGGAATTTCTTTAGCAAATGCCCAAGCGTATGATGAACTTCAGAAGGAAAGAGATCTTCTGGATGTCAGGGTCAAGGAAAGGACCAAAGACCTTGAAGAATCCAGAAAGAAATCCGATGAGCTTCTGCTCAATATTCTTCCTGCAGAAATTGCGAATGAGCTCAAAGGCAACGGGCTGGTCACACCAAAAAAATATGAAGTCGTCACTGTCCTGTTCACTGATTTTAAAGGATTTACTTTAGCTGCCGAAAAAATGGCACCGGAAAATCTGGTGGATGAACTGGATAAATGTTTTCGTCATTTTGACGGGATTGTTGAAAAGAACAATCTGGAAAAAATCAAAACAATCGGTGATGCCTTTATGTGTGCCGGAGGGATACCAATGGAAAACAGAACAAATCCGGTGGAATCTGTTCTTGCTGCGCTTGAAATATGCAAGTATATGAACGATTTGAAAGCAGAAAAAGAAAAAAAGGGCCTCCCATATTGGGAAATAAGAATAGGTCTGCATACAGGACCGATAGTAGCAGGAGTTGTGGGCAAGAAAAAATTCGCCTACGATATCTGGGGAGATACAGTGAACACTGCCAGCAGGATGGAATCCTCAGGCGAACCGGGCAAAGTGAATATTTCAGTGGACACTTATAATCTCGTAAAAGATTTCTTTGAATGTGAATATCGCGGTAAAATACCTGCCAAAAACAAAGGAACAATTGAAATGTATTTTGTACACGGAATAAAAAAGGAACTTTCCCTAAGAAAAAAAGGGCTGGTTCCAAATAAAACATTCTTGAATCGACTGAAAAGAAGTGAAGCATCTGCTCGGAAAAGCAGAGCAAAAAAGAAAAACCAGCCTGATTTACAATAATTTTCTTCTACTGATTCAAATATTTTTTGATAAATCCTGCTGTCAGAACTCTAATCAGATAAAGTTCTGCCTGCGCCGAAAAGCTTTCATTTCAATTAGAGAAAAAATGACAAAAAAATTATTTGCTATTTCAATTTGCTCAGATCCAGTGTAATTCTGGCTGAGTCCTGACAGCCGGATAAATAGATAAAAAAGGTGAGCTTATGTGGAGAACGGTTATTTTTTTATTATTTTTTTTCGGATGTAAACCGGAAAAATCAAGTGTGTCAAAGGAAAATATGGGAGTCTTTGCCATTAGAGCATCCAAAGTGACTATCGAGGGCTCTGCAATAAAAGGGCTCGTAAAAAATGCAGTTGTAAACATCACACCGCTGAACAGTGACGGAACCTGCAGCAGTACAATCATTACTTCAGGAACAACTGACAGTACTGGATTCTATTCTCTAGCATATCCCAGAACAGGTTCAAATGTATGCCTTATTATAAAGAAGAATCCTAACGGGAAGTCTGCAGTTTTTGACGAAAAAACCTCTCAGGATGTTGTACTGGGAACTGATTCAAAATTTGAAATGCAGACAGTCATTCAGGAAAGCAAAATCAAAGGAAACAGAAAAGATACACTTGTATCTCCTTTTTCCAGAATGCTTTTCAGCAGATTGAAAGTTCTAGCAAAACAGGCTGGGAGCAGTGCGGATCTGAGCAAACTCATCCCTCAGGCAAGCAAGGAAATTGTAATCCGCTTTGGATTGAATAAGGGATTCTCTGCATCTAAAACAGCAGATTCTGCGACATCAGCAAGATCTGTAAGTGATAAAGATTATCCAGAACTTGATGATATCATTATTGAACTTCAG
This sequence comes from Leptospiraceae bacterium, assembly GCA_035345895.1. Taxonomy (GTDB): domain Bacteria; phylum Spirochaetota; class Leptospiria; order Leptospirales; family Leptospiraceae; genus DAORDI01. The sequence continues at coordinate 32,219 of DAORDI010000006.1, forward strand.
AATCCTACGAGTCCGGTTACCATGAAATTCCTTTCCATACTCACTGGTTTTTCCTATCTGGCGAGCAAACATAAAAAAGGGACAGCACTGAGCATTGAAGATATAGACAGCATTATTGATGCACTCGCAGAAGATTTCAGTGACGGTATTTTTGACGGTGTGAACTCTTCAGGAACGGCTGTCACAATTGGACCATCGAAGACCCCTCTTGGAAACAATTCGCTGACAGGAATTTTCCTTCCTGCAGTGCAGTCCTATTTCAGAGAAGGCGGAACTCTATATTTCGGACAGAACAGCGAAGCTCCGAATGTAAGTGTCACATCCTACCTGTCAGAAATCGTATTTGCAGATACTGTAACTGTTGTTTCAGAGTTTTCAGCATCTGCTCCAACTGCCCCTTCAATTTCATTTACGACCAGTGTTTATGCTCCGACTGAAAACGCTGTGATGACGGCAATCACGCCCGTTGTTTCAGGTACTGTCACTTCCTGCACATCCTCACCTGCTCTTCCGACAGGTATGACATTAAACAGTACAACCTGTGCAATTACCGGGACACCTACTGCAAGAAAAACATCTGCTCAGTACACAATTACTGCTTCAGGTTCTGCGGGAAGTGCATCAGCCGCAATTACACTCGCAGTTATTCCTTCTGCCTTCCTGAAGATTTTCTCTACTGCAGGTTCCCTTGGACCGAACCTGGTGGGAGCGAATGCAGATTCCACCTGTATGGCTGACGGAAACAAACCTGGAGGAGGAGGTACATATAAGGCGATGGCAGCATTGACGACAAGGCGAGCATGCACTACTGCAAACTGTTCAGGCGGTGCTTCAGAGAATTTCAACTGGATTCTTTATCCCAATACACAGTACCGGAGAGGTGACGGCGTGACTGTCATAGGAACAACGACGGCCTCAGCCATTTTTACTTTTAATCTTACAAATTCTTTTACTTCATCAGCAGTTTTTCCGAGTACCTTCTTAAATACGGACTGGACACAAAATGCCACAGAAAACTGTTCAGACGGCACTTCCACTGCAGGTAATGTCCGTTTTGCACAAGGTGTTTCCACAACAAACGGCTCAATCAGCTTCAATTCAACTGGCTGCAATGCCGGCGGACGTGAGCTTTACTGCGTGGAGCAGTGACGGGAAAAATTACACTTCATTACTTCAGTCATCGATTTTTTCGTAATTTTTACTGGCTTATACTCATATTCAAAAGTCTTTGCGTATTTCTACTTTAGTGAGCCGGCAAAATCAAGATTTTCGAATGTAAAAAGCGCAATTACTTTTGGTAATCAGTATAATTTCTCATCGTGCTTTTTCACTGAAGGGTTATAAAATGTGCTTCCATAAAGAAGCAAAGTCTGTACAATTGAAATCCTGATGAAAAATCTGAAGTTCCTGATTGTTTTGACTGCTCTTCTCTTCTGCAAAAATGATAAGAATTCTTACAACAGTCTGATTTCTCAGGTATTGGGTCTTTCTCCTCAATATTGGCCTGCTATTCAGACAATAGAGCCCCGAAAAGGTTCACCTCAATCGCAGACAGCTACGGGTGTAAATTCTGCGACTAACGTTATTATAAAGGGAAGAAATTTCTCATTCATCCCTTCAGAAAACATAATTACTTTCAACGGAATTGCTGCACCTGTAAACTATTCCACAGACAAGGAAATATGGACTGCTGTTCCAAATGGAGCAACGAGTGGACTTCTCTCAGTTTCCAAACCCGGAGGAATCTGTATGAGTCTAGACAAAAAATCAGGTCCGGGATGCGCTGCATCAGAGTTTTATATTGACTGTTATGCCCCATACAACAGATTATACGGAGAAGAAACTCTTCTCAAAGTCGGCACAATTACTAAAATCACATATGATTCATTTGAAACTAAGCCGTTTCGTGTAGAGCTTCTGGACGGAGATCATACGGTCAGTATTTCGTGCAAGTCACCCGTCTCTGTGCGAAGGTTTACAAATACCTGCACTGCGTCCGAAGAAACTCAGAACGGTTCCACTGTCCTGATCAACCCCCAGTTAAAATTGACAGGTGGGTATACCTTTCAGTTCTTTCTTTCCAGCACAAAAAGTGAATGCAGTATTCTGGCTCTTTGATTAAGAAGAAATTTACAAAAAACCATATTAAGAGAAAAATGAAATTAAACTGCTTCAAACAGCTCGGTAATATATTCAATAGAAGAAACTAGAATATTTTCACATTAAATGACGTGATTCCGTATCAGTTTTACTTTGAATATTATTCAGAATATGTGAAGCTTTGAAAGGATGTGTTATGAAAAAACTGTACAGTGTGTGTTTAATTCTTGCGCTGATCGTATCCTGTAAGGAAAAAAACGAACAAAAGCCTGCTGAGAATGCTCCAAAAGCAGATTCTTCCGGTTTGGTTCTGTTTGTAATTGGAGATGTTACGAATGGCGGCGCTAAGGTCAAACTGGGTGATACAATAAAACCAAAGGATCTTCTCAAAGTTGGAAAAAAATCGATTTGTGATATGCAGATCAAGGGTACAGAAATTACAATGAGAGTCAAAGAACTTTCGGAATTCAGCTTTGAGTCAAAGACTGTAGGGAGTAAAGAAGACATTTCCGCTGAACTGCAGTCGGGATCAGCTATTTTCAATGTCCAGAAAATGAAATCAGAGAATGGCTTCAGTGTAAAAACTCCTGCTCATGTAGTCGGTGTTCGAGGAACAAAATTTGAAACATCAGTTACTGCAGATGGAAAATCAAAGACAAATGTTTATGAAGGAAAAGTAGCTGCAAAAATCAGGATCAAAGAACTTGAAAACATTTCGGAAGAAGAACTTAGAAAAAGTAAAAATTTAACTGCTCTTCTGGATTCAGTCTCAAACACTGAAGTCGTATTGGAAAAAGGACAGAGTACGGTCGGAGACATAAAACAGGCAGAAAAGATTCTGAAGGATACTGGTCTTGCTGAAGCAGTGAAAAACCTCGATTCGGCTAAAGTTGCAGATATTGATACAAAGATAGACCCAGCAAAAACTCTGGAAAAAACTGCGAAAATTGCGAAAGAAGCAAAACCTTCTGTGGCAGCAATTCCACCTGCTGATTTTGAAAAGAAGCTAAAAGAATATGAAGAAATTATTGCCGTAGAATCATCAAAACTCAATGATCCTAACCTGTCTAAAACGGCGTTGACAGAAAGAGCAAAACAGAATGAGGAAAGAATACTGAAAAGAATCGAAGAGATAACTGGAAAAGCCCTGGAAATTCTGGTACTCAAAAATGGAACCAAAATCAAAGGAGTCATTTATCAGGAAGGTGATAAATACATTATCCTGACTTCATCTGGAAAAGAAGAATATGAAGCGAAGGATGTAGAAGGAACAGAGTTTAACTGATTTCGGCTTACACTTGCATTCAACGTGCTTACAAAAAAACGAGGGTATCTCGCAGTAATTTCTGCACAACTTCAGGATACCTTAATACCCGGATTTCCAGTAGACCAAAGGGCGGAACAGGGCTGCGGCTTCCACGCCTGCGAAATTAGAAATCTGGGTAATAGATTTATGCACTGACTTCAGGCTGGTCATAAATCAGGAACTGTAAATTTTTCTCATAAAGACTAAACAATACTTCACTTAAAAAAAGAAGGGTTATAGCTGTTACTGTATTTTTAAATATAATAAAACTTCTTCAATGAGATTTATAAAAAAACTGCCTTCAAACTGATTTTCAGAATATAAAGAGAATAAAAAATAAGGAAGAATGTTACGCTGCAGGAGACTGTATCGTATTTGGGCAAGGTGAGTCAGTAAAAAACGGATGAGACTTTCGTCATCTTAAAAACAGTTTTGAAAAACTCACTTCGGTCTCAGCGAAAGCCTATTGAACTGAACCAGAATACGTGTGAGCAGAAGGGATTCTCCTCTATGTGTTCATTTTTGAGAAAACTCAGTTCAAGACCTTACTCTTTTTCGTACACCCTTTCTACCGTAGTTTTAATCCCGCCCCTGATATTAAAATCCCCATAGACACGAAGAAAAACAGGGTAAGCATTCCTGATAATATCTTCTGTAATTTTATTGATTACATTTTCATGAAAGATTCCGATTGTTCTGAAGGAAAGAATATACTCCTTCAATGACTTCAGTTCAAGGCATTTTTCATTGGGTATATAACTGATGTGTATTGTTCCAAAATCAGGAAGTCCTGTTTTAGGGCAAATTGCTGTAAATTCAGGAATTTCGAAATTTATTGTATATTTTCTTCCGGTGTAAACATTCCTGAAAGTCTCTATTTCAGGAGTCTGCATTTCAGGAATATGATCCTGTCTGTCATCATAACTTGAATTCATAAATCAAGGAAAATAATACAGAGTGCGGGTTCAAGAAGAAAAGAAACTGTTTTTCATATTCGATACACTTTACAGCAGCTTCACCTCTTCAAGAGAAACCCCGGCGGCTATTCAGCTTGAGATGGCCTCATAAGGGCACACTGAAGTGTGTGCCCCAATAACCGCTTCGCCGCTTCGCTGCCTTGACTGTCTCGACGGTTTTCAATTGTGGTAAACAGCAATAACAATCAAGCCGAAGGGTTCTCTGGCTTTTCTACTTTGGAAAGCAGATCTCTGGCAATTTCACCGGCCTGCTGGTTGATGCTGCGAATGGATTCATAGATTCCGCCTATTGTCTGATTCTGAAAATCCTGAAATCCCTGGATGGAAGATTCCAGCGGCTGAATCTGCTTGAGAAGCTCCAAAGGCTGATTTGCAATGGATCTGTGAACTTCCTCTACGCTTGCTGCTCCCTTGCTGATTGCATCTTGTACTAAATCAATAAGTCCTCTTATCTGGCTCATATACTCTCCTAATATTTATTCTTCCTGTCGAAAAATTGCGGACAGGATGCTTACTTTGTATGAATTCGTTTTTTCCGCAAGTATTTTACAGATCTAATTATGCTTTCACCGAAAAAATAAAAAAAATGATTTCATTTAATTGCTAATCTTATATACTATTCCCTCGAGGCTTATTCAGTATGGGATTTATTGATCTTTTTTCAGCAAAAGTGTTTTTCAACTTCTATTCTTTCGGGACATTGCTGGTAACTATTTTCACTTTCCTTCTGGCACTTTTTTTCCTGACACTGCCGAACAAATCCAAAAGTACTCTCCATCTGGGCATAGGAACATTTTTCCTGTTTCTATTCAATTTCGGATACTTTTATGCCTCTCTGTACTATTCACCTGATGCCGCTTTTCACAGATGGTTTACCGGAGGATTTATCCTGCCGGCAATCATTCATCTTGGACAGTTCTTCTTCCATTATCCTTCAGACACCAGACCGAAACTTTCAAAGTATGCCCTCATCATAATGTGGGCAGTGGCAATTGCTGTAAATGGTTACTTTTTCTATTCCACCTTTCCCGCTCCTAAAAAATTTCATTTTACCGGCCACTACTGGGATTTTGACGCAGAACCTGTCAGCAGATTTCTGGCGACATTCATTGCTATTTACAGTTTCATCTCATTCCTGCTTGTAATGATCTGGAAAGCGTACATAACCAAAGGCAGGGACAGGCGCGTCATTATTCTGATGGGGATCTCAATGCTCATCACAGCCCTCTTTCCAAACATCACAAATATAATGAGCCGAGACGGCGCATTTGAAAGATCCACTTTCCTTCTGACGCTCGTGTTTTCTTTCGTTCTTGGGTTCTTTCTAATTTCCATTATTTATATAAATTCCACAACGGACAAAACCAGTTTTATGATCAAGATCGTGAGCATTACGCTTGTTACAATGCTCATTATTATGCAGCTCCTCAGCTTCTTTACGATGAAAGATCAGGATTCTGACTATGACGGAATCCATCTGGATCAGGCAGAAAAAATCATACAGAACAAAGATTACTATAAAGATACAGAGTATGTACTGGAACTGGATATGTACACCGGAAAAGTGGAACCTGTTCAATATTCCAAATCACACAACCTTGATTTGGAAATTTTCAAGATGGATTCTCAGAACACTGTCCTTTACGATACAATACTCAATATCCCTGAAGGGAAATTCCTGAAAGACATTAAGATTGATCTGGAAGGAACTCCTCCTCATTTTGAAGGCTACAAACTGGCAATTCTGGATTTCCTGAAGCAGTTTGAAAATAAGGCGGATGAGCCTGTAAAGGCAAAAACTATCGCTTTCATTGAAAACTTAAGTTCAGCAGGTTATATCAATCAGAACAGGATCAGTGCACTTGACATAAATAACTTTTGCAAGGAAGTCACAAAATATCTGAATGGAAAATCAGAACTGGCCTTCTTTAAACAGGCTATATATACTAATCTGAAAGAATGCTCCTGGAACGGAATGCTTTTGGACAATGTCGGACTGAGAAGAGAAGTAACAAAGTATTTCCGGTATTTCCGTCCATCACAGACAAGAACATACAGAAGAAGTATGCACAGTTATGAGGATCAGCGTCATTTTGTATCTTACAGCATATACAACCCTTATCTGAACAAAGTGACAGAGATAGGTTTTTCCTATACCAGCTACAGAACCCACGTTCATAAAATGGCAGCCAATCAGCAGGCAATTCTTCTTCTTGTAGTCATTGCAATCATTACATTATATCCTTTGTTCTTCAGAGGAAGTCTCATTAACCCGCTTGATTCCCTTCTTTACGGGGTTGAGAAAGTAAATAACGGAGATCTGACAGTGAAGGTTCCCGTGAAGGTCAGAGATGAAATTGGTTTTCTGGCTGATTCATTCAACAATATGGTGACTTCCATTCGAACCGCGAGAATTCAGTTGCAGGATTATGCAGAAACTCTGGAAGAAAAAGTGAAACTGAGAACGCGGGAAGTGGAAGAAAAGATGATTGAGGTGCAGAACCTTAAAAATCAGCAGGATGGTGACTATTATCTGACTGCACTTTTAGCTCAGCCGCTGCTGAGAAATGCAAACAAATCGGAACTTGTCAAAACAGACTTTCTGATAAAGCAGAAAAAAAAATTCAACTTCAGGAACAAGATAGCAGAGCTCGGAGGGGATATCTGTGTTACGGGAAATCTCCGTTTCGGAAAAGATAAAAATAATTATAAAAGATATACATTCGTCATGAACGGCGACGCAATGGGCAAATCAATGCAGGGAGCCGGTGGTGCGCTGGTTATGGGAGTTATGATAAACTCAATTCTTGCGCGTTCTGCCAGAAATGACTGGGTCTTGAACGACTCTCCTGATAAATGGCTGACTGATCTTTATTATGACATCAACAGAACGTTCAAGTCGTTTAACGGCAGTATGGTTATTTCCTGCGTAGTAATGCTGATTAATGATGAAACAGGTGATGTATTTTACTTTAATGCAGAGCACCCTTTCTCTGTTCTTTATAAAAACGGGGAGGCAAGATTCATCGAGGATTCAATGCAGCTGAGAAAACTTGGACTTGATTCAGAATTCCCGTTCAGAATTTTTCAGACAAAACTGGTTCCAGGCGATATAGTTATTATCGGATCAGACGGGCGAGATGATATAGACCTGACACCGGACGAACCGATGAGAACCATCAATGAGGATGAGTATCTGTTTCTGCGCCATGTAGTCAAAGGACAGGGAGACTTGCATAAAATTCAGGAGTCCATTCTTGGTTCAGGTGATATTACAGATGACTTTTCTCTTCTGAAGATTACCTATAAAGAACAGTTCAAGGAAGAAGAAGCCGATATTATTGATCTGGATGAAATCTCACAGAACAAAGAAAACGATTCATCCTCAGAAGAAGCACTGGATCCCGAAAAAGTTTATTTCAAATCGAAAGACCTTCTGAAGGAAGGGGAAAATGAGGAAGCCTTTCAGCTTCTTTTCAAGCTTCACTCAAATTATCCCAACAGTCCTAAGATTACAAGACTTTTGGGAATATCGGCATACAGAACAAAAAGATACATCATTGCGATCGAAGTAATGAATAATTATCTTTTGAAAGACCCTATGTTTCTTGAATTCTGGTACTACCTGGGCCTGTCCTATAAAATTACAGGAAGTTATGAGAAAGCAGAAGAAACAGCTCACCATTTGATGAGTATGAGCCCGGATCATATACAGAATATCATTAATCTGGCAGATGTCAAACGTGTGCTTGGGAAAAAAGAAGAAGCGATTCATTATACATCTGTTGCGCTGAACAAGGATGCTGGAAATCCAGCTGCCAAAAAACTGATGGAAATGCTCCGCCAGGGAGACACCAAGGATAAACTGAAGGCACTGGATTGATAATGGAAAATAAAAAGTATTACGAAGATTTTTCCATTGAAATGAAAGTGGATTTAGGGAATTATAAAGTCACCAAGGAAGAAATTCTGGAATTTGCTTCTAAATATGATCCTCAGCCGTTTCATATCAATGAAAAAGAAGCTGAAAACTCAATGTTTGGCGGGATCATTGCAAGCGGCTGGCATACAGCAAGCATCTGTATGAGGCTGTATGTAGACAAGATACTGAATCATTCATACAGTTTAGGTTCGCCTGGAGTCGATGAAATCCGCTGGAAAAGACCTGTCCGGCCAGGGGATATTTTATCTGGAAAATTCATTATAATAGAAAAGAAACCCTTCAAGAAAGACATAGGTCTTATCAAAGGAAAAGCAGAACTTTACAATCAGGAAAACAGACTGGTAATGACATTCATCGGCAACGGAATGTTCAAAATGAAAAACGCTTAGTCTTTCCAGGCTTCCGGTTCAGGCAGATGAGGGTTCCATTCTGCAGGCACTTCGATAATATGACTTTTGTGGATTATTTTCAAATGATTTACTCCAGGATCATCCTTATGCGAGTAAAGATCTGAAATATGAATCAGATACTCTGAATCAGAGACCTTTTTTAAAACTTGCGCATAATGAGCATATTGAATATTTTCTGAATGATTTTCATTCCGATAGGAAAAAATGCATCTGACTATATTTCCTTCGGAAATATGATTTAGTCTCCTTTCATCAAAAACAGTCTCTGACCATTCATTCAGCCACTCTTCGCGGTTCACAGGTGAAAAATCAACTTCTGACGGAGGCGTAACAGGGTTTGACGGGAAACAGGAATACTTTGCAGTAGGGAAATAATGAAGATTTTTTTCAGTACATTCCAATGAAAGTTCTTTCTTAAAAAGCAGAGGATCAGTCAGCCTTGGATCAATTTCTATATTGACCTTTCGAAGTACAAGATCACCTTTTTTAGGAATATGCCTTTCCAATTCTGATCTGTAAGAATTGAGCAGCTGTTCATCTAAAGCTGTTCTTTCTTTAAAGTAACGGGAGTACAGCTCAGAAATTTTTACATCCTTTTCCTGCTTTTGAAAGCTCCTGTTTATTTCTTTTTTCTGCAAAAGGAATCCTTTTTCAAATTCCTTCATCTCTTTGAATTCAGCACATCTTTTTGTGTATTCCAGCCTGAATAAGCTTTCCCTCAAATTCTCATCAATGACTGTTTGGTGATGTCCAGTATAAGTAATATGTCTCCTTAAAACCTTATCATTTCCAAAAAAATTATGAAATTCCAGGTGAATTTTCCCATTCTGCATTTTTGAAACTTTAAAAAAGACCTCTTCTCGGTATGAAACTGGAAAACTAGAATCCTGAATATGTCTGTTTTCATCAGATCTTTGGTCAAAATGCATCAATTGTGAATATGGAAGCTCTTTCCTCAGGACAGCACTGACGATATCACCCTCTTTGGGATTTACTTTAAGCTTCCTTCCATCAACATCAGATAAGGCATTAAACGATTCCAACTCAGGCATTTCAAATCCTTGTATAATCTTGTTATATATATTTTTCATTATAAAAAACAGAGTCAATGAAAAAATGACTGCTTTGATAAAAAACCTTGGCTCAAATGTCATTCTAAAGGGAGGGTGATAGTTGAGGTTTTGGAGGATATCAATGAAAAGGTTTTATTTCTCTATCATTTTTTTATGTCTCACCATATCTTTCTGCCTTCAAACAAAAAAATCAGGATGGGATTTTCGATCTCCGTCAGGATTCCTTTTTGCCTTTTTTTCTCAAGTTGATAGCGGGGGGAGCATTGGAGGAAAAATAGCCGGGTTCAATTCAGGAACGCTGGTATTAAAAAATAGTGCATCAGAAATATCCTTAAACTCAGGTGCAGTCAGTTACAAATTTACAGGAATCAAAGTCGGTGATTCCTACAGCATTGAAATTAAAACGCATCCATCCTCTTTTCAATGCACAATAATAAACTCGTCAGGCGTATTTAAGACATCTCTCGAAAACGCAGATATTACGTGCACTGCTTTCAGCCTAAGTCCCTTCTTTTCCGTAAATGGAAAAAATTGGAATGACTATATTCAGAGAGACTATTCTAAAGGTATGCTATTTCAGACAGATGCAGCCTGCAATCCCTCAGACCCTGGAAACAAAAACTACTATTCCTGCCTGCACGGGGGAGAAATCAGAAAGGCAGAGATGAATGGGCTGTCAGACTGTACAGGAATCACAGTGGAAGACAATGCAAACAGCACAGGCGGTGCACTTAATTGGAAATGCACTGCACTCAACAGTAAAGTAATTGTCTACTCGACAGGATTTAGAACCGGCGATTTAGGTGATATGAAAAATAACCCTCCACCCGGACTGTCAGATCTTATTGACTGGACAGTATCTCCGCCGAAATTCAAACTGCTGAAGGTTACAATAAAGAAAAACGGAATCCTTTATTCTGAATCTGAAAGTTCCTCCTGGTGGTCGAACAGTTTCATTCACAACACAGCATCCGCGTCATTGAATCAGTCAGGAACAATCTATACCTTTGGATCTCCTTCTTCCGACTTTGACATAGGTTCAGGTATTACAGGCTATAATATTACTGCAGCTAAAGTGGCAGTCACTGTAAGCCCTGGAAAAAAGATGTTCAGAGGAACTGCAGGCGGGAACACACTTGTGGGGAGCATCGCCGGTTCCAACTTCAGTTGGAGAGAAGGAATTTTTGATGCAGTGAACAACAGTGAAGGGATTCTATTAGGTTCCAATTCTTATTTTCACTCACTTTACAATATAAGATTTCAAAATTTAAGCGGCGCATTGAGAGGTATCAACATTCAAAATGCAAACGGTTTCTCAAGACTGAAAAATATTTCCATCGGAAATACATCCGGAATAGGCATCCAGATGTCCAGCGGATCAGGTAAAAACATATTCGAAAACATTTCTGTCTTCAACAATTCCCTGAAAGGAATTGAAATGAGCAGTTCCGGATCATCTTCAAATCTTTTCATCAATATCACTTCAGTTTCCAATCTTAACTCAGGAATTCTCATTGATTTGAACTCTCCCGGCAATATCATTATGAATTCCACACTGAGTCTGAACGGTCAGACAGGAATGACTGTGAATTCAGGGAGCACCTTCATTATGAATTCATTCATTTCAAATAACAATTCAGCATCAGAAGGATTCAACTGTACGGTCGGAGATTTGGATATGACAGCATTAAATACTATTCTCACAAACAACAATGTAAATGCATCCGCAGCTCAGATCAATTCCCAGGGAAATGGAACAGTAAACTTTAAGAGGTATATGGGTTTATTCAAGAGTTCAGGTTCCTGTACAGGAGGAGGAGCTGTTTTTGACGGAATTTCCGCGAGCGGATGTCTTGGTATTGGGCAGTCGGATTTCACAAATCAGGCAACAGATTATTCTTCCGTAAACCCATTCATATCAAATTCACCTAAATCATCATCAGACACAGTCAATTCTGATTTTTCAACCGGAACAAAAACATATGCATCAAATCTCTCCTGGGGCGGATTTCAGAATTTTTACAGAACTGCAGGAAAAGAGAATGCAAACCCTTTTCCAAGCACAAATCTCCTCAGTACATGCAGCGGGGCATCTACTTGCAGACTGTATGACTGGTCTTTTTCGTCCTCTGACTCAACAGCAAGAAATTCAGTTGTCTGTCCGGAAAAACTGAGCAGACCTACACTGACTGTTTCCAGTCAGACAATTTTGAGAAATACATATGAAATACTGGGAGATTCGATCGGAGATGATGACGGGCTGTGCGAATCCAACGAGGAATGTATTTATACTCCGAATATAGGAGCTTATCAGGGACACGGAAATTTAGTTCCCGCATCCACCGCGAACACATATTATGCATCCTCACAGAATCAGTGCTCAGATGCGATATCCACGGTCTCAGGTTCTGATGGGACGGTGACGAATATTAAACTGTATAAATACGAGAAAAACGGGTACTGAGGAGACAAGATGAGAGCCTGCATCATTAGAAAATACGGAAACAACGATGTGCTGGAATATACAAATCTTCAGCCGGAACCGACGCTTCACGATCATGAAATTTTAGTGCAGATGAAAGCCGCCAGTGTAAACCCAATCGACTGGAAGGTTATGGAAGGGAAGGCAAAAATGGTTCTGAAATACAAATTCCCTTTAGTCCTCGGAAATGACGGAGCAGGAACCGTAGTCAAGACAGGGAAAGATGTCACTCAATTTAAAATTGGAGACGAGGTATTTTTCAGACCCAGCAAAACCAGGATAGGGACCTTTGCTGAATTCTGTGCAGTGAGTGAAAATGATGCTGCATTAAAACCTAAGAACCTGAATTTTGAAGAAGCTGCCGGAATTCCTCTGGCAGGCCTCACTTCCTGGCAGGCGTTATTTGACTATGGCAGACTGGAAAAAGGACAGAAGGTTCTGATTCATGCCGGTTCAGGCGGTGTTGGAAGTCTGGCAGTCCAGTTTGCAAAAAATGCCGGTGCTTTTACAATAGCGACCTGCAGCACAAGAAATATAGATTTAGTGAAGAGTCTCGGTGCCGACCAGGTTATTGATTATACTAAGGAAAAATTTACGGACATACTGAAAGATGTGGATATCGTTTTTGATACGATAGGCGGACAGGCGAAATATGATTCTTTCAAAGTAATGAAACCGGGAGGAACTCTCATTTCAATTCAGAGCGTACCTACTCCGAAATCAGTTAAAGACTATGGACTGAATCCGGTTGTAGAAATGCTTTTAGGAATACTTTCACTCAAGTCATACAGATATGCGCGGAAATACAAAGTAAACTATCATTATCTTTTCATGAAAGCGGACGGAAAACAGCTGAATGAGATTAAAAATCTTATAGAAGAAGGGAAGGTAAAACCGGTAGTGGACAGAGTATTTAATTTTGATCAGATAAAAGAGGCCTTTGCATATCAGCAGACCGGAAGAGCCAGAGGAAAAATCATTATACGGATCTGACTTTTCCATTTTCTATATGAAAGATCTGCGTTCTTTCCCCAAGTTTTTTTATATAGTCCTCTATCCCCTCCAGGTCAGTCGAAGTAAAAATTGTCTGACCGGAGGAAAGTATCAAATCAATAAAGTATTCGCGCCTGGAAGCATCGAGCTCACGTATGACATCGTCAATCAGAAGGATAGGATCCTCGCCGGATCTGTCTTTCAGAAACTGAATCTGTGATCCCTTCAGACTGAGCACGGCTGTTCTTTTCTGTCCTTGAGAAGCAAACGCAAGAAGATCCATTCCGTCCTTTCCGATAAAAATTTCGTCTCTGTGAATTCCGGCAGTGCTGTGACCGACGCGAAGATCTATATCACGTTTTCTCATCAGTATTTCTTCCGGATTCTGATCTAAGGATATATTAGGGATATATTGTATATCAAATACATCCTGATTTCCGCTGATCCTTCCTACTGCTTCCTGAAAACTTTTTTTAATCTTCTGCAAAGCGGCATTTCTAGTCTGTGAGATGCTGACAATTCTCTGTGAAAGCATTTTATCCCAGATATTCAGTTCCCTGAAATTTCTGTCACCGGCCTTCAGAGCCGCATTTTTCTGCTTGAGAAGCTTATTGTATTCCAGAAGACTTTGAAGGTAGTTCCTGTCTGATGCACATAAAACAGAATCCAGAAATTTTCTTCTGTCAGCAGGTCCACCTTCAATAATTTTCAGATCTGAAGGAGAAAAAAGAACAGTAAGGAACTCACCGATAAATTCGGTTTTTCTGTGGATCTCTTCTCCGTTGATTTTGAACTTCTTTTTTTTCTTTTTTGAATACCCGATTTCCAGTCTTTTTTCGCGGTTCTCTGACTGAAGAATGCAGGCAGTATAAAAAGTATCTGAATTCCAGCGGATCAGTTCCTCATCTGAATTTTCACGAAAACTTTTCAGAATGGAGAACATTTGAACAGCTTCCAGTATATTTGTCTTTCCCTGACCGTTATTGCCGGTCAGGAATACAAGCCTCGCGGAGAAATCTATTTCAGAATCAGAGTAATTCCTAAAGTCCTTTAAAATAATTTTTTTTATAAACAAAGTTACAGCTTCATAGGCATAATCACTGCAGTATAGTTGACATCGCTTGGATCTCTGAAAACGGCTGGAGCACCGGAGCTTGAAAACTCCATCAGTATTTCCTGATCATCCACAGACTTGATCACATCATTCAGATAATCGCCTTTGAAAGCCATTGTGAGATGTTCTCCGTCATATGCTACAGGAATGGAAACACTGAATTCAGTGGATCCCGGATTGGATGAATTGACTCTGAGAAGGTTCGTTTCAAATGTCAGCCTGATCTGCTTGATCGGTTCTTCAGCAGCAATCAAAGCCTGGCGAAGAGCAGTCTGAACAGCATCCTTGGAAAGTTTAACTTTATATTTTGATTCTTTCGGAATCACTGATTCATAATCAGGATAAGCACCGTCTATCAATTTGCACTGAAGTGCATTTTCATTTACAGATACATAAATCTGATTTTCGATGAGACCGATCTTTCCGTCAGATGCAGATTCAATGAGTTTCAGTATTTCCCTGATTGCCTTATGCGGAACAATGACGCCTTTTGTGAAAGGGAGTTTATTGGGAACCTCTCTTTCCAGTTTTGCAAGCCTTCTCCCGTCAGTCCCTACAGCTGTAATTTTATTATCAGTAGATTTTAAATATATTCCATTAAAAACATAACGTGTATCCTCAACAGCAACGGAATAAAAAGTTTTCTTAAGCATAGAACTAAGAGTAAAACAGGGAAAATCCACCAGATCACGGTCGGATGTTTCAGTGATTGTCTTCAGCTCCTCGCCCTCATAACCGTTTATGGACATTTTAAAGTCCACTTTGTTTTCCGCGTCTGTGACAAAAGTCTGAAAAGTATCTTCTTCCTGAACAGTTTCAAGTCTGGTCTCGGTAAAGTTGACTACCTTGATTACATTGCTCAGCTGTTTCGCAGGGATGCAGTAAGTGCCTTCTTTTTCAATGGTTGCATTTACCCTGGAACGAATGGAAATTTCCAGATCAGTAGCGGAAAGGGAAATCCTGTCACCTGCGCATTCAATCTTAATATTGGAAAGAAGTGATTTGATGTCTCTGCTAGAAATGATTCCTTCCACATTATGAATTGCTTTCATGATCTCGCTGGTTTTTACACTGAACTTCATAAGAATCTCCCTTTATATTTTAATATAGTACTTATTTATTTGTACTATTATGTCCTGTAACTAAGTTAATAACTCTAAAATTCACAGTAAATTCAAAGAAATATGTCTCATACTTTTTTGAAAATAAAATTTTTAAAAGCGTCAAGGAAATTTGCTTATGAGACGTAATTAACGGATTATGTCTTATAAACAGTTTATTTAAGTTTATTTTACTTTTTATGAACAGTTTATTGAGATGTAAATAAACTGTTTACTCACTCACCGTACGCCTGCGGTTGCAGGTGGGGCGTTTTGGGCAGGAACGCCTTCCGGCGGCTTGAGGGCTCGCACAAGCGGAAGCGGCTGTAGAATTAAAATCTGCTACCGCCCCGCCAATGTCTGAAACCAGCTGCCGACATTTTGAAGCTGACTAAACTCCCGCAAGCTTGGAAGATGCTGTTTTTACTGATTCATCGCAAGCTGTTAAACTGGTGGATTTCCCTAATGTTTTCTGAAAATTACTGCGTCTAGACAGCATATCGTATTTACCTACGGTGAGCAGTTCGTTTATTTCAGAAAGTATCCTGAGGGATTTTCTGTATAAAATTTCAGTCTAGTTGTAAAATGACCTGCTTTCTTCTTTCTTGAAAATTTGTCTTTAGATCAGGCAGAGATTTATAATTTCCGTAGGTTTCCTTGAAAAACGATCAAATTCGGAAAATTTCCTATTATATAAAAGATCAACTTTTATGCAAAAAGGAAAAAATCCGGAATACTCTCATTGAGCATATTACAGAAGGAATTGAGGATTGCATAGACTTTCAGATTTTTTTTTCAGGAGCTTCAGCATTTTTGATCTGTTGTAACCGTTATGCATTATTTTTTAATTATTTTGTATCTGTTTGGACGCGTGCTTATTCTTTATTTTTGCTGATCACCGGGAATAATTCGGCTTTCTTGCTGAAAATCTTGATTTTACTGACTCAAATGGGTTATGTGCAGAAACTATTGAATATCAGTATGATAAAACAGTAAAAAAAGCATAATTTCATCAAAAAAATATTGATTTTTCGCTTTGCATTCAAAAAGTTATTTATAGGCTGCTGCTTCGTTAAATGCAGCATATTAAAAAGAGGAATATATGAAAAATAAATATCTTTTCGTTCTGCTGACCTTGTGTATTTCAGTCGGCTGCAAAGGAAGATCCAGCCACTCTCCACTCTCCTCCCTATGGCCTTTGGCATTGCAGGGAACTGATAAAAAAGCACCGATTAATTCCTCTGAAACCCCTCCTTCCAACCTTGCATTTATTTCCTCATCTACAGGTACTGATTCTGCAGTTCTGACCGTCGGTGTTTCAGTAAGTATAGTGCCTACATTCAGCGGAACAATAACGAACTGCACGATCAGTCCCGCACTTCCGGCAGGGCTGACTCTGAATCCTGCAACTTGTGCAATTTCAGGCATCCCGGCTTCATCTTTTCCGCAGACAACATTTATTATTACTGCCGGCAATCAGTATGGAACTGCAACAGCTTCCTTGTCCTTGAAAGGAACAGCAGACCCTCCGTCCAACCTGAGTTTTCCTGCCGGCTCATCAGCAACATTTACAACAGGAACATACAGTTCACTGGTGCCTACTTTTACGGGAGGAATAACTGACTGCAGAGTCAGTCCTGCACTGCCTGCTGGAATCATTCTGAATCCGAGCAATTGTGCAATCTCAGGAACTCCCACGGCAGTTTCACCGCAGACAAATTATACGATCACTGCAGGCAATCAGTTTGGAACTGCATCAGTCGTTTTAAATTTTGGAATAAATACTCTGGCACCGCAAAATCTGAACTATTCTTTTGGAGCATCAGTTTCGGTGAATTCCAATACAACCGTCAATTACACACCTGGAGTTACAGGCGGAATCACCGGATGTTCGATCAGTCCAGCATTGCCTGCCGGGCTGATTTTTAATACAGGAAACTGTGGTATCACCGGAGTGCCTGCAGTATCTTCTTCCGGCAGTTATACTGTTACAGCGTTCAATCAGTACGGAAACACGGACTTTACTTTTGCATTGACAACAATACTGACAGCGCCTTCTGCTTTTTCTTTTCCTTATTCTCCGGGTGTTACAACTGTATATACAATTGGTACACCAGTAACTGTCAGTCCTGCTATTACTGGCGTTGTTACAAACTGTACTGCCAGCCCTTCCCTGCCTGCAGGATTAAGCCTTGATCCAAACAACTGTTCAATTACAGGAAATCCATCTGCTGTCAGCGGAGCAGTCACATATACAATCACTGCTTCCAATTCAGCAGGAACAGTAAGTACTTCTATTAAACTTCAGGTAAACAATGTTCCCCCTTCCAATCTTGTGTATCCTTTTGGAGCCTCTACTGTTCTGGCAGTAGGTACTGCTGTAAGCATATCTCCTGCGTTGAACGGAGGAGCTGCTTCCTGTACTTCCAGTCCAGCTCTCCCTGCGGGGCTCAGTCTGAATGCTGCAAACTGCACTCTTTCAGGAACTCCGAGCGCTGCAAAAGCAGCTGCGCTTTACACAATTACTG
>DAORDI010000007.1:0-5627 GCA_035345895.1 Leptospiraceae bacterium
ACGGGTGACTATCTCTCTACTTAAATTAAATATGTTTTTGTAGGCGTTTGCATTATTTTTTTTAGGATCGGCATCCGCTTTGTAAGAATAATATTTTTCTTTGTAACTCTCTAAGGTGTTTTCTGTCTTGTCTGTCGGTTTTATAGAAATAAATGGAATAAAAAAGAAAACCAATAATACTAGGTGATTATACCCCTTTGTTTCGCTGTTTCGCTGTTTCGCTGTTTCGCTGTTTCGCTGTTTCGCTGTTTCGCTGTTAAACATACTGATCCTCAATTTAACCGGAATATTGCACTTTTGAATTTATACAATAAAAAATTGAACTTTTCGGAATTAAATTCTTTCAGTTTGTCAGATAAGCCAGGGTTGTCTTTTTGTAAATACCCAATGTTGGGTATTTTTTCGGGATTCTACGGAAAAAATGCAGAGTCAAGATAAATTATTGATTTTTACGAACTTATTGAGTGGTTTATTTTTCTCAGCCGGAAAGGGTTTTGTAAAAATTCAGTTTATTACAAAATATTATAATATGCTGATCGGATTGGAATCATTGCTCCGCGTCTCCGCGTGATACTTATTTCTTACCCGTTTATTTGACCCATTCGAAATGAATGCACTCAGCAGCAGAGACTTCTGCGGGGCTATACTGATGTCGGATTGTAGGAACTCCTACCGGTCATACTGCAGGAACTCCTACGGGGTTGTGCGGATGTTAGATCGTAAGAACTCCTGCAAGGCTAACTATTTTCTGCTTCACAGTAAGAAATTTTTTTTGCACTCAGATTCAACTATTGACAGCAGTAATAATTCAGACAGCTTCTTTCACATACTTAATCGTCACAAGGTTTGAACTGAATTCCTGATCCAGTTCAAGCTCAATCATTTGGAAAGTGGATGGTGAGCAAAGCCTGGCCTTTCCGTTCAGAATCATCTTCATCTTATTTTTTCTGATATATCCGTTCGGATTGAACAGATTGCCTGCATAGTGCAGATTAGTATCTCTATTATATAAAAACGAATTCATTTTCATTATTTTTAATATACGTTTTTCATCCCGAAGAAGATTCCTTGAATGAAATACAATCACTCTTTCCAGTTTTTCAGCCTTGGCAAATTCCAGAATTTTTGAAATATCTGATCCGGTAGACTTCAAAGCAAAACTGTAAACATCCTCAGATATATGTTTCAGTCGGTTAAACCTTACGGCACTTAATGAAGAAATATTTTCCGGATTCAAGTCATCTTCAGAAACAAAAGGGTATGAGTTCATACTTTTACTTCTCTTTAAAAATGTGGAATAAAATCTGAAACTTGTTTCATTCATTCTCTGATAGAAGTTTTTTTTCAAATTTTCAAGATAATCTTCCATCGTAATACAGGAAATCTTATGAAGAAAAATGCAGAGTCTCCCGGTGATTTCGATTTCTGAAAGTTTCATTGGTTCAATGGAAGAATTCTGATTCTTGAACTGATTGAATCCAATACTATATGCGCTCCAGCCTTCAATTCCTTCGAATATTTTTTTAATACATTGATGAGTATCTGGCCAAACTGCTCGGGTAAGGAATTTTTGGTACGGATGAGAATTACGCTGGGTTTTTCAGAATTTGACAGAGCCAAAAGAGTGCTGAAGTCTAAATCCTGTATTATAATTATAAAATCATTTTCTCTTGACCAGTCAAATATTTCCTTATCAGAAGCTCTTATGTCGCCTGTTTGACTCCAATGACGTGATTCAAAATTGAACTCTTTAAGAAAATCTACCCACTGTGGTGACAAATTCATATCAATTAAAAATCTCATGCAGCTGGAATTTCTGCCTCAAACTCCATCATCCTCCAGGCAGCATACTCTAACGACTCCTGTATGTCCTCCTTTTCCAGATAAGGGTATGCAACGAGGATCTGCTCAACAGATTTATCTGATGCCAAAAGTCCTAGAATCACACCTACAGTCACTCTCATTCCGCGGATACAAGGTTTTCCGCCCATTTGATTCGGATTCATTGTAATTCTGTTAAATTGTTTCATACACTTCCCCTTCAGCAAAAATGCAGTCATTAGCCGGATTTGCAAGTCTTTTTCGGAAAGTAAAAAGAGTCTTTACTAAGCAATACTGTCACTGTTCATCTGGAAGTTTCTTTCCTGACTTTTCCTTATTTCACTTTCGGCAGATCGAGAATTTCACCGGCTTTGATGAAGTTTGGATTTTTAATTTTAGTGCGGTTGATTTTATATATCTTTTTCCAGAGAGATTCCTTGCCGAATACAGCTTCTGCAATGGAACGGAGTGATTCTCCTTTTTTGACCTTTATCTTTTCAGGAAACCTTTTCTTTTTTTCCGTAACTGTATTGACTGTGACAGTCAGTGTTTTTACAGAATCCTTTTCCTTCAAAGGAATCTTGGTTTCTTTTACATCGCTCGTATTGACGGGCGGCTCTGAACTGTTTTCTTTATGATTATTTTTTAATGAATCTGTATGTATTTCAGGAGGCTTTATAAAGTCTGTCTTTGTGCTTGAAGGCTGAACAATCTGAACTCTCTCTTCGGGATCGGCTTCTGAATCTCCGAGAAGTCCGGCTTTTTCACTGGCAGACTCCAGTTCAATGATATTGTTTTCTGCTTCTTCCAGTCTTTCCTGACGGATCAGATCATCTATATAAAGAAGCCACTCTTCCTGAATTGATTCCTTGGAACTGTTCAATGCAGGTTTTTTCTCGGACAGATTCTTTTTTCTTTCTTTCAGTTCTGTCTTTTTGGAAATCAGATATTCCTCAAAAATCCTGTCCTTGGAATTTTCGATGATTTGGATTGCCTGTTTCAGGCTGTTCGATTTTACCAGATCAACCGCACGGGAAAGATCTTTCTCTACCAGTCTGTCCGGATCGGAATTTTTGAGAGTAGGCATATTTTTAGAAAGATTCAGAAGCTCCTGAATCTCTGTATTCAATGAATTCCGTTTTGAAAGAGATGCTTCTCTGGCTGCCGAATAATAACTCTCTGCCGAATGATAATTTTCTAAAACACCTGCAGCTTCCTTAAGATTCTTTTCAAAGGAATCCATTCGTTCCAAAAGTGTGCCGGTCTGAGTTTTTTTCAGATTCAGCTCAACCGATTTAGAGAATGTATTGACTGCCGTTTTAGTGCTGTTTGCCTTGTTGAAGTATTCCTCCGCCAAGGTTTCGGCTCCTAAATTGTCAGTGTCCTGATCCATTTTCTCCAATTTGCCATTCCATTTGGAAACAGAATCCAGCCAAAGCTGCTTGAACTCTTCCTCCGCCTGCAAAATAAAATCGTTCAGCTGGGATTCGGACAAATCAGACTTCAATTTTGCCTGTTCCAAATTTTTGAGGGGAAAATGGATACTTTGGGAAATTTTATCTAACTGCTGCAGTTTTTCTAGATATTGGGTGGGTATGACCTGCCTACCTTCTCCATTCAGGGAGAAGATAAACAGTAAAAAACAAAAAAAAAAGAGAAAGTTTTTTTAACAGGAGAGAAAAGTCTCTTATTTATAAGCAGAAATCGCATCTGCCTCCGAATCAAATATTTCAAAAAATGACGTTAATTTGGTTAATTCGAAAACCTTTCTCACAGATCCAGCGACGTTGATAATCTTTAATCCGCCCTGGTATTTCTTCAAATTCGAAAGACTGGAGATCAGCGCACCAATTCCAGAAGAATCTATATAAGATACTTTTTCCAGATTGATGATAATCTGATATTTCTTTTCTTCAATGAGCTTGGCAATTACATCCTTAATCTCTGGTGCATTGTAAAGGTCAATTTCACCATTTATGTCTAAGATTACTATGTTGTTGTTCTCTCTTCTGTTGATTTCCATTCGAAGTACTCTACTCCTTCGTAAACTCTTTCTTTAACAGTAGTTAGCATTGAATATCACTCACTGAAAAACGTCAACGAAAATTCGTTTAAGAGTACAATTTTTTCCATTTTTCATAAAAAATATTGAACTCACCCGCCTCGATGGACATTCTCAGTTTCTTCATGAAATTTTGCATAAAATAAAGTGTATGAAAAGTGGAAAGGCTCAATCCAAGGATTTCCTTTACCTTATGGAGATGACGGATATAACCTAATGAATACCTTCTGCAGACCCTGCAGTCGCATTCTTCGTCAATTGGTCTTTCTGAATCCTTGTAGATTTCATTCCTGAGATTGATTTTTCCTTTTGAGGTAAATACCTGCCCGTTCCGTGCGTTTCTAGTAGGTAAAACACAGTCAAACATATCAATTCCGTTCCTGACCCCGTCGAGTATATCCGGGATTGTTCCTACTCCCATCAGATACCTTGGCCTGCTTCCGTCAAAATGCGGCCCCAAAGTCTCCAGCATCTGTAGGAACTCCCCTCGGGTTTCGCCCACGGAGAGGCCGCCGACGGCAATTCCAGGAAACGGCAGAGAGTTCATAAACTGAAGAGACTTAATGCGCAACTCCTTGTCCACCCCTCCTTGGGCAATTGCAAAAAGACTCTGCCCATTCGGATTCTTCTCCCAGTATTCGACTGAGGATTCTGCCCAGCGGTGAGTTCTTTCCAGACCCAATTCCAGTCTTTTCCTGTCTGATCCGTAAGGTGCACAATCATCGAGAGGCATCATAATATCCGAACCAATAATTCTCTGAATGTCAATCACCTTGGATGGGGTAAACTCATGTTTTGAGCCGTCAATATGAGACTTAAAATAGACCCCGTCAGAATGGAACTTGAACAGATCACCCAGGCTGAATACCTGAAATCCCCCGCTGTCAGTCAGCATTGCTCTGGGGTAGGACATAAATTTTTTCAGTCCCCCCATCTTCTGCAGGATTTCCGTTCCGGGTCGGAGATAGATATGGTATGTGTTTGCGAGAATCAGATCCAGTTCGAGCTCATCGATATCTTCTGAGCTGAGGGCCTTGATGCTCCCTCTTGTGCCAACCGGCATAAACACCGGTGTGGGAACTGTTACACCGTTTAAGGAAAGGATTCCTGTGCGAGCCAGACTTTCAGAGTCTTTGGATGTTTCCTGAAAAATTTTGTTCACTTGGGAAGCCAGTTTTCGTCAGTGACCTGTTCAAATGTAAATGGGGGCCCTTCAGGGAAGGAGGAAAGAGGCAGTCCAGTTTCATCGGCGGCGATTTCTCTTGCATCGGAATATTCATTCAAAAACTGCTCTTTTCCATAAATCTTCAGGTTAGTGCTGAATGCAAATGCCTTGTTCAGCTCTTTTCTCTGTTCGCGGATAGTACCCTTCCATCCGCTTGATCTCTGTTCCGGCTGGAAGATCCATTTCAAAAGATGCATCATCAGAACGCGCATCCTGCTCAAAATTTCTCTGAAATCTCTTTTTCCCATATCTTCTAATGTTTCTGCAATATGCTGTATATCAGCAAGATCGAGTCTCCCTTCTCTGAGAAGTCTTGCATTTTCGAACAGCCAGAGATGTTCATCTTCTTCATAAAGTTTTTTCAGATCAACTGCAGTCAGCATAAAAATAGACTGAAAATGCAATTGCATTCTGTCAAGAGAAAATGCACAGTTGATTCGCTCAAGCGGTGTTGCCCGTTTCGGTACTGTCCGTTTGTAAATTTTGCTTGCCGTATTTTTCTTCCAGATGTCAGAATGC
>DAORDI010000007.1:5727-9534 GCA_035345895.1 Leptospiraceae bacterium
TGAAGGGAAGATTGAAGGGAAAGAGGAAGTTGCACTGAACGGAATCCGTCTTGGTCTTTCGGACAATACGATTCAGGAGCTGACAGGACTTTCTGCGGATGAAATAAAGAAACTGCGTTCCAGATTCTGACTGAATAGACAGCAGAAGATCTTAAAAGAAACTGTAGAATGCGGGGATCAGTTATGAAAAAAATTTTCTCCAGTTTCTCTGTTCTCCTCTGTATTACGGTACATATTGCTGCTTCCGAAAAATATGTTTATTATGAAAGGGTCTTTCCTGATTCCAGTGACATCAGAACCAGTTTCTCCAGAACAAAAGAAGCTGAGTTTTTTGAGTCAAAAGGAGGTGCTGGAGAATGCTTTAATCTTTCCTATCAATTTGAAACTGCATACAAGTTTTATACTTATCATGAGTCGGAAACAATTGAAAATGTGAAAAATCCTCCTTCTTTTTACAGAGATCTGCTTGAGGAAGCAAAACATATCAAAAGAAAACGGCAAATGGAATCTGAGAGGATGGAGAATCTGAGAAGCAGGGCATACTTATGCAATGCAAAATTTAAATATCCCGATGAAAGGCCGGAATATTTTGTTCATTTAAATACTGTTTTTTTTGTTTCAGGAGTTCAGCAGTATTATTCTAAAGAAAGACAGCGTTATGTACTCTGCCAAAGCACTGGTGAAAAAATATTTCAGAGACTGAATAAAAAGTTTTTTTATAATCCGTATCTTATACGGTCTGTTTCGGACAAGGGGAAGTATTTTTTACTGTACGATCAGAAGAAAACAGGCAGGGAGATTGCCTACAGTCTTTATTCTGTAAAGATGTCCTCGGATAATTCCGGAAAACTTCTGCTTCAGGGAAGGATAAATTCTTCTAAAACAGATAAACGAGACAATACAGGAATCAGAGTCATGGACAGAAAGGCCCTGAATCAGACCCAGACTCTGATTTTAAAATACAGTTCAAATGAGCTTCTGCTCTTTGATCATATGGATCAAAAATTATATACTCTCCATAAATTTCCCAAAAATAAAAAAGTATTTCTTACACGGGAGATGACGCTGAGGTATGTCGCCGAGCATTTTTCTTACGAGGATGAGAAAGTTTTCTCTTCTGAGGCAATGAGTCTTATTCTTCTGAAGAACAAAGAGTTTCAGTCAAATGACTATACAATACTGAATTTTGAAAAAGGAAATATAAAACTGCAGGATTTTAAACCAGTGTACGATCTGATGGACGTCTTTACTCTGGAGAATGAATTATATATTGATGTATCTTATCTGAAAGTATATTCTGATAAGAAAGTTTCCGTTGAATAGGTGGGCTCTTGAAAATACAATGAAAAGCGGAGGCTGTGCAGAAACAGCAGAAGACCCAGTCGAAAGAGAGGGGATGATAATTCGCCTGCAAGGTCACCTCTTCCTAAAAATCACTTTACACACTGTTCCTTATTTTCATTTTGTAAACAGCAACCTTCAAAGAGGAAAGAATGGCACAGTTTATTCAGATCGAAGAATCAGAATCAGTTACAGTGATGAAAATCAAAAGACCGGAAGCATTGAATGCTTTGAACGAAACAGTTCTGAATGAGATTTCAGAGACAGTTTCGGAATTGGAAAAGAAAAAACCAGGAGTGGTGATTCTGACCGGTGAAGGGAAGGCATTTGTGGCAGGTGCTGACATTGCGGCCATGAAAACATATTCCAGTGCCGAGGCTGAAAAGTTTGCTGAAAAAGGACAGTCTGTATTCAATCAGATAGACCAGTCTGCCAATATTTATATTGCTGCGGTCAACGGTTTTGCTCTGGGCGGAGGAATGGAACTCGCACTCGCCTGTGACATTCGAATCGGATCAGACAAGGCAAAACTTGGACTGCCTGAGGTGTCTCTTGGACTGATTCCCGGGTTTGGCGGAACTCAGAGAATGACCAGACTGATCGGTTCCGGAAGGGCATTGGAAATTATATTAAGTGCAGATATGATCAGTGCGGAAGAAGGATACAGAATTGGAATCCTGAACAGACTGACGACAGCAGATGAACTGATGAATGAAGCGGTCAAGCTTGCGAAGACAATTCTGTCCAGAGGACCGGTCGCCATCCGTGAAGCCAAAAGAGTTTCCAAAAGAGGACTGGACCTTTCTCTCGAAAAAGGGCTGGAACTTGAGAAGAAGGCATTCGGCGCACTTTTCTCAGGAAATGAACCCAAGGAAGGCCTCGGTGCTTTCCTCGAAAAAAGAAAACCTAATTTTTAATTAAAAAATATTTTCTTCCCTCAGTTCATACGCGGGCGCAGCGACCGTTTCCCTCAGAATGGAGTATATGTCTCTCCATTCTGAATACCTCGCATAGGAAAACAGAACTGTCCTGCAGGAATTTTTTCTCTCAAACACTCTTGAAGTCCTGAATATATGCCAATACTGCGTAATGATAATGCATGTATCGGGCTTTTTCCCGAATACCTTTTCCAGGTTCTCTGCTGTTTTTTCGGTTGTATTTCCTTTATGGTCTTCATAAACAGAGGATTCAGGGATTCCTTTCGAGATGAGATATTCTTTCATGATTTCTGCTTCATCGAATCCTTCTTTTCCCAGACCGCCGCTGACAGTGATCTTCGAATAACATCCCTGCCAGTACAGCTGTATGCTTCTGTCCAGTCTGGCCTTCAGTCTGTCCGACGGAATTCCTGAAGTTTCCACCTTGCTTCCGAGCACTACTGCAGTGTCTGCCATACACCCGTTTTCCTGAAGCCCGTAATTAGCAATGAAAGCAGAGGTGAGCAGAAAATAAAAAAACGGAATATAGAATAATGCCTTCATTCAGTGATTATCGGTATTTATTATGGATTTGATAACGGGAGCATTTCACTGCTTTATACTGCGAAGAAGTGTTCAATAAGCAGCTCACCTTGCGCAAATTCGATTTGCTGCCAGATGCCAGCCATCTTCATAAAGAAGCTTGGCGAGAGGGAGGTCCCAGCTTCCACGTTTGCAAGTCCTCAAGCCCCTGCAGGCTAATGCCGTGCAATTGACAATGGTTTGTCATCCTGAGCATTATGCGAGTCGAAGTGCTCACTGTGAGACGGCTTAACTTGACAGCATTGGCCTGTATGCAGTAAAGGCAGCCGTAGGTAAATTAAAATATAATTTCTGTTGAACAGTTATTCTTAATCAAGAGAAAAAGCTACAGGCACTCTGTGTTTTGACTTGATCGGTTTTCCGCCTGTCTTCCCAGGATAAAAATTGATTCTCTGAATGACTTCTGACGCGGCTTCGTTAAATCCATATGGCTCCGGGCCGGAGATGATTTCGGCTCGATTCAGTGTTCCTGCTTCATCAATGCAGCATTCCAATTGCAGGATAGAGTTCAGAAATTCATTTCCCTTCAAATCTTTTGCACATTTCTAAAACTGTTTCCTATGAGATTTCAGGATTCAGAACTGTCAGTGCACTTATCTGTTTTTCTCCTTGAAACTGAGGAAATAAGTTGAGCAGAGCCAGGAGCAGATCAGAATCCTTTCCAAACAGAAGTTTAAAGGAAAATCCGATTTTCAGACTGAAAATTTTCACAGATTCATAATCTATATATATAATATTCTCTAAAATAATTTTCGAATAACTATTTCATCAGTGCCGGAAATACTGGCCGCAACTGTTTCCAGACAATCCAATTTTCCCATTCAGTGTTTTCAAATCTGGAAGAAGCCGTCATTTTTAGTGAAGACAAAAAAACTGTTCTGCTGAAGATGGAAGCAAGTATGGAATATGAAGATATCCAGTCCTTTCTTGATTCGCCTGCGGTCAG
>DAORDI010000007.1:9634-48211 GCA_035345895.1 Leptospiraceae bacterium
CAGGCCTATTTTGAGCTGACTCCTGTTTCAGAGAAAATTCTGAATTATATAGAAGACTTATCAAAAAAACATTTTGTCGGAACAGAATCCAGACTCCTGAAGATATTCGAAATACTGAATGAAATTGCGTTTCGAAGTTCGGACAGTCCTGAGCACAGGATCAGTGAACTCGAAAAAAAGAAGCAGGAAATCATTTCTGAGATTGAAGAGATTCAGTCCGGCAAGATGAGGAAATTTTCCGGTACACAGATTCGGGAAAGATATTTTGATCTTTTTGATACCTCGAGGAGACTTCTCTCCGACTTCAGAGAAGTGGAAAATAATTTCAGAGAAATCGATCTGATGATTCGGGAAGCCCAGATGAAAAACGACAGAAAACGTTCGGAACTGCTGTCTGTGTATTTTGAAAAAGAGGATATTCTTTTCGATACGGACCAGGGTCGAAGTTTTCTTTCCTTCTTTGAATTTCTGATGTCTCACGAAAAACAGGAAGAGCTTTCTGAGCTGATTCGCACAATGCTTTCACTTCCCGAAATAAAGGAAATTGAATCTTCCTCAAGCATCGACTCCGTATCCAGAGAATATTTTTTCCGAAGGCTGAAGTCATTTATGATGCAGGAATGCATGAAAGTGAACAAGACTGGACAGAAAATCACTGAGGGTCTCAGAAAGTTCATTGCTGTAAAAACTTTTCAGGAAAACAGAAGAATCTCAGAAATCATTAAAGAAATAAAGTCGAATGCATTATCATTAAAAAATGTTCAAATTAAAAAAGAGGATTTTATGGAAATGGAAGGCAAACCGGAAATCAGTCTAATCATGGAAAGACCTCTCTATTCTCCGTCGGAAAATGCAGTCCTTCAGGATACAAAATATTCAGAGGGAGATGATTCTTCATACACAGAAGAGGAGCTCAGTCTTCTATATAAAAGAATCTATGTGGATAAGGATGATCTGAAAAGAAAAATCAATGAGGGACTGAAACTGTCGTCGCAGATTTCAGTGTCTGAACTCCTGGAAAAATTTCCGGCTGACAATGGACTTCTGGAAGTTGTCGGTTACTTTTCACTTGCCTCAGAAATGAAGAACAGCTTCATTGATGAAGACAGACAGGAAACAGTTTCCGCATTCAACCGAGAAAGCGGAAAAAGCTTCAAAATCAAAATTCCGAGCCTGGTGTTTACAAAATGAATGATAACGATCTTTTCCCTTATGCTTCCGCTGCAGTTGTTCTGCTTCAGAGAATAGTCTATAATGAGGACAAGGAATGGGGAGAACTCATTTCCTACCGGCGCGACATTCAGAAACACTTTTCCGGAATAGGCCTTGATCTGTTCATCGATGAATCGGAAGGCTATGCATTTCTCAGACAGAGAGAATTTTCAGAAGAAGAGAATGCGCCTCCGCGACTTGTCCGAAAAAATCCATTAAATTATCATGCAACCATACTCTGTGTTCTGCTGAGAGAAAAAATTCTCGAATCTGAATCGGCGTCCAGTGAGGGAGACAGACTGGTGATGAGCAGAACTGAAATCAAGGAAGCTGCGAAAATATTTTTTCCTCACGAAACAAATGAAACCAAGCTTCTGGATAAACTGGATGCAGCTATAAATAAGCTTACTTACGAGTATCATTTCCTGAAGGAAATGAATGGAAATAAAGAAAGACTTGAAGTAAAAAGAATCATCAGGGCAGTCATTGATGCTGAAAAACTTCTGGAGATAAAGGAGAAACTTTTGCACTATGCAGACTCAGTCGATGTTTGAATTTTCAAAAGATGATTCTCTGACAGGATTCAGGCTGCAGAGGCTGGAGGTCCTCAACTGGGGAACATTTCACGGTAAAATCTGGAAAATAGAGCCCCTTGGATTCAATTCACTCCTCACAGGTGATATCGGTTCCGGGAAGTCCACCCTTGTGGATGCACTGACTACTCTGCTTGTCCAGCACAATAAAATTACTTATAATAAAGCGGCAGGAGCCGAAGGGAAAGAAAGAAATCTGTACAGATACATCCGGGGTGCTTATGCAAACACGAGGGGTGAGGAACTGTCTGCCAAACCGCAGTATCTTCGGGAGAAGGACAGCCACACCGTTCTGCTTGCCTCATTTTATAATGACGGATACGGACAGAAATATACCTTGGCGCAGGTTTTCTGGCTGAGAGATGATGAGGTGCAGAAAATGTATATCATCTCCTCCGGTGATCTGAATATCAGGGAGCATTTTACCGGATTCGGAACAGAGATTTCTGAACTAAAGAAAAGGCTGAAAAAACTTCAGGGAACAGAGGTTCTGGATTCGTATAAGGAATATTCTGCAAGATTTTCTAATTATTTTGGCATTAAGTCGGAAAAAGCAATGGATCTTTTCTATCAGACAGTATCCTTGAAATCAGTCAACAATCTGGATGAGTTTGTCCGGGTCAATATGCTGGAAAAGCGAGAAGAGGAGACAAAATCCGAGATTGAGGGTCTGAAGAAAAATTTTGAAGATCTGAACATTGCACATGAGGCCATCCAGAATGCAAAACAGCAGATCGAAAAACTTCTTCCTATCATTGCTGAGGCTGACAGTTTTGAAAAAGTAGAGTCGGAAATGGAGGAGCTGGAAAAACAGCATCAGAGTCTGCCATCCTTCTTTGCTCATATAAAAATCTCTGTTCTTGAACCGGAGATCAGAACAAAGGAAGAAGAAAGGAAGAGACTGGAAAATCTGACTCTGGAAATTGAAGAGGAGCTGAAAAATCTTCGAGAGAATGAAATCAGTCTGAATGTGCAGATACAGAATCTTCAGGAGTCCAAGGAACTGGATCGGCTGAACTATGAAATGGAAAAACTGGAAGGAATAAAAAAGAACAAGAAAAAGAATTCAGATTTATATAATGATTATATCACTAAAATAAATTATATTGAACCGGAGACAGAGGACAGTTTTTATGCACTCCGGGAAAAAGCACAGAAGGATCTGCAGGAAAAAGACACGAATCTTCAGGTTATCGACGAAGAAATCCTCCGATTCAGAATGACTCAGAAGGATCTCTCTGAAAAAAGAAGGTCCATTGAGGCTGAACTGGAATCTTTACGCAGAAGAAAATCACTGATTCCCGAGACAAATCTCAGAACAAGGAAAATACTTCTGGATCATCTGGATCTGGAAGAATCAAAGATTCCATTCGCGGGGGAACTGATCAGAGTAAAGGACAAAGAATGGGAAGGCGCAGCAGAAAGAGTTCTTCACGGTTTTGCACTGAGTCTTCTTGTCCCGGACGATCTGTATTCTGGAGTCAGCACAATCGTAAATAAGGTAAATCTGAAAAGCAGAATTGTATATTACAGAGTGCGTCCTCAGAAGCAGAGAAAGGATTCCAACATAGAGAAGCCTCTGTTCGACAGACTGGAAATCAAGTCAGACAGTGAGTTTTATGAATGGCTGGAAAATGAGCTTCGGGAAAGTTACGGATATTCCTGTGCGGAATCACTGGATGAATTTCAAAAGATGCAGAGAGCCGTCACAAAGGAAGGACAGATCAAATACAATCAGTCCAGACATGAAAAGGACGACAGACGGGACATTCTGGACAGATCTTCTTATGTGCTGGGATGGAACAATAAAGAAAAAATACAAAGTATGGAAATCAGCCTGGAAAATATTGTATCCGAATCTGCATCGGTTCAGGAAAAATTCCAGCAGGCGGAGAAAGGAAAAAGACGTCTGGAAGAAAACATTTCTGCACTGAAAAGAATTCTGGAGTTTGAAAATTACCACGAGCTGAACTGGAAGAAGGAAGCATCCGAAATCACTGAGATCAGAGCAAAAATTCTGGAACTGAAAAACTCATCTGATATGCTGAAAGTTCTGAATGTTCAGCTGGATGAAACCAGAAACAGGATCAGAGAAAAGGATTCATTCAAATCGGAAAAGAACAAGGAGACTGGAAATATTCAGTCCTATCTGGCCAGTCTCTCTCAGCAGAAAATGGAACAGAACCGTTACTTGGAAATGATGACGGAGGACGAAAGAAATATCTATTTTCCCAGACTGAACGAGCTGTATATTTCAGAAAGAATCCTGAATACTGCAGACGCAGTAAAAGTTCAGGAAGAAACCCAGAAGAAAATAACTGCGAAAAGATCCAAAAAACAGTCGGAGAAGGATCATATCAGAACCAGGCTGATTACTAAAATGACTGAATATAGAAATTTATATAAATCGGAGACGACTGAAGTTGATTCAAGTGAAAAGTCCATTCCGGAATTCAGAAAGTTTCTTTCAGTTCTTCAGGAGGAAGACCTTCCTCGTTTTGAAGAAAAATTCAAGAATAAGCTCAATCGCGATGTGATTCAGGGAATCAGTATGTTCAAAGCCCATCTGGAAGAAAGAGAAGAGGATGTCCGGGAAAAGATAGAGAAAATCAACCGTTCACTGCGGGATATAGAATATAACAGAGGAACATATATTGTATTGAACTGCGAACGGACGGGAGACATTGACATATCCGGCTTCCGTGCTCAGCTCCGGCACTGCTTTGACCAT
The DNA here is from genome assembly GCA_035345895.1 of Leptospiraceae bacterium. Lineage (GTDB taxonomy): Bacteria > Spirochaetota > Leptospiria > Leptospirales > Leptospiraceae > DAORDI01. Next base: position 14,171 of record DAORDI010000007.1, read on the forward strand.
GTGCTGCAGGAAGATATTTATAATGAAGAAAAATTCAGAAGAGTCAAAGCCATCATAGACAGATTTTCAGGCGGGAGTGATCTGGATACACGCTGGACAGCAAAGGTTACAGATGTTACAAACTGGTTCATCTTTTCTGCTACGGAAAAATATATTTCTGACAATTCCGAAAAAGAGTCTTACAGCGGATCATCCGGCAAATCGGGCGGTCAGAAGGAAAAGCTGGCATATACTGTGCTGGCATCTGCTCTGGCATATCAGTTTGGACTGGAGTGGAAGGAGGTAAAGTCCAGATCATTCCGTTTTGCCCTGATTGATGAGGCCTTCGGAAGAGGCTCAGATGAAAGCACAAGGTATGGACTGGAACTCTTCAAGAAACTCAATCTCCAGCTCCTTATCGTGACACCTCTTCAGAAAATCAACATCATTGAAGAGTACATTCGCGGGTGTCATCTTGTGGTAAATGATGCAGGAAAATATTCATCCGTAAAGAATTTTACAATTGAGGAATATCTTGCTGAAAAGGAAAAATTCAAGGCATAATGAAAAATCCTGAAGAAATTCGACAATGGGCAGTTTCTAAATACAGCGATTTTCTGATTTTTGAATTTTCCTCTGAAAATTTTTTCCCTCTCAAAATGAACAGATTCGGGAAAATAAGTGTTTCCGATCTGAAGAAAAATTTTCAGAAACTGAGCAGAGAACTTTTACTTCTGAAAAGCCAATCCAAGGAAACGCTGGGTTACGGATATGAAATTGAGTATGAAGAAGTCTCCGGAATTTCATTTGGGAAAAATAATATTCCAGTATCAGTATATTTTAATGATAAAATGGATTATTTGAAATTTATAGGAAAAGCCGATGAATATCAGATTCTGCTGCAGGACAGAGATCTTCTTTTGAAGGAATTCCCGGAATTGAAAGCGTTTATCGATAATAATTCCAGACTGCTGATCAGCAATTCTGGAAAAATTGAGCAGATCATTTCGGTCTGCAGGTATTTCAAGTTGAATCCAAAACCGAATCTGTATTTAAGACAGCTTCAGACGGAAAATACGGATACAAAGTTCATTGAAGAGAACTCTTCTCTTCTTATCAGTTTTCTGGACAGAGTCCTTCCTTCATCGTCAGTAAACGCAGAGTCAAAAGACTTTTCGGAAAGGTACTTCCTGAAAACTTCCCCTAGACTGATTCGTTTTCGATTTCTGGATGAAAATCCTTCAATTGCATTTCCTGCAGAAATCAGGGACATTACATTGACTCTGTCTGACTTTTCAGATCTGGAATTCAAAGAAAGATATTTTATCATTACAGAAAATCTGGCCAATTTTCTTTCCTTCCCCCAGTTAAAAAATACAGTCATTATTTTCGGAAAAGGCTACAGTGCAGTGAATATGAAAAAAGTAAGTTTCCTGAAAAATAAAGAAATATATTATTGGGGAGACATTGATCTTCACGGTCTGGAAATTCTTTCGAAATACCGGGAAATTTTTCCGCAGACAGAATCGTTCCTGATGGACAGAGAAACATTCGAAACTTTTTCGGAATATGCAGTTTTTGAGAAATACGAAAGAAAAATCAGTACGGATCATCTGACTGAAGAAGAAAGAGAACTGGCAGACAATCTGAGAAATCGGCAGGAATCTAACAGGCTTGAACAGGAAAAAATTCCATACTCATATCTCGAGGAAAAAATTAACCATTTTTTTCATGATAAAACATCCAGAACTGATAATACCCGCTGAAGATACTCCCAGACTGAATTTGTAACATTTTCATCCATCACTGGTTTTGGCATTTCCCTAATTCTCAGATTTTTATCGCAATAAATTCCAGTCTTCTTACTGAAATCGTCTGAACTCGCCAGATATACAGTTGAACGAGAAGCCTTCTGTGCAGACTTCCCTCCGTCCGGTTTTACAAAATACTGAAATATAGGAAATATGAAACGAAATGACGGAGGCAGCATTTCCTTAGTAACATTCTGAGTCATTGAAGTGCTTGCATAACCAGGATAACAGATATTGCAGGTGATACCTTTCGGTTCCAGAATTTCTGAATATTTTTTCATGATACACATCATCGTTATCTTGGAACTGGAATAAGAGTCTAGACCAAGAAAGGATTTTTCGCACTGCAGATTTTCCAAATCTAATTTTCCGGGAAGATCTCCACCTGTCAAAGTTACTATCCTCGGATCTTTACTTTTTTTCAGACTCTTGAGAAGCATTTCAGAAAGCAGATACGGGACAACAGCATTCACAGCAAAATTGAATTCCAGTCCATCCTCTGTTTTTCGAAGGGTGTCCGCTGCAGATCCTGCATTGTGAATCAGAACATCCAGTCTTCCAAATCTTTTCTGAAAGTCCGCACTCAAGCTGCGGACCCCTGAAATCGAAGACAGGTCAGCGGAAATAAAATCTCCCTGACTGTTGCCTGATTTCTGAAGCATTTCCAGCAATGCCTGAGCACCGCTTTCCTGACTGCGTCCATGCAAAACAACGAATGCATTCATTGATGCAAGAGTCAGAGCTGTCTGAAAGCCTATCCCGCCTGTAGAACCAGTAATGAGAACAATTTTGTCCTTCATTTTTTCCCCTCTTGGGCAATGATCTTCATTAACATAAGCAGACATAAAGTTTCAATACATACAAATGCTCCCAGCACGGGAACAACAAAAGAATCCAGTCCTGCAGTATTCATTGAATTGAAAAAATCACCGATATCTGCCGTAAGTCTTACCAAAAACATCAGTGCAAGCATTCTCCTGTCGTTCAGAAAAAGTGCAGCCAAAAAACCGACAGAGATTGCCAGAAGCCGTGCACCTAAATTTCGGACAGTCCAGATTTCCAGAGAAGAAATTGCAGTGTAATGAATAAATTCTATCTGCTTTGTAATGATAAAATCATAACCCGATTTCAGATACATCAGACCGAGAAGTGCTGCAGTTCCTTGAATAAATCGGTATTGCAGATTCATCCGGTTTCTCCTCTTGAAATCACAAGCAGTTTTTTCAGAGCAGCCGCATAAGGCAGAATAAATATAAGAAAGGAAAGTGCCTGCAGAATTTCATTTAAGGATAAACTTGAAAAATGAAGTGCCAGGAACATATCGAAACTTTCCCTGAATATTCCCATAAGCATACAGGCGGAAAGAAGAAGAGCATTCTGAAAGAAAAGAGCAGAAAGCCCCAATGCAATCATTGAAATATTTCTTCCTGCCAGCTCCCAAAGCACTCTGTTCTCCGCCGTCTTGGAAAAATCAATGCTTCCATAGACCATAGCAGGATTGAAAAGAGCCGAATATGCCTTTACAGACAGAATCAGCACAACGATTCCGCTCAGAACATTGATCCAGACTGGAATTTTGTCTCTTTTCATGATGGTTTATCCTCAGCTTTTGAGCTGTCTGATTGCGGTAGTCCATTCTTCCAGATGATGCACTGATTTTACTTTCCCGCCTTCCAGTGTATGAATATCAATGCTCATAATTCGGAAAGACTTTGTACCATCCAGATTCATTCCGAGAAACTCACCCTTGGGTGTTCCAGTGGCGAAACATCTTACAATCACCTTGTTTCCGTCCTGAATCATTTCCTGAATGTCAAATTTCAGATCGGGTATGAGTTTCCAGAGAAACTGCACCTGTCCGATCAGCTGTGTCTTGGATTTTGTCTCTCCTGCATTGATGGACTGAAAATCATCTGCAAGCAGTTCGCTCATAATTGAAGAGGGGTCTGCATTCTTATCCACACTGAAACATGATGTATACAGGGGTTTTACTGTATCTTTAAGGTTTTCCATTTGCTGCTCCTGAATATAATATGTCATTTTTTCAGGAAAATGAAAAGGTCAGAGTAAGAAAAAAAATGGTAAAAATCGAACCTGATCAGAGCATCAAATTTCTCCGAAATCTGGCCGGAGTTATGCCTGTCTGTTTTTTGAAGAATTTCACCAGATTTGTCGGTTCATCAAAATGAAAAAGTTCAGTCAGCTCATTTACAGAAACATCGGACACGGCAAGTCTTCTCTTCATTTCCAAGGCTGTATGCGCATCTATGATTTTTTTCATGGATGTTCCATATGCCTGAATGCAGATGCTGTTCATATGCTTGTAGCTGCAGTTCATCATTTTTGAGTATGTTTCCGCTTCTCTGATTTTGGTACAGTTTCTTTCTAGAAGATTCAGAAAAATCCTGAACCGTTCTGCATATTCCGGATTGAGCTGTTCTGTGCTTTTCAGAGTTCTGCACCTTTCAAGACGGATGAGAAATATCTTCAGAAGACACTGCATCATCAGTTCCTTGCCGGCATCTTCCCCGAAATGATATTCGTTATAAATGTTTTCCGCATCGGCAGAAAGCCTGACTGTCGATTTTTTTCCTGGACGAATGACAGGAGCAGCATTTTTATATAATCCTAAACTGTATATTGACAGATAGTCAGATTTTACAATGTTTTTATAAAGGAACTTTTCAGTGAATACAGTCAGTATGCCTTCTGCATTTTCAGGTTCAAGAAAAGAATGAACCTGACCTTTGCCGATGAGCAGAGTGTCTCCTTTATTGTAACGGAATTTCTGAAAGTCTATGGAATGAACTCCTTTTCCTGATGTAATATGGAGTACATTGTAGAAATCCAGCCTGTGAGGTCTCCGTATGATTTCGGTATTCTTCACACGCCGGATAAGTTCTGAAAGCTTCAGCACTTCGAATTCCAGTTCAGGTTCTGCGGATTTGGAAAACCTTACAGTAGGTATGTCTTTCGGTTCTGAACCTGTTTTATTCATTTTATTTTCCATACAGAGCTGAGATCAAAGCAATTCTTTACTCTGGGAAATACAGATTTTATGGAATTGTTACAGTGAAATCTACAGTCACAATATCTTTGATTCCTGCCATCATACTGGAATAAGTGATTCCGTATTCCTGTCTGTTCAGCTTCAGTGAACCTGTATACGTTTCTGTCTCTCCGTTCTTTGCCAGAACAGCTGCAAACTCAATGTCTTTAGTAATCCCCTTGATAGTAAGTTTTCCCTTTCCTTTCAATGCTGTTCCATTGATCTCGACAGAAAGGATTTCCATTATTGCTTTGGGATATTTTGGAGCATCAAAAAAATCCTCATTTCTGAGATGATCGTCCCTTTTTCCGTTGCCTGTATCAATGGATGCTATGTCAATTTCAACAGTCCCGATTCCTTTCTTTTTATCTGTGATCTTGAGTGAGGTCTTTTTGAAAGTTCCCTTTTCTGCACCGAATCTTGTATCAATTGAAAATCGAATGTCTGCTTTTCCTGAATCCCTGGACTGAGAAAAAAGAGGCAGAAAAGAAAAGGCTGAAACAGTAAAGAATATTATTAATTTTTGAATCATTTAGTTCTCCTTGCTGCCATTGTCTGAAATCGAATTCCTGTGAAAAGAATTAATGAAGGCAAAATTCTCAATTAGAAATTGACTGAAATATTCATTATTTTATTTTTGAGCGGAAGACATTGCGGGCGAATGCTGATGAAATTGGAATTTCTGCGATGCCGGCAGAGGGATGGCAGATCTTGAGCTGAAAAGTGCATTTTCCTTACTGCAGGATTTGGAATTCAAGGAGTATCCATTTGATGAAAAAATATATAATCATCATGAAGTTTTTTATTATCCTGATTCTTTCAGGATGCACAGTCACGATCAATAAATATGATCATCCGGACAGTGTTATTTCAAATGAAGAGATCAGGGTCTGGTACAATGCTCAAACCGGGATGATTCCTGAACTGAACCGGTTATGGAAGAATCAGGCACTTTCTGCCGAGGAAAGGGCGAAGAAAGCTTTTGAAATCAGGCATAATGCAAGAATGAAAGCAAGGTCTATGATGAAAAACAAAAAAGAAGTCAGAGAACTTGAAAAACGGGACAAGGAAAAATACGGCAATCCTCATGGCCCAACTTTTGAATCACTGGTGAATAAAGCAAAGGAATCAGGAATGTCGAATGATGACGCATATGAATCTATCATAGAAAGCTCTTCCAGGACTGACGAGGGATACAATAGAAAAAATGGTATTTATCATTAATTCTGATACGATCGTAATGAAAATGTCGGTTTCTGAAAAATCAGCATTGTGCGGAAACGCGGAGCACTGATTTCGCTCCGCTATTATTTCCCTTTTTAAACTTTACATCTTTAGGAACCCTGCTTTTCGTCTTCAGGCCCTTTCTTCCTCTCCATTGGAAAGTCGGGAAAATCTTCCCTTGGATTTTTCATGAACCGGTTCTGAAGTATTCCAGGGCCAGCCTCCAAACTGGGTCTTGCGGTAGTCATAAAAGGCCTGTTCTATTTCCTCTTCTGTATTCATCACAAAGGGCCCATATTGCACAACCGGTTCACGGATCGGCTTTCCCTGAAGAAGCAGAAGTTTTGCCGGACTGCTTCCATTTATAATTCTGATTTCTGATTCAGAGATTAAATCCGCACTGTTCATGACTGTTATATCCGTTCCGTTCAGCTGCAGACTTGAACCTTCATAAAAATACAGAGTTTTGTTCAGTCCTGCTGCACTTGAAGGAAGAGTCCATTCTGCATTCGGTTCCATTTCGATTGTCCATATGGCGATATGATTTTCAGGATCAGAAGCCCAGGAATCGGGAGCAGGCGCCAATGCGGTCTGACTGTCCAGTGTTCCTGCAATGAGTTTTATTTTGGATATTTTATCATGATTGTCTTTATGCGTTGCAACAGGGATTTTTTCTGCCCAGAGCATTTTATAAAAAGGTTGTGTCATTTTTTTCCTGGAAGGAAGATTCAGCCAGATCTGAAACACTTCCATCGTATTGTCCTTGTCCTGATTGAGGAGAGGAAACATTTCTGCGTGCTGAACACCCTTCCCGGCGGTCATCCACTGCACATCTCCCATTCCGTATCTTCCGGAGGAACCGAGAGAATCAGAATGATCAACGAATCCTTTCTGTACAACCGTGACTGTTTCAAATCCTCTGTGAGGATGATTTGGGAATCCCGGAATACTTTTTCCGTGATACATTCTCCATCCGTCCTTTCCTTCGAAATCCTGACCGATTCTTCTGCCTTGAAGAGAAACGTTTGGACCTCCTGCTGAATTCCCTGCGGGGTACATATCTACGTGATATGCACAGTATAAAAAAGGATCTTTTGTAACCCAGAATTTATTCAACGGTCTGACTGATGTAATTCCTGAACTGCTCATATTTTTTTCCTTTTTATCATTAAATAATAATTTTTGAAGTGTTTTCCCGAAAATCCCCGCAGAGGCAATTGCCCCTGCAGCGATGAAAATCTTTTTCAGAAAGGAGCCTCTCGACTCGTCTGACTGATTCCGGATCATTTCAGTTTTTTTGCTATCGATGCGACGTGTTTACCCTGGAATTTTACGCCTTCCAGTTCATTCGCACTCGGCATCCTTTCTCCTTTTCCGCCGGTGATGGTGGATGCACCGTACGGAGAACATCCTGTAATTTCATCTATCCTCATCTGACCTGCAAAAGAATAGGGGAGCCCGGCAATGACCATACCATGATGAAGAAGAGTCACCTGCATTGATGTGATTGTAGTTTCCTGTCCGCCATGCTGAGTAGCAGATCCCGTAAAAACGCTCCCCACTTTCCCGATCAGTGCACCTTTCGCCCAGAGACCTCCTGTAGCGTCCCAGAATGCTCTCATCTGACCGCAGACATTTCCGAATCTTGTAGGAGCTCCTGCAATGATCGCATCATAACCAGGGAGTTCATCTACAGTGGCCACCGGAATATGTGCAAACGCTTTCTGAGCCTCAGTGGCTCCCTGCATCGCAATGATTTCACTGGAAAGAGTTTCAGGAACTCTTTTCACTGTCACTTCTGCCCCCGCTTCTTTTGCGCCCTCGGCCGCAGCCAGTGCCATCTGATACAGATGCCCATATGTAGAATAAAACAAAACCAGTAATTTCAAAATCAGTTCTCCTTCTGTGTTTATAACAGTTTCAATATAGTTTGACATCAAACTAATTTCTCAAATTCCCGCAAGCATATTTTACTATTTAGGTGTGATTCTTGCTTTCTCTATAAAGAAAGAATATATTCTCTTTAACCCGATTAAAATATATATTGACTTTACTAAATATCGGGTTAATTTGACAGTATGAGAGACATTTTTCGAAATATGACGAATCTGGTTCTGAATGAAATGGAGCGGGAAGATATGTTTATTCTGATCGGGCCGAGACAGATCGGAAAGACGACTATGCTCCAGAATCTGGAAAGAACTCTCAAAAACAGAGGAGAGAAAACTCTTTTTTTTAACCTTGATTTTGAATCGGACAGGAAATTTTTTGACTCTCAGGATATTCTTCTGTCCAAGATTGAACTGGAAATCGGGAAAAGGAAAGCCTATATATTTGCGGATGAGATTCAGAGAAAGGAAAATGCAGGTCTTTTTCTGAAGGGAATTTATGATAAAAAGTTTCCTTACAAGTGGATTCTGTCCGGATCGGGCAGTCTGGAACTGAAGGAAAAGATCAAGGAGTCCCTGGCCGGAAGAAAAAGAATGTATGAGCTGAATCCTGTACATTTTTTAGAATTTTTTCATTATAAAACAGATTATAAATATCTTTCCAGAGAAGACGAAGCATTTCTTATTGAAGCAGAAAAAAGAGATCTTCTGTTCAGGGAATATCTGAGTTTCGGAGGTTTTCCGAGAGTGATCCTGGATGAGACTGTTTCCGAAAAAAGAAGAACGATCGAAGAAATTTATACAAGTTATATCGACAAGGATATCCGAGATCTAGGCATTACCAAAACAAGAGAGTTCGGTGAAATGTACAGAATTCTTTCCTCGCGGGCCGGGCAGATTTTAAACTATAATGAGCTTTCCAATTCACTCAATCTGTCTCTTCAGACAGTAAAGCAGTATCTCTGGTATGCGGAAAAGACATTTCAGATTGATCTCTGTTTTCCATACTTTCAGAACAGGAAAAAGGAGATTACAAAATCCCCCATAGTATATTTCCGGGACATCGGGTTTATGAACTATTCCTCCGGAAACTTTCATACTGATCTGAAAAGCACTGATCTGGGCTTTATATTTCAGAATTTTATTTTTCAGCATCTCCGTGAAAAAATCCGTTATGAAAACTCCACTTTGAATTACTGGAGAACCACTGACGGAGCAGAAGTGGATATCATACTAAGAACTCCGAAAGAGATCATCCCAATTGAAGTAAAATACAGGACATTCAAAAAGCCTGAAATCACAAGAAGTCTGAGGAATTTCATCGAAAAATATAAACCGCCTACAGTATGGATTGTGAATTTAAATTATACTGATATTATGAAATTAGGGGAAACTTTGGTTCATTTCATTCCCTGGCACAGGATGATACGCCTGGAATTCTCAAACCTGAGGAACGGGACTGTTTAAGAACTGACACTCAGTCCGAAGGTCTGAAAAAAGCGGCAATATACGGCTCTTTAAGAGTCTTTCGACTGCGCTTTCAGACATATCTGCAAAGGAATATAAAAATATTTCACTGGACTCGGATTCAATGTCTTCAACTGTATCATATATAGAGACAATATAGGTTGTTCTGGATCAAGAATCATAAGAACCATATCAATTCCGTTTCGGGAATTTGTACAATTGCAGAATATGACTCCCTGCCGGGGTGCACATAGAATGAATTTTTCTGCAGGTTCAGGATTTACTGATGAAGGATTTGAAAATGGCTAAGATTATTGTAATTGATGATTCAGAAAGTTATCTGGAAAAAGTGAAGGACATTCTCGAACTGGAGAATGAATATGAAGTGTTTACTGCCTCAAGTGCAGGAGCAGGTCTGGAGATAATTCGAAAAGAAAAACCGGATCTGATTGTTTCAGATATTGATATGCCGGAGATGAACGGATTTGAGCTTTTCAATGAGCTGAAACTGGATCCGGAAACAGAACTCTGTCCTGTCATATTTTTAACAGCAATGAATTCAATGGATGATCTGAGATATGGAATGAGTCTGGGTGTCGATGACTATATTGTAAAACCGATCAAGGCAGAAGACTTCCTTTCTTCTGTGAAAGTAAGACTCAGCAGAAGCAGAAGACTGAAGTCAAGACTGAACAGATCAGACGCGGAAAGCCGGGAATATAAGGATCTGAAAAATGATCTGATGATTGCAAAACAGACACAGGAAGGTTTTCTTCCTTCCAGGGACAGACAGTTCTCAGGGATTGACTTTGAGTATGCTTACCTTCCAATGATCGATGTAGGCGGCGATTTTTTCAGCATTACAGAATTGAATGACGGAAGAATACGAATTTTCTTTTCAGATGCGCTTGGGCACGGAATCAGTGCTTCTATATTCAATATGGCAATCAAGGTGGAGTATGACAGCTTAAAAAACAGTCCAGACTCTCCGTCTGTCATACTGTCTGAACTGAATAAAAGATTCTGTGATAAAAACAGTGATCTGAATACTCTTTTTCCCGGCTTTATTTTTGATCTTCATATTAAAGGAAATTTTCTTGTCTATGCTTCCGGCGGATTTGTGCCGCCTGTTCTGATTCAGGATTTTTCGATGCAGCAGCTGGAGAGAACGGGAACCGTATTGGGGTATTCTGAAAAGGCAAAGTACAAGGACAGAAAAATCAGATTTGAAAGAGGAGACAGGATCATTTTTTATACAGACGGGATTCTGGAAAATTTGAACAGTCGAAATGAAATTTTTGGTCTGTCCGGTCTTTTGAACAGCATTCAGATGACTCTTTTTGAATCAGAAAAAAGAAAAGTTATTGAAAAAATTATTTCAGATGTTAAATTATTTATTGGGGGAGGGGATTTTTCGGATGATGCAACAGTTCTGGCGGTAGAGCATACAGGAAGCCCCCGTCATAAACTGGCTGAAATTACAAAAAATAAATACAGATAGGGAGTCTAGTCTTATGATGTCCGTTCAGCAGAAAGCAGAAGAGTTAATGAAAGAAAGATTTCCTAGTGATGATGTCAGTGAAATAAAAAATATCCCAGAATATATCAGGAAAATTCGCCTCGAAAAAATACTTCTTCAACTCCAAAATGAACAACTCCAGGAACATCTGAAAGAAACCCAAAGCACTCAAAAGCGGAGCAAGGCCATTCTGGATACAATACCTGATCTGATTTTTATTGTGGACAGAGAGGGCAAATACAGAGATTACCAGACGGCATCACCTGAAAAACTGTTTAAACCCCCTGAAGAGTTTTTAGGCAGAAGCTTCAGTGAAATACTTCCTGAACCTCTGGCTTCCGATGCAATGAATGCAGTCATAAGAACGCTTGAAACAGAAAAATCTCAGTTTATTGAATATTCTATTCCCGTGCAGAATGAAAAAATGTACTGTGAAGTAAGATTCTTTCCTTATGCAAAAGATCAGACTCTTCTCATTGTCAGAGATGTGACAGCGGCAAAAAAAGCGGAAGAGGAATTGAAAAACTATAGAGTGCATCTGGAAGAGATTATTGAAGAAAGAACAAATCAGATTTATGAAGAGAAGGAAAAGTCCTACGCACTGTTTGAAACGATGACAAGCGGAATTGTCTTTCAGAATGCAGAAGGGAAGATCGTTTCCTTGAATCCTGCTGCACTGGATATCCTTGGACTGAGCCTGGAACAGATGCAGGGAAAAACAGCAAAAGACATTCGATGGAGGGCAGTTCATGAAGATGGAACTGAGTATGCTTATGAAGATCTGCCCATCCGAACTGCCCTTCGTACAGGAAAAAATGTTCAGGATTCCATACTCGGAATTTTTCATCCTGTCCGAAAGGAAATGCGATGGCTGAGTGTTTCCGCTGTGCCTGTTTTTAAAACTGGGGAGAAAACTCCCTATCTGGTATATTCAATTATTGATGATGTAACAGAGAGGATAAAGGCAAATCAGCAGCTGAAGATCACAAATCAGGCAATTGAAGCGGCCACGAATGGAATAATTGTCACTGATTATCAGCAAATGGATAATCCAATAATCTATGTAAATCCTGCGTTTGAAAGAATCACTGGATATTCAAAAGAGGAAGTCATTGGAAAAAACTGCAGATTCCTGAGCAGGGCCGACAGAGATCAGGATTCGCTGGACATCATCAGAGACGCTGTGTCCAGGAGAAAAGAGTGCAAGGTTCTGCTGAGAAATTACAGAAAGGATGGAACTCTGTTCTGGAATGAACTGACAGTTGCTCCTGTGAAAGACGAGGAAGGAACCGTAAGATTTTTTGTAGGGGTTCAGCAGGATGTGACTGAGAGGGTCCAGATCGAAAAAGATCTGGAAGAAAGCAGGACAAAGCTGAAGGCCGCCCTTGAAAGCATGACGGATGCAGTTTTCATATCTGACGTCAATGGAAATTTTATAGATTTTAATGAAGCCTTTGCAATCATCCATAAGTTCAAGAACAAATCCGAATGCAGGAAGACATTTTCGGAATACCCGAAAATTCTTGAATTGTACCATGCCGACGGACAGCCCGCCCTTTTGGAAAATTGGGCAGTTCCTAGAGCTCTTCGAGGTGAAATAGTCACAAATGAAGAATTCATTCTCAAAAGAAAGGACACAGGTGAAACCTGGGTTGGCAGTTACAGCTTCGCTCCCATTTATGACAATGATGGAATGATCATAGGTTCAGTCGTGGTGGGAAGGGACGTGTCTGAGGAAAAGAGAGTTCAGAATAAGCTGAAGGAAAGTGAGGCAAGACTGCAGCTGGCAGTCTCTGCTGCAAATATCGGACTTTGGGAATTCGATTTTAATGAGAAAAAAATACTTTATATTTCGGATATCTGGAAAAAGCAGCTAGGCTATTCGGATGCAGAAGTGAGCACCTCTCTTGAAAAACTGTTTCAGATGCTGATTCATCCTGAGGATTTGAGTTCTGCCTATTCCAGGATAATGGAAATAAAGGATGAAAAGACAAAACATCTGGAGATAGAATTCAGAGTCCTTCATAAGAATGGATACTATGTGTGGATATTATCTAGATTTTTTATAATCAGAGACATTAATAACAAACCTGTTACAATCATAGGAGCAAATCTCGACATTACCGAGCATAAGCAGACAGAGGGAATTCTGTCTTACAGAGTCTTTGAGAGGACTAAGGAACTGGCCAAAATAAATGAAGAGCTGAAACTTGCAAAGGACCTTGCCGAGTCTGCAAACAGTGCAAAGAGCAGTTTTCTTGCAAATATGAGTCATGAACTCAGAACGCCTCTGAATGCAATCATAGGGTATTCTCAGATGTTTCTCGAAGCAGGCAATCTGACGATGAAACAGCTTCAGGGGATTCGGACTATTTTTCAGAGCGGTCAGCATCTGCTTACACTGATCAGCGACATCCTTGATTTTTCAAAGATAGAAGCAGGAAAAATGGAACTCAGTCCCTCTGACTGTTTTTTTCATGATTTCCTGAATGAAATTGTATCTATGATTGAAATCCGTTCCTACAGACAGGGAATAGGGTTTACTCAGCAGATTGATCCGGAAATCCCAAGTGTAATATCTGCAGATGAAAAGGTGCTGAAGCAGATTCTGATCAATCTTCTGGGAAATGCTGTCAAGTTTACAAAGAAAGGAAGTGTGACTTTCAAAGCAGAGTGCCTCTCTGAAAAAAATTCAAATACAGCCAGAATCAGATTTCAGGTAGATGATACAGGAATAGGAATTTCGGAAGAAAATCTGAAGATCATATTTGATCCCTTTATTCAGGCAGACAGAACAAACAAGAATTCCAATACGGAAGGAACTGGACTTGGTCTTACAATCTCAAAGAAACTGCTTGGACTTCTTAACAGCGAACTCTGTTTCAGCAGTCAGGTCAATTCAGGAAGTTCTTTCTGGTTTGAAGCAGAATTCCCTGTCGTTCGGAAAACTAAAGGAGAAATTCATGATAAAAAATATCGCAAACTTTCAGGGTATTCCGGCGAGAGGAAGACAATACTTATCGTAGACGACAATACCGCAAACAGAAATCTCCTGGTAGATTTTTTCCAGCCACTGGGTTTCTTTATAAACGAAGCAAGGAACGGAGAGGAGGGACTGAATTCCTTCCTGCAGGAAAAGCCCGACTTTATACTCATGGATATGATAATGCCTGGAATGGACGGGAAGGAATGCACAGGAAAAATCAGAGAATGTGAACAAATATCCAGACTGGAAAAGACCCCCATCATTGCTCTTTCCGCCAATATTTCTGATGTATCCCGAGAAGAGGCAATTCAATGCGGATGTAATGATTTTATAAAGAAACCGATCGACTTCAGACAGATTGCTGTAATGCTGGAAAAGTATCTGAACCTGGAATGGACAGAAGACTCAGACAATGAGATTTCCTGGATGAATATTCAGGAAATAGAAATAGAAAAACTGGTACGGGAGCTTCCAGCTCTGCACAGGGAAAACCTCTGCAAATCTGCTGAAATCGGAGATACGAAAGAAATCATAAACGAACTTGAAATCATAGATGAGCTGGACAGCAGATTTCTTCCTCTTGTTTCAAGACTCAAATCCCTGGCGATGGATTTCAACAATGACATTATACTGGAAATGCTTCAAAAAGGAGATTCAGGAATATGACAGACCGAATATTCAGAATACTCATCGTTGATGACAATAAAAACAACATAGAGACTCTATTCGCTCTTCTTGATGAAAAGGGATATAAAATCATTACATCCCGAAGCGGTGAAAATGCACTGAAAATTCTGGAAAAGACTCTTCCTGACCTTATTCTTCTGGACATACTGATGCCTCCTGGAATGGACGGAATTGAGACCTGCAGAAAGATAAAGGAGAATCCTGCAACTGAGGATGTACCTGTCATCTTTATGACCGCACTGACGGATACTGTCGACAAAGTGAAAGGGTTTGAGGTCGGAGCAGTGGATTATATTACAAAACCTTTTCAGACAGAAGAAATTCTTGCGAGAATAAAGACGCATCTTTCCATCCAGAAACTGAAGACAGACCTGAAGGCATCCCTGGAAAAGGAAAAAACTCTGAATATGCAGAAATCCAAGTTTATGTCGATGATTCTTCATGACTTAAGAACTCCTCTGGCAGTCATTCAGTCCACATCGGATCTGCTCTTTCTGAAAGGGGATGCAATTGATGCAGAAAAAAGAGAAAAATATCACGGATCAATAGACAGATCTATTTCCAAAATGACTGAAATGATGGACAGCTTTCTGATTATGACAAAGGCTGAGTCAGGGAAATTTGATTTTCATCCTGAATTCTGCGATATGGAAAAACTCTGCATTGAGACTGCAGACAGCTTTCGCGAGATCGGAAGAGACACTCACAGTATTTCATTGAATTTCCTTGGTAATGATTTTATCATTAATGCAGATCCCAAGCTGATTCAGAACACAATTGCAAATCTGCTTTCGAATGCAATAAAGTATTCTCCAAGGGGCGGGAATATTGATTTCGAAGTAAAGGCGGACAGTTCCGGCATACAGTTTAAGGTAAAAGATTCCGGCATAGGAATTCCGAATGAAGAAACTGGAAATCTTTTTCAGCCGTATTTCCGTGCAGCCAACGCGGCAAAGATTAAGGGGACTGGGCTGGGACTTTCTATTGTCCGTCAGTTTGTGGAACTGCATAATGGGAAAATCAGACTGGAAAGTGAAGTGAACAAGGGCACAACTGTGACTGTGGAAATCCCGAGACAGGTCTAAACTCATTGGGAGTTTCCGCACTATGTGAGTCCTTAAGCCGCTGACAGGGCCTGGCACATTACTCGGTGATCGCCTTCAAAATTGTATGCTTCGATGTAACTCAGCACAAGTCGAGGCATCATTCCATATAGTAAATTTGTAAGTCTATTGATAATTGCAGAGTATTGGCCGGAGGTGCAGGGAATCTGAATAACTCACCTTACGCAAATACGATATGCTGTCTAGAAGCGGTAATTTTTAGAAAACATTAGAAAAATCTAGCAGTTTAACAGTTTGCGATGGATCAGTAAAAACAGCATCTTCCAAGTTTGCGGGAGTTTAGCCATCTTTTTGGCGAGGGCGGTAGTAGCTTCCATACCTTGCGAGCCCTCAAGCCGCCGGCAGGCGTTCCTGCCAAAAACGCCCCACCTGCAGCCGTTAGGCGTAAGGTGAGTGAATAAAACATTTGCATTTTGACTGGATTTATGCAGATTGAGTATTTATGAAAATCGAAGATTATAAAGCAAAGTTTACGGAGGAGGACGCAGTCGGCTGGCTTTCTATTGATTCGGCCATTGAGAAAATTTACGGGAAAACTCAGCCGAGACATTATGGTCCTCCCTGCGGTATACATTATATTGCCGGTGGAACAGATCCGATTGACGGTGTCAGCATCTATGACAGCAAAAAGCAGACCCCTCACGTGCATCTGGTCAGTTACGGGATGAGTGAATTATATTATAATGAAGAAGCATGCGAAGATCAGCTCAGTCAGTGGGGATTTGAATTTACGATGAGGCTGGTTCCCTTCAAGGATGATCCGGGAGATCCTTTCTGGATTATTCAGATGATGAACAATCTGGCCAGATATGTTTTTTCGAGCGGGAAATGGTTTGAAGAAAATCATTTCATTCCTGCAAACGGTCCGATCCGGCTCAATACTGAAACGGAAATCACTGGTCTTGTTTTTGCATTGGATCCGGAACTCGGTAAAATAGACACACCGCATGGTGAGGTGCAGTTTCTGCAGATGGTAGGCATCACATCCGGAGAACTGGAGCGTCTGAAAAAAAATCCCAGTCTGGACGAGGTGGAAAAACTGATTTCGGAACTCAAGAAGGAAAATCCTCTTCTGATTACTGACTTAAACAGGAAGTAAAAAAGGAAATTTTCTTGCATAAATATATACACTGGATATATATGTATATATGGCACTGAGTTTAAAAGATCCGGAAACTGACCAATTGGCGAGAAAGGTTTCTCAGCTCACAGGGGAAACCATTACCCAGGCAATTACGATTGCTCTTCGGGAAAGGCTGGATCGTCTGGAACACAACTACGATATGATGAGGAAAGTTCGAATTCAGGAAATCCTCGATCAATTCAAAGCAAAGGTCCCGTTGACCGCAAAGTCTTCCGACCATTCTGAGATGCTGTATGGAAAGGATGGACTTCCAAAATGATCGTAGATTCATCAGCTCTACTGGCTATTCTGTTTTCTGAGCCGGAGAAAGAAGAGTTCCTGCAGATCATTCAGAGAGAGCAATGTTCAATGTCCGGTGCCAATTATCTGGAGTCTGCTATTCGAGTGGACTCCTTGCGTGATCCTGTGCTTTCTCGTATCTTTGATGAACTAATCCGCGAGTTGAAGATCAAAATCGAACCGGTGACCGTAGAACAGATTCTCGAAGCTAGAAATGCCTTCAAGGATTTCGGAAAAGGAAGCGGTCACAAAGCGTCTCTGAATTTTGGTGACTGTTTTGCCTATGCGTTATCCAAGGGCAAAAGAGAACCTCTGCTTTTCAAAGGAGAGGATTTCATTCATACGGATCTTTTGAGATACTGAATATATCTCATAAACACTGCATTCGATTCACTCTTCTGCACCGCATTTGTTCAGAATCTTGATTATTTCCTTATGCTCATTTTCTTTTGCCAGCTTCAGTGCAGTATATCCCTTTTTTTCTCCTGACTGTACTTTGCTGTTGATGTCTGTGTGATAATCAATGAGCAGCTGAATCATTTTACTGGAATATCCGTTTTCACTGGCAAAGTGCAGTGCCGTCCATCCTTCCGTGTTTTTGACATTTGCATTCATTCCGTTTTTCAGCACATACTCGGCAAGTTCGTCATAGCCTCTGTCTGCGCAGGAAATCAGAAGTTCATCATTCAGAAGTGCACCTTTTTCATGCAGGAACCTTACAACATCCAGATAATTGACGCTCCCTGCATTGGACAAAGATGTCTTCCCTCCGCTGTCCGCTTTTTGAATATCAGCACCGTTTTCTGTCAGAAATTTGACCAGTTGAAGATTGCCGCATCCGGAGGCAATGTACAGAGGGGTCTGTCCGTCCTTTGTAACTGCATTTATATCTAATCCTTTATTATATAGAAACTTTATTAATTCGATATTGCCGCCCTGGCATCCGTAATGCAGCAGAGTGAGATCTTCCTTGGTCTTTGCATTTATGTCCAGTCCCAGGCTCAGCAGATATTCCAGAAGATGAAGATGACCGTGCTGACAGGCCTCGAATAAAAGGGTTCTCCCGTCCTCTGTCTTTGCATTTATATTCAACCCTTTGTCTATCAGCAGTTTTACAATATCGAGATTTCCGCCTTCACAGGCAGTAAAAAGGAAGGTCCATCCGTTTCCATCCTTTCTGAATATGTCTGCTCCCTTATTTATCAAGTATTCTGCAATCTCATGGAACCCTTTAAAGCAGGCGATGTCCAGAGGAGAATTTCCGTCTGTTCTGGCTCTCACCAGCGCATTGACGTCAGCTCCTTTTTCCACAAGGTATTTTACTGTTTCTAACCGGCCGTTGACACAGGCAGAGTGGAGAGCCGTTTCATCATTATGATCTTTCTCATTTACATTAAATTGTAATTCTTCAATCAGATGCCTGATTATATCGAGACTGTCGGACTGGCTTGCAGAATGCAGAACGGTCCTTCCGAAATCATCCTTTTCGCGGATATCAGCTCCCTTTTGGATCAGTTCCTTCACTTTGGAAAGTTTATTTTTGCTGACAGCCTTGAGAAGTTCTGAATTCATTTTTTTTCCTTTATGAGAGTTGAACCGATTTATTGTCCGGCAATACCCCCGACTATATGCAGATAAGGTAAAATTAGATCAATCATTTTTTGAAGAGGAATTGTTCCTTTTAATTTACTGCTCAATCGACAGGAAGAGATTCTGTATGAGAGTCTTCTAAAAGCCTCCGCCATTTGATTCAGGACATCCTCCCAGAGCAGAAAACAGATATTGAGGACAAAACATCTGAACTGCTGAGTCCGAATTCGGTTTATTGCAGAGCATTGCATAGGCGGCGAGATTGCTCTGAATGCAGTCCTTCTTTGCTTTTTTATATTCTGCTGAACCGGGGCAGCCGTGATCAAAACTTTTCAGAAGATTAATGTTGTCGTCAGGATTTGTGCAATCCAGTTTATAATTGCATCCGGCACTCATTGACAGAATTAAAATGACCAGCTGCGCTTTCAGGTATTCAGAATGTCTCATATTACGATGATCGGAATTTCCCGTGAAGTCGCTCTGTCTAAAAACCGCAGAAGCACTGCACATTGTCTCTGAAATATTCCAGCCTTGCAAAAGAGTGACTTGACTGAATCTGACAGATTAATATTTACTCTCTATAATCAATTTCTTTT
The DNA here is from genome assembly GCA_035345895.1 of Leptospiraceae bacterium. Taxonomy (GTDB): domain Bacteria; phylum Spirochaetota; class Leptospiria; order Leptospirales; family Leptospiraceae; genus DAORDI01. The sequence goes on from DAORDI010000007.1 coordinate 33,515, forward strand.
AGGAAAAGGAATATGCGCAGGATTATTGCAGATGATTCGGCTGTTTTCAGTTTCAGCCCGGAAAAAGTTTACAGTGCTGTTTCTGATATGAGCACCTATGAAAAATGGTGGGGAAAGAAGGTAAAAGTAAAAGTTCTGGAACTCAGCCCTCAAGGGGTCGGTTCAAAAGTGGAAGTACATGCAGTCGGAGGCTGGTTCCGCTGCGAAATCATTTCTCTGAAACCTTTTGAAGAAGCAGGTATTCTTTATTATGACGGAGTTCAGAAGGGAAAAGGAATTTGGAGTATCGAAAAGCTCGGCGCGGGAAAAACAAAACTTTCCTATTCTATCGACCTGGAGCCGAATGGATTTGTTCCAAGATTTCTGTCCAATTTTATGAATTTTTCAAAACTGCATTCGCAGGCAATGAAGGATTTATTTTCCGGTCTGGAAAATTTTCTTGCCTAGAGCAGCAGTAAAAAAAACCGGATTTCAGATTACATTAGAATTGGATCAATGAAGAATTGACTAAAACTTTATTATTGAAACAATATTCTGAGTGAGAAAAACTGTGAAATATGACTTTAAAATAAAAGAAGATAAAATAGAATATTTTATGAATCTGCTTAAGAAGGACAGGTTTGAAAACCTTTCTGAAAGGTACAAATTTTTTGCATCTGCGGAACCTGACCGTTTTCAGAAAAAACTGGGCTTTGTTCCGATCATTATCCGGAACGTATGGACGGTGATAGCAATCCGAGGTGAAATCTTTGCATTTTCAGCAGGCTTTTTTTATGAATATGGACAGCCTGAGATTATGGTCATCAGTGATTCACTGAGCAGCAGAGAGTTCAATCTCCTTATCAATGAGATCTGCTGTTATGTTCGGGATAAAGGACCAGTGCAGCTCGGCAAGGACTACACTGCGGAAATTCTGATCAAGAAAGAACTGGAGTTAGACACTGATCCTGAAGACAGTGATCTTCCTGATTCAGAAAAAAGAATTACTGCAAGAAATGGAAAGGAATTCAAGCTGATAAATGTAAGTGCACCTCTTATTTTTAACGAATATACTCGGGATGCAGAAAGCAGCTTTCCTTGCGAATATCTCCGATCATTTTACCGAAATTTTGCAGATACTGAAGATTTTCCTATGATTTATGCTGATCTGCGGTAAAAAGAGAAATTCTTGCAGTCTTTCACTTGAGATTCTGCAGCAGTCTCAGCAGATGGATTCTGTTTCTCGATGAAATTTACAGCAGATAAAAAAAAATAGTGGACTCAGAAGAATGAAGTTTTACTAGCTAAATTAATTAAACTCTGAAGAAAGTACGGAGGAAAGGAAATCATAAGCACTTCAACAACCTCATCATTACACTGCCCAATTTGTGGACTGCCTCATACTGACGGACAGACGAATCCGGATGAATGGATGAAACATGCTCCGCAGGGGCAGACTGCAACTGAAAGATACTGGAAGACAAAAAAAACGGACAGACTGAATATCTGTGCAAACTGTGAAAATGAAATGCACCAGTTCTTTCAGCTCATTGATTCAGAGATGCAGTACTGCAATCTGCGGACTGGGGAGATGAAATAGATCCTATCAGTCCAGCTTCCTGTATTTTTGATTTGCAGAATTTCGGGAAATGGGGCAGTAAAAGCATTCCTGACGGCATAAGTCAAAAAATATTTCCTCTGTCGCATTTTGCAAAACAGCGTTTCTCTGATGAATGACACATATTGTAAGCTTCATTGTTCAGAAATGCTGAATTAGCGGATGATCCTGAATTGAAGTCTTCTTTGGAGACAGAATATGTGGAACCGGAAGTTCCCTTGCAGATAATATAAATTGAATAACTCTGATTTTCTTTATATGGGAAAATGATCGGTGCATTCATTGAACCGGCACTGTTCCAGCTGCTGTCCAAGGCAGAAGCTGTGCTGCTGTAAAGAAAACTCTGACTTGAGTAAAATAGCTCACAACCGGCATTTCCTGTCATAGAAAAACGATAGTCTTTGAAGGCAGATCCCCCTATGGAAGCTTCAATGATGTCAATGTCTGAATCTGAACTCATTGCACCGCTCATAATAATTTTTACTGATATGGAATTTGAACCTAGAAAATTACTGCTCTTATAGGCATCACTGAAATTTCCATTCGGCTCCGTTTCTTTAATAATGGCAGTTTGACTTGCACCGGATTGATTGGAATATATCATATTGGAAGTCAATATGCTTGCTGTAAAACAGCTGTTACTGGTCCTCTTGCAGGAAGCCAGGCAGCTGTCTGCCATTCCGATCCTTGTACATTGAGCGTTCATTAAGAGCAGGAAAATATATGTGTATAATTTCATTATGTGTTCCTTGATAATTTCTATTATGAATATCAAATTCTTAATGATTATTATAAATGTCAAGAAGACGAATTATTTTTTATCTCCTGAAGATTTAAGATATTCTGCAGGAGCTGTTACACGCTTTTTTTCTCCCCATTCTGAGGCAGTGAAACCTTGATTGTTTTTTGCATTCACATCTGCTCCCTTTTGAATAAGGTATTTTACTATATTCAATTCTCCAGATTCAGCAGCCTTATGAAGAGGAGTGTTTCCATCTTTATCCTTTATGCGGATATCTGCCCCTTTTTCAATAAGGTACTTTACTGTATCTAAGTCATCAGATTCAGCAGCATTATGAAGAGGAGTGTTTCCATTTTTCCCCTTTATGCGGATGTCCGCCCCTCTTTCAACAAGGTACTTTACTGTATCTGATTCGCCGGATTCAGCAGCATAAAACAAAGGTGTCTCGCCGCTGCTGTCCTTTGTATGGATGTCTGCTCCTTTTTCAATAAGATATTCTACTATATCCAATGAACCCTCCCAGCAAGCGAAGTGAATAGGAGTTCTTCCGTTTTTGTCTTTCTTATGGATGTCCGCACCTTTTTCAATAAGATATTTTACTGTATCTATCTTGTCAAAATCAGCAGAAATATGGAGAGGAGTACGGCCTGCTTCATCCTTTGCATTGACATCAGCCCCGTTTTCAACCAGATACTTAATGCGTTCCAGATTATCAGACGTTGAGGCTTTATGAAGGAGAGTCAGACCATTTCTGTCTTTCGCGTATATATCAAATCTGAGTTTTACTCTGTCCAGACTGCTGACTGAAGAATCTTCCTCCAGTGTTTCCGTGAATTTTTCAGAATTCAGGAGCAGTGAAAAAAGCAGAAACAGAAAGGTTCTCATGGATTCATTATCGGATTAGAAAATAATTATTTACGGATTCTTTTTCATTTATTGATTTGCTGAAACTTTTTACAGTCGTTTTGTGAGGGGGGAAATTTTGCTATTTTGGAATACTCGGATTGATTTTTTGCAGCCATGAAAATGCGGCAGGACGGCAGAGCCTTGTTTTCACAGATCCATTAGATTTTTCTGATGCTCCCTGCACCTGTATCCAGTTTCTGCTCAAGGCGAGTCTGTAAAGAATTTTACAAGTTGGACAGAAATTCTTCCGAATATGGCAATTCTCTCGATGGGAATGACTGCAGGAATTCTTTTCAGTTCTCATTCATCTCTCAGCCGATTTTTTTTCTGCTTGAAAACTTGGACAAATGCTTAGGCTCTACTGCAGAAGAGAAAAATTTTCTTGACAGAAAGTGAACGATGCGTCAAGTTGTTTTTAAGTTGAACGATGCGTCAATATTTTTGACCGGAGACTAAAATGTCAGCAGAAACTTATAGTAGAACCGAGCTGGAGAAGTTCAAATTCACTCAAAAACTGGCCTATGAGGCCGTTGTAAACGTCAGGGCACAGCTCAGAGAGGGTATGACGGAAAAACAGGCTTCTGCTTTGATTGATGAGTATTTGAAAAGGAAGAAAGTGGACGGTTTTTTCCACTATGGGTTTGCCTGGTTTGGAGACAGAACTGCGTTTACCGGATTCAAAAAACCCTTGGATCTGGGAGGATTCGTATCTCATTTCAGTCCTCCTCATCTGGGTCTGGAATTTATGCCCTCCGACCTTCGTCTGAAAAAAGGAATGCCTGTCATTCTGGATGTGGCTCCGATTGTGGACGGATGTGCTGCTGACATAGGTTATGCTTTTGCATTCGGCGAAAATCCGGATGTGGATCGGGCAGTGATGGATCTGGAAGTTTTCCGTCCTGAAATCCTGGATATGGTCAGAAAGGAAAAGACACTTTCTGAAATCTATGCAAGGACAGACAGGATCATTCGGGATATGGGATATGTCAATTGCCATGCATTGTATCCCGCGGGCGTTCTTGGGCACAAGGTGGGAAAAATTCCTATGACCTGGATTCCTGAGACGAGGATCATGGGATTTCAGGTGCAGACATTCGCCTATCTGCTCGGACAGGCGGCAGCTGAGATTTTCGACAGTGCAAAAAACCGTTCCCCTCTCTGGAATTCAGACACAGATGTAAGAGCCGAAAAAGGACTCTGGGCAGTGGAGCCTCATATGGGGAAAAATGGAAACGGAGTGAAATGGGAAGAGATTCTGGTTGTGACTGAGAACAATGCCTACTGGCTGGACGATGATCTTCCTCATGTGAATTTCTGGAAGGAAAACAAAAAAGCTGCTGCAATATAAAACATCTTCAAGGAGAAGAGATAATGAGTGAAATTAAAAACAGGAAGATTTTAATTACAGGAGCCACTGGGGGGCTTGGCGAAGAAATGGTGAAGGCATTTCTGAATGAGGGAGGAGAGCTGATTCTTTCTGATCTGAATCAGGCCTCTCTTGATTCATTTGTTCAGAAATACAGGTCCTTCGGTTCCGGAAAAATCCTGGGAACATTCAGTGCGGATCTTTCGACAGAAGAAGGATGCGACCTCCTTGTAAAAGAGTACAGCAAGTATGGAGAGAGTCCAGATATTCTTGTGAACAATGCAGGGATTGCAATCCTAGGTCCATTCAGTTCTGTTCCTAGAAACAAATGGGAAAAAATTCTGAACATCAACCTGCTTGCACCGATGAGAATCACTCACAGTTTTCTTCCCAGTATGCTTTCCAGAAAATCAGGGCACATAGTAAATGTGTCTTCCGTAGCCGGGCTTGTGGCGACACCGAGTCTGAATGCTTACTGCGTTTCCAAGTTCGGAATCAAGGCATTCGGAGAATCTTTGGCACAGGAAGTGGCTTCTTCCGGTCTGAAAGTCACAAATTTTTATCCATTCTTCACCAGAACGCCGATTCTGAAATCGGAACAGATAGGAGTGGGCAAGGAGCTTTCTGTGCCTGATTTCCTTCTGTCCGAGCCGGATGATGTGATCCGCGATCTGATGAGGGGAATCAGAAATGATTCAATGCATGTCCATCCGGGCAGCATTGCCAAGACAGTGGAGTTTGTCAGCCGGTTTATGCCGGGTCTTCTCAGCACTTTTTCGGGAGCATTGACGAATTCGAAATCTGATAGATAAATTTACAGCATTCTGAACTCTGTATTTTACTATGCAGTATCTAACAGTCAGAGATCAGAAAATCCATTACACTTACAATGAGGCGGACGGAAAGCCGCTTCTTGTACTGCTTCACGGGGCCGGCGGCAATACCTCTCATTTTCCTTCCATCCTCAGAAGAAACACTGAATTCAGCTCGCTTGCGATTGATCTTCCCGGTCATGGAAAATCGGAAGGAGCTGCACTGAATTCCATTGATCTCTACACTGAATTTCTGAATGAATTCATACTCCAGAAAAATCTGAAGAATTTTTTCCTGGTAGGTCATTCGATGGGGGGACTGATTTCTCAGAATTATATATTAAAATACGATCATTCCGCTGCAGGTCTTGTGCTGATGAGTACTGGTGCATCACTTCCTGTTATGCCTCTCATCTTAAGCTTGACCAAGTCGGATGAAAATCAGTCCAAGACTGCAGAGCTGATTACTAAAATTGCATATGCAAAGGGAGCGAATGATGCTCTGAAAAAAATCGGTCAGAGGATGCTCGAAAAAACTTCTGCACTTACAATGAATTCCGATTTTTCCGCCTGCAATGCAGCTGATATGACTAAGGATATAGCCAGGATGAAACTCCCTGTTCTGATTCTCTGCGGGGATGAGGACAAAATGACGCCTCCTAAGTATTCTTATTATCTGGCAGAAAACATTCCAGGATCAGAACTGAATATCCTTCCGAATACAGGGCATATGGCCGCACTCGAAAGCCCCGATGCCGTGCTGGAAATCATTATGGACTGGCTGAAAAGACAGAGAGGATAAATTTTTGTCAGTCTAAAAAAGAGACTGTTGTCCTTCCGTTTTCAGTTTCCATTGTTCGTTTCCAATGTGTTCAGCTATGTCTTCCAATACAGACAGAACTGTCTGATTTTCTGGAGTAACTCCATTTTTTAAAAGAGGAAGTATATATAAAATAATTTCATCGAAAGTCGGAATTGTATTTTCCCTTTCCATTCTTCTCAAATAAGAAATTAAATAATATCTTATTCGAAGTTTTACATCAATATGGGTCTGAAATTTTTTCCCTTTTTTAATTGTATAAATTTCACTTTCTTCATTATAGTCGAAGTGCTCCAGAAGAATTGGCGTTAAATCGACATACTCCTTCTTCAGCAAATCCAGAAAGCCAAGTTCCAAACCCTTAATAATTAATTCATCATTAATTTCTTCCAATGAGGCACCGTTATTTCTAGCAATGATTCCTTCTATAGTCTGAATGACTATATCGCCAATGTCCATTCCCAGGTGTGCACGCATAATAGCTTTAGGATTATTTTTCTTTTTGAAGTTGATAATCAGCTGTCCAGATAAAACAGTAAACGGATTCTGTCTTTTTTTGAAACTAGTCTGACCGTTCTTTTGCGGAACTGCACCTACATATTCAAAACCGCATCTTTCTGCTGTTTCAATAATTAAATGCCAAAACTCAGGATCCTTATGTGCAAAAACAAAAGACATCCATCTGTCAAATTTTAGAACACGATACATTTCTTTAATACTTGCTGAAATAAGCTGGTTATATTCTTTCTTTGTCTTATTATGTTCCCCACCTTCGATGGCTTCCAGTTCATAGTCCTTTTCTGTCACATCAAGATCGAGCCAGGCATTCCACATTATAGATAAATCCAGATACGGAATTTTTTTTCCATAAGGCGGGTCTGTATAAATATAATCTACACTTTCGGCTTCGATATTTTTTAATTGTGTCGCAGATCCTTTTAATATGTGAATATTATGTATAGTATTTTCATTGATGTAATAAGAAATATCTTTCTTTGCATCAAAAACTTTTTTATAACGAAGCTCAAAATATTTCATTATATCAATATCTTGAGGGGATGGTGCAATTCTATATCTATAATATCTAAAAATTGAAGCATCACCCTGGCCTGCGGCGGGGCGATTTGGATTATTATGATAAGTAAGATTAGCTTTTGTTAATAACCCAGAGAACATCAGTAAAAGAGAATCTCTTACATTTTTATTTTTCTCCTTTTTTATAAGAAATTTTAAATAACCAAGTTGGGCCAGTTGTTTATCAGTAAAAAGTTTTTCAATAGTATCTACATCAGAACCTTTTGGCAATTTATTTCCTTTGGGATACTTATATTTCTTCAATGCATCTATAATTTCTTCTTTAGATGTTGGTTCATTATGGTTATACTCATCTTTAATTCTTTCAAATGCATCAGATAAACTTTGAAACTTTAATGGGACGATTAAGGAATTGACTATAAATACAGCCATCGGGTTGATGTCAATGCTAATAGCTTTCCGTTCATTCATCATTGCCTCAATGGCAGTGACTCCGCTTCCTCCAAATGGGTCCAATACCAGATCACCTTTTTGAGAAAAGTTTTTTATATATTCCGCTACAATATTCCAACTTTGTTTTGTGAAATATCCATGTACTCCAAAGTGTCTTTTTGCAGATTGTTTTTTCACTGGAATTTGACCTAACAGAGGTCTGCTGGAGTAATCAAAAACTTTTGTTTTTTCCCTGACCTGCATTGAGTCATAAATAATACTTTTTCCAGCTTGAAAACTTTCAGAAGAAATGTAACGTTTCAATGTTTTCCAATGGTCGTCTATACTCTCTAATGCAAAGTAAAGAATAGGTTCATCCGTTGCCTCTCTTCTATACAAAGAAAATTCCAATCCATTACAAAGAGCAAAATAAATACTCCTAATTTCTGGATGTGCTGCATAGGAATAAACCTGCTCCACATGATCTGAATTAATTATTTTTTCGTTTGGAGCTTTTGCGTCCAAAACCCATGCAAAATTGTCCTCAATTTTTAATACATAGTCTGGAATAAGCTTTATTGGGATTTTCTTGCTTCCAACTTTCAGAAATGGATGATTTAAGGATTTACTTCGTATGATACTATTTTGTTCATATCCGAGTGCTTTCAGCAAAGGAAGGATGATAACTTCTCTGACACTGTCTTCTTTAAAGTCTGGGTCGCTCGAAATGTCTTTGAAATTAAAATTTCCAAACAGTTTTCTTTTTATAGAATCCAAATCGTTTACCTATTGAATTGTAATAAATATTTTTGGAAGATCCCCGTCAACTATACTTGAAAGCTGCCGAAATAATTTTGAAAATACAGGCTGTGCGGATCTGGAAAAAAACGGACTGAGAGTTCTTCAGTGAAAGGAGAAGAACTGTAGTCGAGAAGATTGTAGGTCGCTTTTTTCTTCACAGCAGAATCTGATATTTTGGGAGGTTTGATCTCGTCTTCATTGAAAGAGATTAGACAGCCGCTGAGGAAAAAACAGCTGCTGAAGAAGAAATACACTGATAGAACGAGTCTTTTTCGGAAACTGGAAATATCAGTCTTTATCATATGACTATTAGACTGTTTTTTTAACTGTGCAAAGAGAAAATCTTAATTAGACTTCTTCGGAGCATACCTGCGTCTCAGTCCATTAATTTCTCGACGAGGTACTCCCCTATATTTCTGTCTTTGAATTCAGCCCCCACAAGATAAATATCCTTGCCTTTGTTCAGATACTTTTCATAATACTTTTTATTTTTGATCTGAGAAAGTGCCTCTTCTTTGGTTCCGCTGAATTTGAATTCAAATATATAAATAGACTTACTTTCTATGACAGCATCAATGCGGCCCAGATTCGTTTTAACCTCTGTGCTGATTCTGAAGCCCAGCAGAGTAAAAGTCAGATAAAACAGTGTCTGATAGTATTTTTCGTGAGAAATATGCAGATCATATTCTATTCCTGCGAAAATTTCTCTCACTGTCTGAATGCTTCTTTCCAGATCTTCTTGCTGAAATGCCTCTGTCAGTTTTATGATGAGCGAGCCAGGAGCTTCCTTCTTCCGGAACTTCTGCATAAAATAGGAAAGGAACGCCTTCTTTACTTCAAAGTTGGGATAGTCCAAAGTATATATCTTTTCTGCTGCATCATAATCTTTGATCGTAAGATATCCTGTCTGAACAAGAAGGGGAGTGAGACTCAGATCATCCACCTCGTAACTGGAAAAATTCAGAGCCTCAGTTTTTAATGGTATATCCATTATATCATAATTATTATTTAATATAAGTTTCAGCAGAAATTCAGGAGTCCCAGTCTCAAACCAGTGATGTTCAAAGCGCTTTCTCTCAAAAAGAAGCAGTGTAGAAAAAGGATTGTAGACTGACGCACCTTCCGCCGAGAAACGGTATCCGTTGTACCATTGACGGATTGTATTCAGAGTTTCATTCTCGGTTGTCTTTTCCTTCGCCGCCAGGTCTGATATGTATTCTGAAAAACCAGTCTTAAGTTCATCCTCTGTAATGCCGACGAGAGAAGAATAAGTTTCATCCAGTGTAATGTCACTTAGATGATTCAGATTGCTGAAGACCCCCGCTTTTGAAAACTTGCTTACACCTGTCAGAAAAAGAAAACGGGTATACTCATCATTGCCCTTCAGCACACTGAAAAAGCCTTTCATTACCTCGCGCATCTTCAGTGCAAGTTCAGTATCCTCCAGATGATCAATTATCGGTTTGTCGTATTCATCAATCAGTATGACAACTTTCTCTGCCTTGCCCAGTTTCATAATCAGTTCTTCAAAGCGCTCGTAATACTGCCGCCTATCCAAACCGACCGAATATTGTGCAGAGATATAATCCAGCTGATTATTGATGAATTCAATGAGCCTTTCAGGAGAGTCTGCCTTCTGTTTGCTGAAATCAAAGCGGATGACAGGATGTTTTTTCCATTTGTATTCCGAGTCATAAATCCAGAGTCCCTGAAAAAGGTCTCTGTTTCCGAGAAAGATTTGTTCCAGTGTGGAAAGAGTCAGACTTTTCCCAAATCGGCGGGGACGGGAAAGAAAGTATGCACCTTTAGAGTTTTTAATCAGCCCGTAGATGCTGCGAGTCTTGTCTATATAAAGGTAATTCCCCTCAATCAAATCCCGGAAAGTCTGAATTCCTATCGGAAGCGGTTTCATAGATACATAATTGTATCCGATTCTGCTGAGTCAAGAATGATCTGCAGGTTTCCACTTGACCGTAATGAGTCCAAGTCAAGGCTGTAATCTGAGCAGATTATGAAAGAACAGAATGCACTGGTCATTGAAGAGCACAGGGGAAGCTATAGAGTATTCTCTGAAGGAAAAATTTATTCTGCTGAAGTGTCCGGGAAGTATCTTTATGAGTCGGAGAACAGGGAGGATTTTCCTGCAGTAGGCGACTCTGTGAAGATTGAACCATACAGTGAAAATGAATGCATAATTCATGAAATTAACCCCAGAAGAAATGTTCTGAAAAGAAAGGCTCCTGGACGAGAGACGGAAATGCAGATCATTGCTGCCAATCTGGATCTGATTTTCATTGTTCAGGGAATGGATGAAAACTACAATCTGAAAAGACTGGAAAGAACTCTTGTGCTCTGCAGAACTGTAAATGCACAGACAGTCATCCTCTTCAACAAAAAAGATCTTATTCAGGATGATATCATGATGGAAAGAATCCGACAGGCTGAACGCATCGCCCCTGATTCCAGGATCATTCCGTGCAGTGCCTCTTCCGAAGAAGGACTGGATCAGATTCTTCAGATGCTTGGCGAAAAAAACCTCTGCTGTCTTATCGGTTCCTCCGGAGCAGGGAAGACAAGCTGGATCAATATTCTGACACGCGGAAATGCGCCTGTGCAGGAAACGAGCTTTTATTCAAAAGGAAAACATACTACCACTTCCAGACAGACATATTTTCTGGAAAACGGTTCAATGCTGATAGACACTCCAGGAATGAGAGAATTCGGGCTTTATGAATCCTCTGAAGGATTTTCAGAGACATTTGCTGATATCACTGAACTTGAGTCCAAATGCAGATTCAAAAACTGCACTCATGAAAATGAACCTGGCTGTGCCGTCCAGGAGGCTCTTTCGGAAGGAGAACTGGACGAGGAGAGATATGCGCATTATCTGAAACTTCTCAGAGAAGAGAAATATATGGAATCCAAGATCAGTGAAAAAAATGCATTAGTGAAGAAAAATAATGATAAAAAATTAGCCAAAATGATCCGTGAAAGACTGAAAGACAAGGGAAGGAAATAGGAATGGAAAGATATATACTGCTTCTGCGAGGGATCAATGTGGGCGGACATCATAAACTTCCGATGAAAGACCTGAAGCTGGAAATGGAAAAACTGGGAATGCACTGTATTGCGACAATCCTGAATTCAGGAAATGCAGTCTTTGAATATAAAAAGGAGAAAATTCCGAAAATAGAAGAACTGATTTCTTCTCATCTGGAAAAAGTATTCGGTTTCCCTGTACCTTCCATTGTAAGGACCCAGAAGGAAATACAGTCAGCCTCGGAGGAGGACTGCTTTGATAAGGTGGACTTAAAAAGAGAGAGGCATCAGTATATTTCTTTTTCGAAGAATAAGCTCAAGTCTGAAATAAAACTTCCATGGAAATCCAAGGATGAATCGTTCGAAATTCTGAAGGTGAATGATAAGGAAATTTTCAGTATATTGTATCTCGACAAAGGAAAATCAGTGAAAGGGATGGAGGAGCTGGAGAAAATTTTCGGCAAGGATCTCACGACAAGAAATCTGAATACAGTTCAGAAGCTCAGTGTGATAAAATGAAAGGAGAATCAGCATATCAGGCCTATCTGGAGTCTGACCATTGCACCACCAAAAAAAGAAAAGATGAATCCTGGACTGAGGCACTGGAAAGAATGGACCGGAGAAGGGAAGAATTCATTCCCCAGTTTAAGAACGCCTGGGATGAGTTTTACTGGAGAAGTCTGAAACAGGGAAGAAAAAAGTCGGATCGGAATATATCATCATTAAGACCTCTCAGTGAAGAACAAGTGCAGAAAATTGAACAGAATCTGGGAGGAATCCGTCTTCCGAAAGATTACAGAGATTTTCTGATTAAAATTGGATATTCAGAGAGTCTTTCGCTGTATTCACTGGATGCAGATGAGCGTCCGAAATATTCTGCAGCAAGAGTTTTTCCCTTGGTGAAATCCTATCATGAAAAAACGGACAGTGAGTATGAGAAGCTTAAACTGAATCCAGTGGATCATCTGGAACAGTCCATGTCTCCATCATTAAAACATATTGCAGGAAGTTATTATCAGAGACAGAAAATGAGTGTTTGGGACGGCCAGATTGTTCTGTATTCAGGTGCAGTCAGTCTGATTGTGACAGGCGAGATGAGAGGACGGGTCTGGGCATACAATGATTTTGACAGATACATCCTGGAGCCTGCAGAAGAAGCAGACCATTCCTGCAGTTTCCTGAATGTACTGAAAAATGAAAACAGAGAGCCTGTTGATTTTATTGATTATGTAAATCTTTTTTTAATAAATGAATTCAGGGATATATCCTGATAAATTTCGAAACTGCAAAATGCGGAAGCACAGAACTTAAGACAGGATTCTTCTTGCCAAAGTGAATCAGACCCTGAGATTAGTCTTATGAAGAAACTGCCGATCGGGATTCAGACATTTCGGGATATTATCGAGAATAATTATATTTATGTTGATAAGACAAAGCATATTCACCAGTTGATTGAATCCGGGAAAGGCACATACTTTCTCTCCCGTCCCCGTCGGTTCGGCAAAAGTCTTCTGATTTCAACACTCGCAGAAATCTTTCTGGGAAACAGAGAGCTTTTCAAGGGGCTGTATATAGCAGATTCAGACTACAGCTGGAAAAAACATCCAGTGATACGCCTTGACTTCAGCAAACAGAAGGCGGAGACCAAAGAGGCACTGATCAGTTATCTGGTCGGAGAACTGGAATTAAATGCAAAAAAATACAGTATAACACTTACTAAGGCTGAATACTATTCCCAGTTTGAGGAACTTATATTAAAATTGAGCGAGTCTGGAAAAGTTGTAATTCTGATAGATGAGTATGACAAGCCGATCATTGACTGGCTGGACAGACCTGAGCAGGCAAAAGAAATGCGCTCAGTTCTGAAAGGTTTTTTTTCTGTTCTGAAGGGTAACGATGCAAACATCCGTTTTCTGTTTCTGACAGGAGTGAGCAAATTTTCCAAGGCAGGTGTATTCAGTGATTTGAATCATCTGAATGATATTACCTTGACTTCCAAGTATTCATCTCTGCTTGGAATAACAGAGGAAGAGCTGAAAAATTTTTTTTATGAGCATATTCAGGAATTTTCGAGAGAAGGAAATATTTCTGAAGAAGCATTAATCGAAAAAATCCGCTTTTGGTACAATGGGTATAATTTTGCAAATCCTGCAGTCTCGGTATACAATCCTTTTTCCACACTGCTTCTGTTTCAGAATCAGAAATTCTCGAATTACTGGTTTGAGTCCGGGACTCCGAGTTTTCTGATCAATCTGATGATTGAACGGAATTATGAAGTTGCATCAATTCCTCTGCACCTGGAAGAACTGCTGTTTTCTTCCTATGATGTCGAGGATTTGAGTCTGACTCCGCTCCTGCTTCAGACAGGATATCTTACTATTAAAGGTTATGATCCTGAAAGAATGCTGTATACTCTTGATTATCCCAACTTTGAAGTGAAGCGTGCTTTTTTATCTTTTTTTGTAAAAAGATTCCGCAGACGCGAACTGTCTGAATCAGTGCTGTATCAGATTATAGATTCATTACAAGATAATGATCTGGAAAACTGTATGGAAGTCCTGAGACAGATATTTTCCGGAATCGAGTATGATCTGCACATTCCTCAGGAAAAATACTATCAGACTTTATTTTATCTGGTATTTACTATGATGGGACTTAAGATTCAGACTGAGGTAAAGACAAACATCGGAAGAATAGATGCAGTCATTGAAAGCAGATCAGTGTATATTTTTGAATTCAAATTCAGCGGAACCAAAGAAGAGGCATTGGCCCAGATCAAAAACAAAAAATACTATGAGAAATATATAAATAAAGGAAAGGATGTTTTCCTAGTGGGAGCTGAATTCAGGGATAGAAACATCGGCGATTATGCTGTAGAAAAAATCTGATTCAGTACGGCGGCAGAGTCAGTCATTCATTTGAACACACAGCACCGGCCACTGCATTCTACTCACTCACGTTACGCAAATACGATATGCTGTCTAGACCCTGTAATTTTCAGAAAACATTAGAAAAATCTAGCAGTTTAACAGTTTGCGATGGATCAGTAAAAACAGCAGCTTCCAAATGTGCGAGCCCTCAAGCCGCCGGCAGGCCAATGCTGTCAAATTAAGGTTCTTTATTCAGGAAAGACGGTTGCCGAGTGAT
>DAORDI010000008.1:0-41835 GCA_035345895.1 Leptospiraceae bacterium
AGAAAGGCAGAATCCAATATGATTTTTTCATTTCCAATCTGCGTTCCCGGTGATCTTCAAAGCTCAGATGACTTTTTCAGAAAGCAGTACGGTTCAGCACTGCATACCTTCCTTTAAATGCAGATTCAATTTACTGAATGGGATGACTACATCCTTTCCCAATGTGAAAATGAAGAATATCTGTTTCTTTTTGAAAGCTCTCTTTCAGACGGATCTGATAAGTCTACTTATATTTTTAAGAACCCGGCAGCATCCCTGGAATTTGACAGTTTTTTTGAACTGAAAAAGTATGTCTCTTCCTGCCGTTCTCACAGAATGCAGGTATTTGCAGTTCCGTATGAATTCGGTTATGCCTCTTATCCTGAAAGAACTGAAAGATACAAGACTGATCTGATCCGTGTTTTTGAATTTGACAGAGTGGAAGAAATCTCTTTTGAAAAAAGAAGAAAAATGCATTCCATATTCACTGAGCAGACAGAGTTTCCGTTTGACAGCAGAATTGTATCTGAATGCAGAAAGACGGATTATACAGAAAAGATTAAAAGTATTCTCAGGGAAATTCAGGAAGGTTTTGTCTATCAGGTCAATTTTTCCTTTCCTCTGAAGTTTGAAATTGCGGAGGGAACAGAGTATCCGCTGTACTCGGTTCTCAGAAGGTTTCAGCCCACTGATTATAATGCTTTTTATAAAATGAAGAATAAATTCATCCTGTCTCTTTCTCCTGAACTGCTTTTTGAGGAAAAGGGGAGATCGGCAGTCATGAGGCCGATGAAAGGCACTGCCAGTCTGCAGGAAGCACGTTCCATGATCCATGAAAAGCATAAGGCAGAGAATTTTATGATCGTGGATCTGCTCAGAAATGATCTGGGACGTGTATGTGAATTCGGTTCTGTGAGAATCAACAACCTTCTGCAGATTGAAAATTACAGACTTATCTCTCAGCTGACTTCTGAAATTGAAGGGAAAATAAGAAAAGACAGTGATCTCTGCGATCTGCTTCAGGCAGTTTTTCCTTCAGGCTCAGTCACGGGTGCTCCCAAGCTGGAAGCAATGAAAGTCATCGACAGACTGGAGTCTTCTGCCAGAGGAATATACACAGGTGCGCTGGGATTCAACAATCTGAAAAAAAGAGTATTCAGTGTAGCAATCAGAACTGTGGAAGTGACTGAGGGAAGATGCAGATACAGAACAGGAAGCGGAATTGTATATGATTCAGTGCCTGAAATGGAGTATGAAGAATGTTTTCTGAAGGCAGGCATACTTTTCAAGGCTCTTGATCTTCGTTTTTTTGAATCTGTTCTTTTCAGGAAAGGCCGGTTTATCTTTCTGAATGATCATTTTGAGAGACTTCGAAAAAGCTTCCGTCTTTTTTTCGGCGAGGATCTCTCTTTTGAAAAAGACTTTCTTCCTTTTTTGAATGAAAAAGCAAAGTTTTTAAATAATAAGTTAGATTATAAAATTAGAATTGAAATCTCCGGAAGCAGGAAAGTCAGAACTCTGTCCGAAGAAGTCATTATTCGAAAGGGAAAGACTGATTTAAAAAAAATCTGCCTGTCTGAAACAAAGGTCTCTTCATTTGAAATAATGCTTCAGCACAAGACAAATCACAGACAGTTTTATGATCAGATGCTTTCGGAAGTCAGAGAAAACGGATTCTTTGAGTCGGTTTTTCTGAACGAAAGAGATGAAATCACTGAAGGCTGTTTTACAAATATATTCTGCAGGATAGACGGAATTTATTATACTCCCCCTTCGGATTCAGGTCTGCTCGCAGGCGTATTCAGGGACCGTCTTCTAAAAAGATTTCCAAAAATCTTCCGTCAGAGGAAACTGTACATTCAGGATATGATTTCATCCGACAGCATATTTATCTGCAATTCAGTCAGGGGAATAATAAGAGTCAGATATGAATAGAAAAATCAGAATTACCGAAGTAGGTCCGAGGGACGGTCTTCAGAATGAAAAAAAAATCATTCCTGCAGACATAAAAATTCAGTTTATAAAAAAACTTATGAATGCAGGATTTCATTCTCTGGAAGTGACCTCATTCGTAAGGCCTGATATGATACCTCAGCTCTCTGATGCTCTTCAGGTGTCTGAGGCGTTTTCATCCGAGGAAAAGAAAGGTTTTTCCGTCCTTGTTCCCAATAAAAAGGGCTACTACGGCGCTCTTGAGGCAGGGTTCAGAAATATTGCTGTTTTTACTGCTGCTTCTTCCGAATTTACTAAGAAGAATATCAACAGGACAGTGGAAGAATCTCTCGATATCATTCAGGAGGTATGTGAACTTGCTGCTGCAGACAGTGTCCGGGTCCGAGGCTATGTGTCCACGGTAATAGACTGTCCTTATTCGGGGAGAGTGTCTCCGAAATCTGTACTGAAGGTAGTTCAGAGACTTTCCGATATGGGTGCTGCTGAAATTTCTCTGGGAGATACGATAGGAACCGGAACCCCGCTTCAGGTAAGGGAGCTCCTTGAACTCATTCTGAATAAATTCAGTCCTGATTATTTTGCCATGCATTTCCATGATACGTACGGAATGGCGATTGCAAATGCTGCGGAGTCTTTGAAATACAATATATCACATTTTGATTCATCGTCCGGAGGTCTTGGAGGATGCCCCTATGCAAAGGGTGCATCCGGAAATCTGGCTACAGAGGATTTGATTTATTTTCTTAAAGGTTCAGGGTATGAAACGGATTCAGATCTTTTGAAGACTGTGGAGGCTTCCTCCTTCATTGAAGAAAAACTGGAAAGGAAACTGAATTCAAAAACGTATCAGGCAGTGATTTCAAAAATGAAATAACTGTTCTGTGTGAATATCTCACCTTACGCAGGTGGGGCGGTTTGGGCAGGAACGCCTGCCGGCGGCTTGAGGGCTGACCGCCCTCAAACTCCCGTTTTTACTAATTCATTAGATTTCCCTAATGTTTCCTAAAAATTATTGCATCTAGACATAACATCGTATTTGCGTAAGGTGAGTGAATATTATGAGATGAGAAATTTCAGAACAAAAAACACTGATTTCCTGTTTTATAAAATGAAACCGCTCTTTGGTACAGGTATTTTAAATGAAGGAGCAGTTTTCACTAATGTTGTCTTTTAGTCTTTATGCAGACAATTCAAAAACAGCCTTTGTTCAATTTGTCAATAGGAAAGCGCAGGTGCATATAGACGGTAAATCAATCATTCTGAAAAGAGGAGAAAGACTTTCCATGAATGAGGAAGTTACTATTAAAGAAACTGGAAATCGAATCTATCGGAATTACATTTACCGCAAGGAAAGACTGCATTGCAGGGTAAGTTCAGAGGGGTCAAGGACTTAAAATATAACGTTGTTACAGGGGTGCGTTCTCCGAAAGAAAGAAGGAAATCAAATAAAAAAGATCCGAAAATGGCGGTACATTCAATGAAGCCGTATTTTTTTCGGAACAACTATCTGATAAAATTTTTCCAATGAACAGAACATTTCCGGGGGCAGATTTTTTAAAAAATATTTCTGCAGATAAACACAGAATCAGTCCGCGACAGCCTTTATGCCGCAGACCGAAATTCTGAACTGAAAACAGCTAGCCTTTGATTTTTTTGATGACTCTCTGGTAGAACTTGAGACCGGAATTTTTATCAATTACTTTCTGCAGTTTCTTGATGAAAATATGATCTTCGTCTGCTTCCTTAATCAGGTTCAAATACTCTTCTGCTTTTTTAACGTCACCTTTCAGAGCAAAATATCTGCCGACGGCAAACTGGAAATGCAGGATTTCATAGATATGAAAGACGGCTCTTTCTGGAAAAATGGCAGTGGGTTCATATTTATCACCCAGGATGGAAGGAATTGAATTCAGATCTCCTTTCAGAATTGCCAGTTCTACAGCGGCAATTTTCCCGATAATAAAATCAGGATACTTTCTGGAAAGGTTCTGTGCGAGTGTAATTGCCTTGTCCTTCTCTTCTTCGATTACATAAGCAGTAAGCAGATAATCCTGAAAAAGCTGAATGTCATTGTAGGTTTCTACAGTCTTTTCCAGTTCCGAAATTTGCTTTCCCGGGTTTTTCTGGATTCCGTAGTAATAATCAGCAACCAGTTCCTTTAACTCCGGATCTATTTTTCTTTTGGTATGCAGTACTTCCCAGTGAACGCTTACACTGGAAGCAGGGTAAATAGTATGTTTTGCTTCACTGGCAACCTGTTCTTTATGGGCTCTGATCTGCTCCAGCCCATCGTCCTTGGATCTCTCAATTTTCTTGCGTCTGCTGCTCTTTCTGTCTGACATAAAAATATCTCTTTACAAAAGGCTGGCAAAACGGGTATTTTATTACAAGAAAAAATTATGACAGCGAACGAATTACTGTACCTGATTGCCGGTTTTCTTGCCGGTTTTTTTATCCGCCATTATATGCATGAATTCATTAAAGAGCCTGTTCTTGAACCCCAGTCGGACGGAGCCGTTACGGCTGAGGGAGGAGAAACTGCAGTTCCGCCTCCGGAAATCATGATCAGGAAAATATTTCAGGCAAGCAGACTAGGGGATCCTGTTACGCCGGACGAAGTGATTTTTGATGCCAAGGGAGTCACTTTTAACGTGAAAAGGATTTTTGAAAGCACGGAAACATACATTCCATATTCAAAAATTTCAGGAGTTGAGGTTTTTGAGTCCTTCATTTTAGCTTCAGTCAAAATAAAGCAGCTGCAGGGAACAGAGATCAAAATCGAGAATTTCAGAAAGGATGATGCAAAGCAGATCAAAAAATTCATCCTGGAGAAACTGGTCTGAGTATTTTTTTGCTTAAGCCAGAGGTTTAAACTGAAATTCGGTATAAGGGCAGAATGAACTTAGAGTATACTGCAGGGGTTATAATGAATTGAGGCGGCTTGATACAGTTGCATAAATTTTCGTAAAACCTGGCCCGGGACGGTCTATAATGGGAACCTCTGAAAACAGCCTTTTGAGTAAAAACCATTGAACATTTCCTGGGAAATTTTATATTTCCACTATGGTTCCCTAATGTCTGTCAAAAGATTTCGATCCTCTGTAAAATTCAATATAATATTCCCGGTTCTTCGAGCAATAAATTATTCATTCTTATTGAAAAATTATTTATAAAAGAAATTATATTATCTCTTATAGAGAACCGATAATTACTGTACTCCCCGAATTGGAAGAAAATTATTTCTAAGAGGTGCCGGATGAGTATTGGATTTTTAAACGGCAGACTGACTGCAGTGTTAACTTTGGCTGCAGTATTTTCTTTTGCGAACTGCAAAAAAGCAGAATCAGACCTGAAGGAGCATTGAGCAAAACTGAGTGACGGAGAAGTTATTGAGGAAGTAAATGACGGGGTTTCTGTAATTTCCAAATATGAAAAGGGAACCTATGTTTTTGACATTGAAAACAAGACAAAAAGGAAAGGGGAAGCAAAGATCAACTGGATCAGTCCATGCACTGTGTCACTTCAATGGCCGAACGGAAATGTGGATGAAATGAAATTTATTTCGTATAAAGAGGGTGTTTTTCAATTCGAACAGGGCGCAACTCTCGCAAATACCGTCATTACGAAAAAGGACGGTGAAAATCCTGAAGGCAAATGTGATTTCTTTAAATCCGGTCCAATCGATTGGGACAGAACAGCGATGAAATTTGGACCCGGGATTCTGGAATTTAACGGAAATGTACTTACAGCAAAAGAAAATGGACAGGTATTCGGAACATGGAACATTGAGTGGAATCCCACTGAATGTTCTGTCAAAGGTAAAATTGTGCAGCATCTGAATCCTAAGGCAGTCGGTCAATTGACTGAATTCAAGATCACTGATATTAAAGGAAAAACGGCCACGTTTGTCTGGAGATTCTATTCAACTGGAGAGGTAAAACTTTTAGGGCAGGGCAAACAGTAAAAAAAAGAAATGAAAAAAACAGCTGTAAAACAGCTGTTTTTTATTCAGTTTATAGACCGCATTCTTTCAATGCATTCTTAAAGTCATTAATCAGATCATCCTTATCTTCCAATCCCACCGAAACTCTGATCAGTCCATCCGATATCCCAAGTTCTTTTCTGATTTCAGGAGGAACAGATGCATGAGTCATAATAGCAGGATGTTCAATGAGACTTTCCACACCGCCAAGACTTTCTGCGAGAGAAAATACACTGCAGTTTTCCAGGAACTTCCTTGAATTCTCAATGGTGCCTTTGAGAATGAATGTTATCATTCCTCCGAATGCGGACATTTGTTTTTTGGCAGTTTCATATGCAGGGTGTGATTTAAGACCCGGATAAATGACTTTTTCAATCTGAGGCTGTGTTTCCAGCCACTCCGCAATTGCAAATGCATTCGAACAGTGTCTGTCCATTCTTAGAGAAAGTGTTTTTACTCCGCGATGAGCGAGAAAGCAGTCAAATGGGCTTGGGATTCCGCCCATTGAATTCTGGAGAAAACGAAACTGTTCACGCAGATTCTTGTCATCACCTGTGACGATCATTCCTCCTATGATGTCAGAATGACCGTTGATATATTTTGTAGTGGAATGTATTACAATATCAAAACCGAATTCGAGAGGCCTCTGAAGATAAGGAGTGGCAAATGTGCTGTCCACTGCAGACAGCAGACCGTTTTTCTTGGCGATATCCGCAATCATAGAGAGATCTACAATCTTCAAAAGAGGGTTGGAAGGAGTTTCTATCCATATCATCTTTGTATTTTTCTGTATTGCTTTCTCTATTGCATTTCTATCAGACATATCCACAAAGCTGAAGGAAAGATTTGCTGACCTTTTTTTCAGATTCTCCATCAGTCTGTATGTCCCGCCGTACATATCATCCTGCGCAATTACGTGAGAGCCTGAATCCAAAAGCTCCAGGCAGGCAGTTTCTGCAGCAAGACCTGAACTGAATGCAAACCCTTCGGCACCGCCTTCCAGGTCAGCAATGCATTTTTCATAAGATTCTCTGGTCAGATTCTGGGAACGGCTGTATTCATATCCTTTATGTCTGCCTGGACTTTCCTGAACATAAGTAGAAGTGGCATAAATGGGAGGAGTGATTGCTCCTGTAGTGAGATCAGGTCTTTTCCCTGAGTGAATTGCTCTTGTACTGAATCCTTTTTTCATAGTTACCCCATCGGATAAGGAATATTTTTGGATACTTCATTGATTTTATCCAAGATTTCATTAGGAATTATCACATCAGCCGCTTTCAGAGAATCATTCAGCTGATCCACTGTATTTGCACCGATCAGAGTGGACGCAGTGAAATCATTCTGTTTGCTCCAAGCAATTGCCAGTGTAGTCACCGAAATTCCCATTTCCTTTGCAATTTTCATAAAGCCTGCAGTGGCACCGACAGTCAGTTCATTCAGATATCGACTGGACTGTTTCTTCTGCCTTTCAGCAAGTTTAGCATACTTTGTGAATCTTGCATTTTCCGGAATCTTGTTTGTGTTGTATTTTCCGCTGAGTACCCCGCCTGCAAGAGGAGAATATGCAATCAGACTGACACCTTCCTTTTTGCAGATCTCAGCAAGAGAATCTTCGAAGCGTCTGTTCAGCATACTGAAATTATTCTGAATGCTTTCATATCTGACCAGTCTGTTTTTTTCGGATGCCCAGAGACTTTTCATCAGTCCCCAGGGTGTTTCATTGCTGCATCCTATGTATCTGACTTTGCCGGACTGTACGAGTTCCGTCAGTGCAAAAAGAGTTTCTTCGTGATACATATCCGGGTCCGGCCAGTGGGTTTGATACAGATCTATATAATCAGTTCCAAGTCTTTTCAGACTGCCTTCCACGGCTTTCATGATGCTGTGTCTGTCAAGGGCTGTCTTGCCGGATCTCACAGGAGGTGAAAACCATCCATGGCCTGGGCCGGCTACCTTGGATGCAATGATGACTGAATCGCGTTTTCTGGCTTTCAGCCATTTACCTACAATTTCTTCAGTCTTAAAAACATATTTTTCATCAGGAGGGACGGGATATACTTCTGCAGTATCAAAGAAATCTACACCTGCATCTAAGGCTTTATCCATTACTTTGAAAGCAGTCGGCTCATCGCAGGTTGATCCGAAAGTCATTGTTCCCATTCCAATTTCAGATACCACAATTCCAGACTTACCAAGACGTCTTTTTTTCATATCAATACCAATCCTATATGTGACATAATCTTGGTCAAGCTGTTTTAGAAAAATATTAACTGAGGGATGATGTGTCTGATGTCAGCAGATTCTTTTTGATCATTCTTCTTATTATATAAGATGTTTCATGAAGGCCTTTATAGAGCAGGATGCTTTTTTTGGCGATTCCCAGTTTTTCATTTTTTTTCTCTTCCAGTGTGAGTTCAGAGTCAAACCCTTCCGTAATCATCAGAATGACTCTCTGTACTCCAAGTCCGATATAATCATTCAGGCCTTTTTTTGAGGATACTTTTTCATCAATTTTCTCCATCTGACTGATCAGCGAAAAAAAATCCTGACTCCCGTTTTTTCCGTTCAATATCATACCATAGATTTTTTCCGAAATGGAAATTCCCTTCTTTAGAAGTGTTTCAAATTCTGTCATTGAGGCACAGACTGAATTCAGATTCCCGAAATACTCATCTTTTTGAAAAAACTGCTTCATATCCGCATTCATTTTTTCCTGAAGAGCTGATTTTGCTGACAGAAGTTTTCTTTTCAAATCATCCATATCTTTGTCGGAGAAATACTCTTCCATGCTCTGTTTTTTCAGCCCCTGTATTATACCGCCTCCTGAACCGCAGTGAATCCAGTTTTTCCCTTTTGAATGATCCTCGAACCATTTTCTAAAGATCTGCATTTTTTCATTTGTATGCAGACTTTCTCCTGAGTAGGACTCCACTGTCAGTTTCGGCAGAGCGAAAAGCTGTCTGTAATTGTGCAGCTCTCTTCTGTGTTTTCTGCTTTCCTTGAAGTTCAGTCTCTCTTCCAAAATTGCTCCTTTGCAGTGGGCGAACCCGTCCGTAAATGCCAGATCCTGTCCGAAAAAAAGCACATCTCCTGCACCCATCAGTTCAGCCAGGCTCACAGCGTTTGTCGATACGGATCCTCCGAACGGAACATCTCCGGCTTCAACAGTGAGAAAATCAGTGAACAGTTTCATCAGAGGGAAAGGGGAGGATGTGAAGAACCCTTTCTGGAATTTTTCTGAGAGCCTGAGAGTGTGAGTGCAGGAGGTGGGATCAAATACCAGTATGCCCGTTCCTCCATATCCTTCCAGATAGGATTTGTTGATCGGCTGAGGATCTACTGAATAAATCAGGTCAGGTTCAATTCCATTTTTTTCGAGCACATGAAGGGCAGTGTCCACTGTAATTAAAAAATAATATTCTCTGTATTTTTTCAGGTCATTTATATCCTTGTGCAGGCTTGGACCTGCACCGGTGACGACTGCGGGCATTCCTTTCAGAAGACCGAATAAAAATGATACCGGTTTCATTTCGGGCAGGAATCGGAGATTCTGAAGAATGTTCTTCGTCCAGATCTTTTCGAACTTGGAAAGAGTGGCTATGTTTACGTCTTTTTTCTGGAAGAATTTTTCACAGATGAATCTGCATTCCTGGTATTCTTCCTGTTTCCAGTTCAGGCTTCCCCTGTGAGCAATGAAAGATACTGAATGATGTGAGAGCCCCTTGAATGCTTCGAACAGTCTGTCCTCCGCAAACGGTTTCTGAAGTATCCTGAGTCTGCCTGACTTCAGGTATTCTGAAAAATCATTTTCTTCCAGTGCAGTTTTCAGAATGGAAGGGAAACACTCCATCCATACGCAGACTGCTTCTGTGGTACTGAGAGCAGAGAGAACAGAATAGCCTAATCCGGCGCCGAAAAAAATGTAAAGAGAATTTGAATCTTTTTTTGAAAGTCCCTGAATCAGTCTTTCCGCTTCCTTTTCCGGATCATGAGAACTGTGAAAAGGTATATTATCAATTTCTAATATTGTTTTTCCTGTCTTTGATTTTCCGATGTTTCCGAGAGGAGGAGAGGCCGCAGTCAGTTCTCTGTATTCCGGATTCAGATACCGTATATTTTTTTCAAAGAAATTCATTTTTCAAAATGCTCTCTATCTTTGGCATCCCATGAAGCAGTTCCGTTTCCGGAAATGTCAAATTCATCCCCCGTGAAGTTTTCCGTTTCCGGATCCAGATAAATTTCTGCCCAGGCAAGACATTTTGCGAAAACTTCCCGAATTCTGTATTTTCCTATATCTCTGTAAGTCTGAAGATCCGATTCGAGACTGGAAACCTGGATACCCAGTTCCTTTGCGATGAACACGGATCTCGGCTGATGAAATCTTTGAGTGACTATTACTGCATCCTTGATATGAAATTTATTTTTTGCATGAAACATCGTGTCATATGTTCTGAGTCCTCTGTAGTCCGCAAATATGTCTGCAGGGTTTACCTTGTTGTCCAGCATAAAACGGATCATCGGACGGATTTCATTATAAAACCTGTCTTCGTTGTCGCCTGAGAGAAGGATCTTTTTTACCTTCTTGTTTTTGTACAGTATGAGTGCGGATTTCAGTCTGTCTTCGAGTATAGTAGACGGTCTTCCCGCCACGACTCCTGCTCCTGGAACAATGGCAGCAGTATGATAAGGAACTTTTTTAACTTTGTCCGGTGAGAAACATTCAGTTCTCAGATAACTGATTTCAAAATAAAGGTCCATAGAAACTACAATCAGAATCAGAATGAAGAAAACTTTCAGAAGCCAGTAAAGAACTGTCCAAATTTTTTTCAGAATATTCATATCAGAGCCTGAACCTGAGCATTGTCCCCATATAAATTTGAAAGTTGCCGAGCACCATATCCAGACGTCTTACATTGATTTCATCTGACAGAACTGTCGAGCCAGCCTGAGCAGCAGTTGCCTGAGAAACGGTTCCGTCGGATTTTACGTAATACGTTCCGCTTGAATCATTCAGGCTTCCGCTGAAGTAGGGAACAGTATAGACACTGACTGCCGTACCGATCTGAAAGGAAACATATTCTGTAATCCGTCTGTTGACTGCTGCTTCGAGACGGTAGGCAAGTCCGCTTCCTGTCAGCCTGCCGTTATCCGAGGAAAATCCGAAACTTGTATAATTGAAACCGTCTGAGTTCAGATTTGTATTGTTGACTCCAAGACCGCCTCCAAGCTCGATGCTGAATTTTCTGAAGTACCATTCATAAAAAGCATTGATGAACAGAAAATCAGTGTTCATATTAAATTTCAGTCGGCTGTAATTTCCGTTTGACGACAGCTCCTGAAGAGTAAATTTCTCCTGTCTGAGATTTCCGAATGTAAAACCGACCTTCCATCTTCTGCTCCATCTGGCACGGAAGAACAGTTCTGAGTTTTGAGTTCTCCTGAAAGGGCTTAAGTCTGTGACGCTCGGTGTAAGTGATGAATTTAAAGATTTGAAACTGGAAAGGCTGTTTTCGAATCTGTCTTTGGCATGATAGCCGGATCCCAGTCTGAGCCCAATTTCAAACTCCCTTCCTGTGTCATAGTCCTCTTCTTTTTCTGCACTGACTGGAACAGTAAAAAGGAATATGCAGAGAAATAAATATTTCAGAAGGGATTCAGCACTCATTTCATCCGATTTCAGTGCTTCAGAAAAATATATTTAATTAAATTATATCCCCAGACAAAAGTAATGAGGACTGCCACCACGTTTGCATCCGTGTGCAGATAAAAGGAAAGACCCCAGAACAGAGGCAGAAGAATGACAATACAGAAAGCAGACAGAATAAGTATGTTTCCTGGAAGGAGCGGTTTCTTCACTGAATTTCTCAAAGCTTCAAGACATGACTTGAAATTCAGTTCAAAAGGGATCTTTTTCGAAGCTGAATAGAGCAGAACAGGAAGAAGGACTGTGATTATAACTGACAGTAAAAGCATATTAGATTATGGGGTTGTGTAAAAGCATACCTTTGATTGATCATCACGGCCACCTCGATACAAAAAACCCGGAAAAGATCGGGTTTTTCACTCGGCGAGCGCGGTTCAAGCCAAATTCAAAATAAGCTTTTACACAGTCCCAGGATTCTCCGGATAATGATCTTATATCATGTCTTTCACATCGTTTCTTTCTGCGATGAGTTCGTCATGAGTAATCTTAAATTTTTCTTTTGCAAAATCGTTCAGTTCAAGTCCCTGAACAATCTGAATATCAGTTCCGTTTGAACGTACCGGATAACCGAAAATCAGTCCTTTTTCCACTCCGTAACTTCCGTCAGAGCAGACTGCAACACTGAACCAGTCTCCGTTTCCTGCAGGAGCCACATTTGTAATCTGTCTTACTGTATCCACTACAGCATTTGCTGCACTTGCTGCACTCGATGCACCTCTGGCTGCAATGATTGCGGCACCTCTTTTCTGAACTGTAGAGATAAAATCTCCTTTCAGCCATTCTGTATCCTTAATCAGATCAGTTGCCGGCTTACCGGAAATTTTTGCATTGTAAAAATCAGGGTACTGAGTTGCAGAGTGATTTCCCCAGATTGCAAGATTGCTCACATCACTTACCTGAACTCCTGCTTTCTGAGCAAGCTGTGTTTTTGCTCTGTTCTCATCCAGTTTCGTCAGTGCAAACCATCTGCTGGAAGGAACCCCTTTTGCATTGTTCATTGCGATCAGGCAGTTTGTATTGCAAGGGTTTCCGACTACAAGCACTCTGACATCATTTGCCGCTTTAGCCTCAATGGATTTTCCCTGTTTTGTAAAGATTCCGCCGTTGATTTTCAGAAGATCTCCTCTTTCCATTCCTGCCTTTCTTGGAACAGATCCTACAAGAAGCGCCCAGTTGATATTGTTGAATGCAGTGTCCAGATCGGAAGTGACTGTCACTTTCTGCAGAAGAGGAAATGCACAATCATCGAGTTCCATAACGACACCTTTCAGAGCAGGAAGGGCTGCCTCAAGTTCCAGAAGCTGAAGTTCCACTGCTGTGTCCTGGCCGAACATCTGTCCTGATGCAATTCTGAACAGAAGTGAGTATCCTATCTGTCCTGCGGCTCCTGTTACTGCTACTTTTACTGTTTTTCCCATAAATTAATTCTCCTCAGTTGGTTGTAGATAATTCACTGTCAATAATTCTTTCAAATTCAGCCTGGTCCCTGGCACCTTCCACCATAATCCCGTTGATGAAAAATGCAGGAGTTCCGTTGACTCCAAGTGCCTGTCCATCCTGAATATCCTGCTGGATTTCTCCTGCAGTCTTTCCTTCTGCATCTGTCATGCAGGAATTGAATTTTTCCTTGTTTACACCGGCCTTGTAAGCTATTTCTCTTACAGTTGCATCGGACAGCTGTCTGAAATTGTCAAAAAGACTGTTGAATACTTCCCAGTATTTTCCATCCTGCATTGCACAGTTTGCGGCCATATGCGCCCCCATTGCATTTTTATGGAACGGGAGAGGGTAGTCTCTGAAGACCCATCTGATTTTGTCCTTGTATTTGTCGCGCAGTGCCCTGTTGACTTCCTGACTCTTGTTGCAGTACGGGCATTCAAAGTCGGAAAATTCGACGATTGTCACTTTTGCATCTTTAGGACCGAGGGTAGGATTGTTTTTTTCATCCACCTTCTGTCTTCCAGGTTTTTCAACATGAATTGCAATTTTATATTTCTCGGAAAGACCTCTTCTGAACTGATCCTCCTTCATATTGGCCAGATACTCCACAATCTGAGATCTGACTTCCTCCAGTTTTTTTCCTCCGAGTCTCGGTGCAGCCTGCTCAAATACCTGCAGAATTTCCGCTTCGGAAGGTTTGGATACGGAGGAACGGAGAAATTCTTTTTCGTCCATTCCCTTGGATTTTGCTTCATTCTTTACAATTTCTTCGGCAGCAAATGCCTGGAATGCCTGAGAAAGCCCTTCAATGTAACCTTTTCTTACTTTCTTGTAAATAGGATTGTCTGCGAGATCTGCTTCGGTATACTTTTTCCCGTCTATTGTAACATAATTCTCCGCACTGAAAAATCTGATAAGCGGTTTAACTGTGAATGCAGCGTAGGCTATGAATACTGCTGCTAAAATATAAAAGGGCTTTTGAAAATCTTTCATTAAAGAAACTCCATCTATACTAATTTTTTTTCAGAGTGATAGGTTACAAACAAAAAAACATTCCCTGACTCTGAGCTGCTGTCCGGCTTTGCCTGATGACTGCTGTCTCTGGTCAAAGGACGGGTGTTGAGCTGCCAGAGTAAGATTTTTAACCCTCATCGAACATATGGCAGCCAAAACGTTTTCAAAAAGCTAAGGAAGTCCTCTTGATGCTCCTTGGGCTGTAAGATACTGGTTCCAGGAAGCAAGCTGCATAGACTTTTTAAGCGATTGGATCAATTCTTATTATTTTCCGATCTGAAAACCCGTTAAGATCTTGGTAAGATGCCGACTTTGCAAGTTCCCAGGCTCCTGAATTTCCCAATTCCTAAAAATGCAGGTGCCGAGCATTCTATTTTTTTAAGTTGCAGTGAGGTAGATCGCATTTCTTTGTTTCAATACGTTTTCAGAAAGGGATATTGCAAATAATTTGACGATGCTCGGCTTAGTTTTTTTATATAAGTATGAAGTTGTTTCTTATTGTCATTTTTATTTCCGTTTCTGCTTTTTCTCAGGAAAACTCTGAGGAATACAGTGAATTTTTAGAATTTAAAGAGTACCAGAAGGATAAAAACAAGAATCCGGAAACCGAAGAGGAAAAAGAGAAAGAATACAGGGAGTTTTTGAAAGCCAGAAAAAACAGGAAGGAGAAATCAGATCCTTCTCTGAGTATTCCTGAAAACAAGACCCAGAAATGGGCACTGATTTTCGGTTTCGGAAGCAGAACGCTGAAAAGCCTTTCCTATACAGGCACTTCCGGTGATTTAAGCATTTTTGCAGAATACTTGGCTCCAAAGACAAATCTGGGATTTCTCTTCGGGGTCGGATATCAGAATTATAAAATCACAGGATCGAATCAAACCTCCTTTGCAGAACCCCTCACTCTGGATCTGGGGATGTCCTGGCATTTTTTTCCGGAATCGGATCTGGATCTTTACCTGGCAGGAAAGATCGGTTTCGGCACTTTAGGGGATAGCGGAGCATTCTGGAAGGCTTCCATTTCTCCCGGATTACGATTTTTTCTGAACAAAACGGAAAAGGACAGGGGAGAGTTTCTTTTTCTGGAAGGCATTCTGGAAAAACCTTATTTTTCCAGTCAAAATTCTCCGTTTCAGGAGGATTTCTATGCATACGGTCTTCGAATTGGAATCGGAACCTGGCTTTGAGTATGAAACGAATCTTTGCGGTACTGCTGTTTTTGACTGTCTTGAACTTTGTTTTTCCACAGTCGGGGGAATCTTGGGAAGAACAGAACCTGAAAGAATTTGAAGAATTTAAAAGAATGAGGGAAAAAGAGAAGAAAACGGAAGCGGAAAAAAAGGCAAAGGACAGAGAAGACGATCATAACAGCGGTCTTTTCCTTTCCTTCGGAGGAGGAACCGGCAATATCCTCAGTTCCGGCTTTGAAAGAAAAAAAATGGAACAGGCAGGATTTTCCATCCATTATCTTCAGAAAAATTCCCATCTTGGATTTCGAATCTCGGTCGGGGGCTGGAATTACGGGATGGTGCATTCTGTACCGCCTTCTGAATACGTCTCATTTTGGACTCTCTATTCCGGAAGAGATATTCCGGGGATGCTGTCTCTGTCTAATTCTGACAGATATCCGTTCAGAAAGGAAATCTCAGGTTTTTCCACTTACGGGGCCGATTTGGGAATGGAATTTCATTTAGCTCCGTCTGCCCTGTTTGATCCCTACCTGCTCGGGTCAGTCGGGGGTGGTCTGTGCGGCAGCTCATGTTCTTCCTACAGAGCTCAGTTTGGTGCAGGTGCGAAAATTACTCTGGGAGAGCGGTTTCTTTTTTTTGAGTCCGTTTATGAAAAACCGTTTTTCTTTACAGCAGGAGATCAGTATTATCCTTCGGTGGAATCGATACTGTTCAGATTCGGATTCGGGCTTTCCGGCAATGCTTTCAAATGAGATTTTTGAAGGGAATATCATCCCTTTGCATACCGAAAGACAATTATTATCTCAGCTTGCGCAAAAAGAATATACTGCATAGAACCTGTAATTTTTACGAAGCATTAGAGGAATCTGATGGATCAGTAAAAGCAGCAGCTGCCAGGCTTGCAGGCGTTCCCGCCAAAAAACGCTCCGCCTGCAGCCGAAGGCGTAAGGTGAATTATTATATAATTTTATATACTGAAATTATTTAAGTATTTCAGATTTACTGCGCCGGTGCGGACTGAACGCATCCTGTTCAGGCCGTTCAGAATGCAGATGAAGCATAGATCGAATTCACCCGATTTTCTTTTTTTGGGATTGATAAAAACAGACTTAATTCATTCTGCGAGTATTCATATGCTGAATGCCTGGAATGCATCTTTTCATCCGCTGTCCGGCATTCAGAACAGATGTTCATGGGAGATTTATTAATGAAAAAAAATGTTTTTTTATTTATTATTGCATGTGAAGTATTTCTCGGTTCAGGTCTAGGAGCCTCCGATCATCTTAAGGAATTCGGTCTGAAGAAGTCTTATGCAGAGAAACTGTTCCAGGAAGCAGGCATTCAGAATCCTCCTGTACTTGCACTCACTGCATATGATATCTATATTCATGCAGAGGACCTTTACAGGGACGGAGATTACAGGGAGAGCAGGGAGCTTCTCGATAAACTCTGGAAAAAATATCCTGTCGGATCCAAGGATTGGTGGGGAGCAAAGATCGATGACAGTGTTCTGAATGTGGGATTTCCTGTGTGTTATTACGCTCGTCTGATGCTCGATGAGGCTGTGGGCTGGAAACTGAAGGAAAAGAAAAACCCTGTCAGAAATGCCAAAAAAATTCAGTTCACAGTGATTCTGGCAGGAAAATCGGAAGGAGTCCAGCCTCAGAACTTAAAAGATCTGGAAACCAAAAAAGGAATTCTGAAGACAAACACTCTTCATCCTAAGCTGAAGGAATCCAATTTCAAGACAGTGCATACAATGATGTGGCTTTTTCAGGAGTATATAGCCGCAATTACTGAGGGAAAACTGAATGTAAAGACAGAGATTGTCCATTTGAAAAACCTCATCATTCCGGAAGCCTGCGAAAAAGGCAACTGTTCTCCCACGGGAGATTATCAGACTCGAATGAAAAATGAGCTTCCAGAAGAAATTCTCTCCAATACCGATTTTTTCTGGCTGATTCATCCTTCCCTTGTGCCGGATCAGATCCCTGAGTTCAACAATATGGGATTTGTGACAGGGGGAATGGGCAGATTCAACAATTCTCCTCTCTGGATCAGTGATGATCTCTCTCATGTCCGGAAAAGACTTTCAAAACTGGGAGCACCGTACAGAGAAGAGGAACACAGGACTTATTTTTCTCAGTGGATGATGCATGAATACTATCACTATATATTTAAACTGTATCCCGAGTTCGGTCTGGAAAAGGAAAGCCATCAATGGTTCAAGAGAAACACTTGGCCGGCTGACTTCAAAGGACAGTTTGAACCGGACTATTATACCGAGGCACTTCACAGGAGAATTATCCCTAAAGGAGCTCCTCTGTCTGCAAAACTGAGAACGGCAGACAGGAGCGGTGAATATGCAGAGTACATCAGTCCTGATTCCATTGAAGGAAATTATGAAATAAAGAAAGTGGAGAACGGCTGGCATAAAGGGAAAATTGTAAGACTTTCCGGCAAAAATTCTTTTCAGTGGGTAAACGGTGCAAATGTAAAATGGACGCTTGAGCTGAATCCAAAAAAGGGAATTTTGGAAACAGGAGATGAAAATCCCTATAAAAAGAAAGGAGATCCAAGCGGAAAACTGTTCAAAATACTGTTGAAAAAGGATTCTGAAGGCGAGGTCATTTTGAAAAAAGGGAAGAACGGAGAAAAGACAGCAGAAATAGAGGGTTTCTATTTTAATAATGACATATATTATAAAAAATAAGACAGATTTTTTCTGTCTCATGAAAATCGGATTTTTAAGGATATATACTGTGCTTTTCATTCTGTCCTTCGGGGGATGTTCGCAGTATCTGAGAGCCAAGGCTTTTCCTGAAAGTTTCATATTACTGTATTTGACAGCAGATTCAGACTGATTTTGAAAAAAGAGCACTCTGCGGAACTGGAATCATACGAATGGTTTCAGAGAAGGAATGATACAGATGAGCCTTATTCAGGAAAAATTTCTGAAAGAATCTGGGAACAGGGTATGGAGAATTTTGTCGCTGATTTTGCAGGTCTCACCGGTTGGAAGCAGTGAGCGAAAGAACACTATGCAAGCAAGATGAATTTCTGACCCTTTAGTGAGCATTTTGCTTATTTTTGAAATAATTCGATGTTTATAGAAGTGTAGACTGCTTTCTTTTTATGCAGAATTAAAATAAACTCACTTGACCTGTTTTCTCTATAGGCATTTTACTGAATTATATGATACATTTTATCGGCGGCGAAAAGGGCGGGGTGGGAAAATCTGTAATTTCCAGAGTACTTGCGCAATACTTTATCAATAATGGAATCCGATTTACAGGATATGACACAGACAGATCTCACCAGACTTTTCTGCGGTTCTATGGGGACTATGCTTCTCCGTCTACAGTGGACAGTTATGAAGATTTGGATCGGATGATCGAAAATTACGATTTAGAATCGGGCGACAGGATCATTGTGGATCTGGCAGCACAGACAAAACTTCCTCTTCTGAAATGGATAGAGGAGAGCAATGTGGTGGAACTTTGCAAGGAGCTGAATCTGAAGCTTAAATTCTGGCATGTAATGGACGACAGCAGTGATTCAGTGATTCTTCTGGAAAATCTGTTTTCGGTTTTTCAGGACAAGGTCGATTATATCATTGTTTATAATTATGGCAGGGGAGGACAGTTCAGAATATTTGAATCTTCTCCCGTAAAGAACCTGGCAGTAAAATACGGTGCTCAGTTTATGAGCCTGAAAAAGCTGCACGAAAGTACAATGCAGAAAACAGATGAGACAAATTCCAGTTTCTGGGCTGCTGTCAACGGCAAATCTGCCGGCCTCGGTCTTCTGGAACGTCAGAGAATAAAATTCTGGCTGGAATCTGCTTACGGAGACTTCAGGAGACTTCAGGTTTAGAGATCAGAGTTCAGAGCAGAATGCTGTTTCATTATTTTGCATTCTGCCTTGATTGCTTCAGGCAGGACAGTCCCTTTCTCCCTGATCCGGGGATTCTCCTGCTTCAGCTGTTTCTCAGTGCCTCAATTTCGGAAATTTCCTTTACAATGCCTGCGGTCAGATTGACCGGATTTTTTCCGTTCACAAGCACATTGTCTTCAATCCTTACCCCAATTCCCCTGTAATGAGCAGGTATTGATTCATCATTCGGATCAAAATAAAGTCCAGGCTCCACAGTCGTAATCATTCCATTCTGCAAAGGTCTTGGATTGCCTTTTACGTAATAACTGCCTGCATCATGTACATCCATACCGAGCCAGTGACCTGTCCTATGCATATAAAATTTCTTATAATTCATATTTTCTATGTTCTCGGCAACTGATCCCGAGAGCAGGCTAAGGGAGACGAGTCCTTCAGTCAGGTTTCTGACTGTTTCCTGATGTATTTCCTGTACAGTATTTCCTTCCACTGTCATAAGGATCGCTTTTTTCTGCACTTCCAGAACCAGTGAATAAATCTCTGACTGAGCAGTTGAAAATTTTTTTCCGACAGGAAAGATCCTTGTCACGTCTGCTGTGTAATAATTCACTTCAGCCCCGCTGTCAACAAGTACAACGTCATTGTCCCTCAGGATTTCCCGGTTTGTATTGTAATGCAGGACAGTGGCGTTTTTTCCGCCTGCAACAATATGACCGTAACCTCCGCCCCAGGCTCCGCCTTTCAGATATTCTTCCTCCAGAACAGCTTCGAGTTCATATTCATTCATTCCCGGTCTGCATATTTTCATTATTTTTTCATGACCGTTTTTAGTAATCTGAACGGCTCTTTGAATGATTTCGATTTCTTCTGCAGTTTTTATAAGCCTTCTTTCATGCAGAAATTCCGGGATCTCAATTCTTTTTGGTCCGAACTTTCCTTCTCTGAGTTTTCTGTTCAGCGTGCTGCAGAGAGTCAGAAGCTCTCTGTCTCTGTCGGGGTTCTGTCCGAAGAAATGAAAAAGTGTCGCAGTGTTTGTCAGTATTTCTTCTTTTTTTGTATCCCATTCGGCAAGATCAAACGATTCATTCAGATTCAGTTTTTCCCGGATCAGATCTTTCCCGAGACGAATCCCTGTCCAGATTTCCTTTTCCTTGTCTTTCGGCAGTGCAAAATGTGCAGACCAGTCTTTTTTCAATACAAGGATTCCGTCTGCTTCCTCAATTCCTGTATGGTAAAAATAATCTGAGTTCTGACGGAATTTATACTCCACATCACTGTTTCTCATTTTAAAGTCAGCCGCAAAAAGAATAAGAACTTCTGCCTCCTTCAGTTCCGACTGAGTGATCTGCATTCTGTTTCTGAAATCAATGTTCATTCTGAATATCCTTTATTCTTCCTCTTTAATTTTCTTCAAAAGTACGGCAAGTCATTCAAAAAGGTCTTCTTCAGTCCAGTTTCTGAATCCGTTCACCTGCTTTATGCAGTTTCAGAACTTCGGCTGCAGTGATTTTCCTGGATACATTCGCTTTTCGGAAACAGTGACCGGTATGGATTTATTTTTCATTTTCCATATCGGCAAATCCGCAGGCTCCTGCCGGTAAATATACCTCAGTGCGCTTCCTTTCATTGAAACCTAAAATCAGCATTTTTTAGAGAGACATCTTGACTAAACAGATGCTTTTGTAAAATAGAACCTATGGCAAATGATTTCAACAAAGTGGTTCTTGTAGGCAGACTGACCAGAGATCCAGAATTCAAAATGATCGGAAATTCTTCCGTGGTCAATTTTTCCATCGCAAACGGAAGAACTTATGTTTCCAACGGAGAAAAAAAGGAAGAGACGAACTTTATCGACTGTGAAGCCTGGGGAAAACTTGCCGATATTTTCAAAAATTATACGAAAAAGGGAAAGCAGGTGCTGATAGAGGGAAGACTCAAGCAGTCCACATGGGATACTCCTGATGGAAAAAAGGCATCCAAAATCAGAGTGCAGGTGGAAAATATGCAGCTTCTGGGGAGCAGGGACGATATCAAGTCTGGGGCATCAGATTCAGTTGCTTCCTCCCATTCTTATGAACCCCCAGGACTGGAACCGGGGATTGACGAAATTGGAGTGGAAGATATTTTCTGACCTTTTGCCTCCTGTAGGCAGTCTAATGTACAGAAGCCCCAAAATGGGGCAGGAGAGTAAAATGAAGAAAAAAATCCTTGGTCTCGCGATTGCAATGGCAGTAACTTTCGGTTCAACTTCAATTTCAGCAGACAACTGTATGAAAGCCTGTGCTAAATTCCTTTCCTGTACAGAAGAAGTGAACAAAAGAAAGGCCACTGATGCAGAGAAGGATAAACTGAATAAGGGATGTTCGGAATCTTGTAAAAAATACACTGACAAGATTCTGGAATGTTACAGCAACAGTCAGAAAGCAGGCGGGAGCTGTACAACTTACGGTCAGTGCATTTACAAATATGGAACAGCAGCAAAAAAGAAGTAAGTCGTCCTGCAGGTCAGCCCTGAAAAGCTGGCCTTTACATTCCGGGCAGAGGAAAATCTGCCCAAAAATTCTCTAATCACTACTGAAAAGGGTCTTTTAAGCCGTTAATAAAGCTACAGCATATGAATTTTTGGATTGGGAAATTACCGCATTTATTAAGACTTTTCTTTTTTTCCGTTCTGTTTATTCCTGCGGGAATATTTGCCGCATCCAAGGTTCCTTCTCAGGAAGAGGTTTACATCTGGGGTGCCATCTTTTTCCTGCTTTCGGTAGGAAGTGTCCTTCTGGTTGTGAATCTTTTTCCGAAAAGCGAAGCATATAAAAGGCAGATGGAACAGCAGGCAAGGGCAGTAAAAACAAATCAGATCCCTGTCAAAGAAACTCCTAAACACGAAGATAAGCCTAAAGAGACCTCCCCGGCCACCACTATGGTGACCGCGGAAGTTCCTACCATTAAAACGCAGGTAATGCCGGTCACCGAACCAAGCATTAAAACAGAGGCACTTCTCAGCAGACCTGATATTCCCGTGGAACCTACAAAAGAAGAGCCTAAAATCCCTGCTTCGACAGAGACGGAAAAGAAAGAAACTGCGGTTCAGGAGAATATTTCTGCTCCCAAGGAAGCGGTGCCGGTCAACAATGAGTCATTATTCAAGACCAAAAATCCAGAAATGGATAATATGTGCAGAGAATTTCTGAATAAACTTGGCACTCTTCTCCCATATAAGTCCCTTTCCATTTATTTCATTAAAGCTGATCAGTTTACGAGATTCCTTGAAAAGAAAACGGACGGATTTGTTCATTACGATCCGATTGCTGAAAGAAATGACATTACTGCGGATGTGGCAAAATTTCTGAAGAACAGACTGGGGGCATTCTCCTCTACACAGTCCGATGCAATTCTTCCTCTTGTCAGTTCGGACCGTCTTTATGGGGCAGTCAAAATCCAGTTTTCGGAAGCAAAGAAAAATTTGGATATCAATCCTGCATGGGCGGAAGTCAAGGCATTTGCTAAATTCATAGGGCAGTCCATTTCCTCTACACAGGCACCGGTAATCGGAAGCGATACTGCCATATACTCATTGGATCATTTTCAAAATATACTGAACTACAGAACGAATTTGAACATCCCTCAGAACCTGACACTTATCAAAGTCGTTCAGTCAAATGACAAGCCCAAGGCAGTCAACGGGATTGCAGCACAGCTGAAAGAGGTTCTTGGAAAGAAACCTGAAGTATATAAAATTGCTGAAGATACAATTGCTGTTTTTCTGAATATTGAATCCCGTGAAAAACTGAGCAAATCACTCGGAGAAATCCTGGGTGCTCTCAGAAAGACTGTGAAAATTGACATCAATGTAGGTTCTGCCGATTTCAGTTCTTTTTACAAGTCGCCAGACAAATGGTATGAGAAGTCAGTACAGGCTCTGAATGAATCTGTGGTGTCCGGACCGAATAAATACAAACTGTATATAGAAAAAACTTGAGTGTTTACGAAATCAGGAAGGGACTTCCTTTCCTCCTAAGATTTGCTGTTCCAGTTCTCTCTTCCGGTCAGTCTGCAGTGACTGAATTTTTGACTTCAAGGAAAGATGAAAAAAAGAAATACAGGACCAAAGTCTATTTCTGCAGTGGATCCAGAAAAGCAGTCCTGCTTTTTCACGGAATGGGCGTATTGGGGATTGATGATCCCCGTATGGAAGAATTGGCTTTAAATCTGTGCAGGTCAGGATTTACCGTATTTACTCCGGAACTCGAAGAAGTAAAAAAACTTAAAATCAGAAAAGAGACAGTAGAAAATATTAGAGATATCACTCTTTCACTCGATTCTTTTCAGGAAAAGTACCCCTTTGACGGGGGACTGGGCTTTTTTTCTGTTAGTTTCGGTGCAGGACTGGGTCTGATTGCTCTCTCTGAGCCTTCAATTCAGAAAAGATTTTCTTCTATCTGTGTAGTCGGCGGGTTCGCAGACTTTGAAGCAGTAGTTCCTCATGTCCTGGAACACTTCGAAACCGAAAATTATGGAAATTTTATACTTCTTCACAATTTTATCCATCTTACGGTAAAGAATTCCCAAAAATTGGAGTCAGTACTATGGGAAGCCGCAATGGATAATGGGTTAAACAGGAAAAACGGTGAAGCAGTGGCTCCAAAGCTGCAATCTGAACTCGATTTGAGAGATAAACAAATTTTTGAAAGAATTTGTAAAGAAAAATCTTACAGAACTGCATTGGGAGAAGAAATTCGTGAAACTGCGGGTTTACTTCTAAGGGATTTATCTCCGATACATTATATTAAGGACATTTCGATTCCGGTCAGCATTATTCATGGAAGAAATGACTATGTGATTCCTGAAACAGAATCCATACGAATTTCGGAGCAGATGAACAAATGCGGGATGCAGAACCGGTTGGAAATTACCAGTCTTCTGTCTCATGGTGACAAGGTTTCCTATTGGAAATACTTAAGTGAGATTCCGGGACTGGCGGAAGCCTTTGGCTATTTTTTGATACGGATATAGGAAGAATAAAATGACTGAGCAGAATAAAGATCAACAGCCTGAAAATCCGGGCACTAACTTTAAGATGCCGGCCATTCCGTCTGTAACGTCAATGATGAATGCACTCCCGAAAACAGATTCAATGCCGGCAATTCAGGAATCAGGTCAGGATCAGGAAAAGAAAGCGGAAGAAACATCCGCAGAGTCTTCTGTAAAAAAAGAACCCAAGGCACCTGTTCACCTCCCTAAAAAAGGCGATTTTGCCTCGAGACTCAGAATAGAAATTCTTCCGGGGGATATGCAAGCATTTCTTCTTCTGGATACGACAGGAATGGATTTTACTGATCTGAATCCTACGTCTGTCTATGCTTATCTGAATACCACTAAACTGGACAGGGAGATCACTTCCTACAATAAGATCAATGACCTCATTGATCAGTGCAAGAAAATACAGGCCGGTCAGGTCAGCAATCCAATTATTCAGGTACTGATCTGTCAGGGAACACCTCCAGTCCAAGGGATTGACGGCTGGATAAAATACTACCACCCTCACAATCAGAAAGTGGTCATTCACGAGAATGACAAGGCCGATTTTAGGAACTTGGACAGGTACATTACCATTAAGCAGGGTGATAAGATTGCCACTATGTTTATGGGAGTTCCTGGGATTCCCGGTAAAGATGTCTACGGAAATATCACCAATCCGACTCCGATTAAAAAGCCCAAAATCAATATCGGAAAGAATATTTTAACGGAAACGATAACCAACCCCGAAGAACCTGAAAAAGTGTACATGGAGTATTCGGCAGGATGCAACGGGGTACTTATTTCAAATGATGAAACGGTTACTGTATCCGAAGAACTTCAGATTAATACAAATGTTGGACTTTCGACAGGAAATATTTCCTACGAAGGATCAATTACGGTACGCGGGTCCATTGAAGAGGGAGCCAAGGTTACTTGTACAGGAAGCCTGCTTGTTCATGAGAATATAGAAAGTACTGATATTGAAGTAGGTGGGGATCTGATCGTTAAAAGCGGGATCAAAGTCAAAGGAAAGTCGATTATCCGTGTCAAGGGAAACATCAAGACTAAATTCATTGAAAATGCGGTCATTGAAACGGACGGAGATGTGATTGTAGACAGCTTCATTCTGAACTCAAAAATTTTCAGTCTGGGAAGCGTCATATTGACAGGGCAGAACGGATCTATTCTCGGTTCGGAAATAGTTGTCTATGGCGGCCTTTCCACTACCAATCTAGGCTCTGCGGCTGGTGTAGATATACTTGTGGAAATGGGATATCATTTTCGGAATGAAAAACTGTTTCATGATCTTACAAGTGCACTTAAGGTTTCGGAGAAAGAACTGACGGTTCTTGTTCCTCAGATTCAGCAGATGAATTCCATCATCAAGCAGTCCAGAGGAAAAATTGACGAGGCCAAGAAACTGAAATACAAGCAGATGATTGAAGTCTATCAGAAGAAGACAGAAGTGCATAAAAAGCTTCTTCTGAAGTATGATGAACTGAAAAATACACGCTTTAATACAGAGAAAATCAATCTGGTCGTCAAAGGGGGAGGTTTCCCCGGTGTGACTGTCAA
Source organism: Leptospiraceae bacterium (assembly GCA_035345895.1). Classification (GTDB taxonomy): domain Bacteria; phylum Spirochaetota; class Leptospiria; order Leptospirales; family Leptospiraceae; genus DAORDI01. The sequence goes on from DAORDI010000008.1 coordinate 25,748, forward strand.
GTACAGAAGACAGATTGAAAAGATTACAGTTCCTCAGTCCAGCTTTATGATGACTTTTTTTCCAGGACAGGATCAGGCTCCGATGACTGCCATTTCCGGAAGTGCGTCCAAGAAAAAATAAGACAGGAAAAAATATATGACATCAGTCAAAAGAAAAATCATCGTTATCGGTGCATCTTCAGGAATCGGAGCAGAAATTGCCAAACAGCTTCTCTGCAATAATAATTCCGTCACCTTCATCGCAAGAAGAAGATCCGAAATTGAAAAAAGAATAGCGGAATGCGGTGAACTGGAACAGTTTTCAAAACCTTTTATTATTGAACATGACGTAAAGAATATAACAGAAGTGCCCGCTCTTTTTGAGAAGGCAGTCGCGGATATGGGCGGACTCGATGAGATTTATTTTGCTGCAGGAATTATGCATAAGGTTTCCATCGATGAATTCAATACTGCAAAAGACATTGAGATGATGCAGGTGAATACCCTCGGCGCAATCGCCTGGATCAATCTTGCCGCTGCTTATTTTTCTTCAAAAGGAAGAGGAAAGATCATCGGTATTTCTTCCATAGCAGGGGATCGGGGCAGGGTAGGAAATCCAGTATATAATACCAGCAAGGCGGCAATGAATACTTATCTGGAAGCATTGAGAAACAGACTGGCCAGAAAGGGAATTCTAGTACTGACAGTGAAGCCTGGGTTTATCGACACGGATATGACTAAGGGAATGCAGGGACTTTTCTGGCTGATTTCTGCCGCGAAGGCTGCTGAAATCATTATCCGTGCAGCGGACAGAAACAAGGAAAGTATTTATGTTCCCTGGAAATGGTCACTCGTCGCTTTAATCATTAAAAATATACCAAATTTCATTTTCAAGAAACTGAACGTATAGAAGCTTCGGCAGCATCCTGGTCTTTTTCACAGTTGAGTACAGCACCGATCCAGAAAAGTGCACATGGAATCCAGAAAAGAATCGATACAGTAAATGCCGCTGTCTTTTCAGGAATCAGGCCAAGGACGACTGCACTGATTGCAGGACCGAATCCTTTTCCGAGATCATCTGTCAGATTATAAAGTGCAAAGACTGATCCCCGGATATGCGGGGGATTCACATTGATTAGAATGGACCTGAGATTGGAAAGAGGGAGGGTGAGCACTATTCCTGTAAGAAGGTTCAGAACCGGAAAAAAAACAGTTCCGCTCATCCATTTTCCGTGAATCAGGAAATAGGCAGGAACAATTCCGAGAAGAATGCATGACATTGCAAACACTGCCTGCAGTCTTCTGCTTCTGTTGTAAAGTTTCTGTCCGATAATCCCGCCTAAAATAATTCCGATCATCACACCGATCCCTGCAAGAGTCACATAGAGTGAAGAAGCTGTTTTTCCTAGACCGTACACAGTTTCATAGAAATCGACAAGATATACAAAGAATACACCCCAGGGAACACAGCCTGGAATTCCCTGCAGAAGAAGTGCTCTGTTTGTACTGTTTTTGAATATGTTTTTTATATCAGAAAAATTCAGTTTATGCTCATTGTTTCCCGATGAAAAGACTCCTCTTTTCGGTTCGCCGCAGAAAAGAAAATATGCACCTGCAATGGGAAAGGAGGGTGCGGAGAGCCATATAAAACTCTGTCTCCATCCGTTCAAGGGATCTGATTCTCCGAAAATGCCGCCGGCCATCTGACCGATTCCTACTCCAAGACCCATTGCAAGAGATACATATGCAGATGCGGTCACTCTGGATTTTTCTGAGAAATAATCTCCTACCATGGAAAAAAGGATTGGAAATACGCCTCCGAGTCCGAAACCGCACAAAGTTCTCAGAATGAAAAACTGAGTATAGTTTTCTGCAAATCCAGTCAGAAAGCAGGGGATTTCTCCGAGCAATATGGAAGATACCAAAAGAATTTTTCTGGGATATTTTTCAGACAGAACCCCCATGCTCAGGGATACTATCCCGCCCAGCACAAAAAAACTGACCGGTATCAGTCCGCCCAGATACCAGTTGATGTCCTGTTCTGTGTGCAGACCAAGGGATCTTCCGATGTTTTTAAGATTTGGAGCAATCAGATTCTGATCGGCAAATAGGAAAAAGGAAAGAACAATCATCAGAAAAAAAGACAGAACAGGATTTCCCTCCCGGTGGAATCTTAAATCGCCGAGTCCCAGTTTATCGAGCATTATTTGTTTTCCAGTGCAAGATTGTAGTACAGCGCGCCTAAATCAGTAATTTTCTTTATCAGCTTAGTATCCTTTTCAGCTTCTGCGATTGAAAACAGTTCATCAGCTCTTTTGGCAAGTGAAGGAGCCTTTGGAATCAGTTTTGCGGGTCCGCCGTATTTGGAGAGATGAATGATTTCGATCAGCTTCAGTTTTGTCTCAACGGAACATCTTTCGTTTCCGAGAGCCTTGATGAAAATCTTCAGGGATCTTTTGATCCATTTTTTCATGATTTTATCTTCATTTTTGGATATTTCTGAATCCAGAGTTTCCGGGCTCATATAGGCGACTGCCAGGTCGTTTTTCTTTCTGACTGCTGTGACAAGATCATAATTGTACTGTCTGATCAGTTCTTCTCTCAGAACAAATGCTTCCGGGTCTTTTTCTTCTGAGGCAAAGAGTTTTTTTCTGAACAGTTCAAGAACCGGTGCAGATTCAGGATCGGATTCCATTTTTTTTCTGGGATCTTCTCCTTTGTTTTTCATTTCAGTAAAAAGCATTTCCCGGTACAGGATTTTTCTTACTTCCAGATCTGGATTGGAGAATGCGCCGATCAGAGCAGGGATGGATTTCGTTTCCGATTTCTGTATGAAACTTCTGCCTTCATTCTGGTTGCCGGAAATCAGATTCTGCTTTGTCACTTTTTCAAAGAATCCGAAATCTCCTTTGTGAATTGCTTTTTTCAGATCTTTCTGTTCAGGTGACAGAGCACTCATTGTACCTATGAAAGTAAATAGAATGCAGAGTGAGACTGCATAGATCAGAATTTTTGCGTATTTCATAATTTTATCCTGTAACTTAGCGCATAAATACAGCGACTGAAGAAAAATTCCCTTGCTCGTCTCTCCTTTATAATATATTTCTTCTGTGATTCAAGCGAAAAATGGATGAAATTTTTATGGCCTCAAATAAAGTAAGGTCAGGTTCGGAGAAGATTTTGCAGCTTAAGCAGGAAATTAAAAATAGAGCAGGTATTGTCACAGTTACGGGGAAAATCTATCTTTACGAGATTCATTCCCTTCGTGAAACTCTTGAAGACTACTTTCAGAGAACTGATCTGAAGCATGTCATTCTTGAACTTTCCGATGTGGATTTTATTGATTCTTCCGGAATAGGGCTTCTGGTGGCAAATGCTGCAAAATTCAAGGAGAAAGGAGTCAGTTTCTGTCTGGTGAATCTGAATTCCAGCGTAGAACATCTTTTCAGACTGACTGCCATAGCCAGACTCTTCAAAAGATTCAATTCCATCGATGAAGCCCTTCAGAGCTGAAAATCAAATATATCAAGCACTGTTTTAAAAAAGGCTTTTCTTATTCCCCGCCTGAAAATTCTCTATTCTTAAGGGACAGATTTTTTTAAAAGATCTCTCTCAAAATGTTTAAAACTACCATAAAGAGGCGCCTATATGAAGGTTGTAGTGCTAGTCAAGCAGGTTCCGGATACGGAAACAAGCATTAAACTCGGAGACAAGTCCATAAACGAGGCGGGTGTAAAATGGATTATCTCCCCTTATGATGAATTCGCAATTGAAGAGGGAATCAAGTTAAGAGAAAAACACGGCGGAGAAGTCATCGCAGTGACTGTTGGACCTGACAGAACTGCAGAAGTTCTCAGAACAGCCTATGCAATGGGTGTAGACAATGCCGTACAGATTAAAGTGGATGCATACAATCCATTTGATACTGCATATACTTCTGAACTGATAGCAAATTTTGTAAAAGCAGAGAATCCTGATCTGGTCATCTGCGGACGTCAATCCATCGATTCTGACAGCTCACAGGTCGGAGTTCAGGTGGCAGAAAGACTTTCCTGGGGTCACGTTTCTCTTGCATTGAAACTGGAAGTAAACGGAACTTCAGCAAAAATCACTAGAGAAGTGGAAGGCGGAACTGCAAATGTAGAAGCAAGTCTTCCTCTGGTTCTCACTGCACAGAAAGGTCTGAATGAGCCTAGATATCCTTCTTTGAAAGGAATCATGTCTGCAAAGAAAAAACCTATTGCTGTGAAGACTGCAGCAGATCTGGGAAATCCAAGTGTGAAAGTAGAGATTACATCTCTTGAACCGCCTCCTGCAAGGATTGCCGGCCGTAAACTCGAAGCAGCTGATGCTGACGGATTTGCAGCTCAGCTCGTAAAAGCTCTCAGAGAAGAAGCAAAGGTGATCTAAGGAGAATATATGTCTAACGTACTTGTAGTTGGTGAAATCAAAGATGGTGTTCTGAAGAAAGTTTCCAAGGAGCTTGTCTCTGCAGGAAAGAAGCTTGCCGACGGAATCGGCGGAAAAGCGGATGTTCTTCTGATCGGTGACGGTGCCGATAAATTTGCAGCAGAACTTGGAGCAGCAGGTGCTGAAAAGGTTCTCGTGGCTTCTGTGGGAGATTTTAATCCTGAAGCTTATGCAAATGCAGTTGCCGCTGTCATAAAGGAAAAAGGATATAAAGTCGTTCTCCTTCCTCACACTGGACAGGGGAAAGACTATTCTCCTAGAGTGGCGGTAAAAGTCGGTGCAGGAATTGTGGCTGACGTAGTAGGGTTTAAAGTGGACGGCGGTGCTGTCATTGCAAAAAAACCGATCTACTCCGGAAAAGCTTATGCGAACATCAAAATCAATACTGATGTTCAGGTATTTACTGTAAGACCGAATTCCCAGGAAATTGGAACTGCAGCAGGTGCAGGTGCAGTTGAAAAAGTTTCTGCCGGTGCAGGTGATGTAAAAGCAAAGATCACTGGAACTGAACTCTCAGGCGGAAGCAAAATCCAGCTCACTGAAGCAGGGATCATTGTATCCGGCGGAAGAGGGATGAAAGGACCAGAAAACTTCAAAATCCTTCAGGATCTCTGCGATACAATCGGTGCGGCTCTGGGTGCTTCAAGAGCTGCTGTGGATGCAGGCTGGATTTCTCACAGTCATCAGGTAGGACAGACAGGAAAAACTGTATCTCCTAACTGTTACATTGCATGCGGTATTTCCGGTTCCATTCAGCATATGGCAGGAATGGGGTCTTCCAAATATATCGTTGCGGTCAACAAGGATCCGGATGCTCCTATCTTCAAAGTGGCTACTTTCGGAATCGTTGCAGATCTCTTTGATGTAGTTCCTGCAGTTACAAAAGAATTCAAAAGAGTATTAGGTTAATCTGTTCCCCGATTTCCAAGGGCCGCAGGTCATTGGAAATCGGGATTCTCAGGATACTTTTCCGACTTCTGAGACTTGCCTTTACTGAGTCTCTTTTCTCCTCCTTTTCTTCTCAGACATCTCTCTGTATTTTTCCAATTAAGCATCAGCAGTTTCCTTATTTGCATTATATTTTAATGCAAGATCTGCCCTTTTTCTTTCAATCAGAAATCCCCAATATTCAGGACAGTCAGGGAAAATATAACTGCTCCGCCTGTCCAATAAAAAGATTTGAGAATAATCCAGACAAGCTGTAATCAGCAGATTGTACCAGAATGACAGAGATATCGGTTTTTGAGGAGCCTCCGGAACATCCTTAAAAACAGGACTGTTTCTAAGCTGATCGACAGACACCTTGCATAGTTTTTAATGTAAAGAAATTTACGGATGAAAGGGCAGCTGCAAAAAAAGCTCATCCGACTGCAAATACCCCATACCGGCTGAGAACAGTTTCTGCAGGGCCGAAAGGAAAATGTTCTGGAAATATGCAGTAGAATGTCACTCCCGGATAGAACAGGTTCATGATGACGGTATATGTCCATTCAGGATATTTTATAATTTTTTTTGTGCTCTCAGACATCTCGTCTCCTGTATTTCTTTTTCCTCGATTACTCCAGTAAAGCCAGTACAATAAATGCACTGCCTTCCTTCTGTCTGATGCCTCCTTCATAACGGACAAGACAGCAGATGAATCCGTTTTCTGAGAATGAAATTGTATTTATGGCATAATCCTCAGGCGGAATGAATGTTTCTGCAGTCTGCTCTTTTGTTTCAATATTCCAAATATGGATGACATCAAAGGTGGCGCTCGCAAAGATTTTTCCGTCCCTTGGATGAACCGAGATATTTCTGGAAAGTTCGAGACTGTCTTCAAAGGACATAAGTTTCTTCCATTTCCCTGTCCTCCAGACAGTGCCGAATGTTTCGGTGCTTCCGGTAATCATATATTTTCCGCAGACTGAATAAGCGACTGTAAGGAAGTATTCTCCCATCCCCTCAGGCTGTTCCAAAAGTTTTCCTGTTTCCATTTCCCAATGCCTGATCCATCCGGAGTAGGAATCTCCAGCTGAAAGGGCTTTTCCGTCTCTTGAAAAAGCCAGTTCTGAAAGTCCGTAGCCGTCATACTCCTCATCCGGTTTCGGTCCTCCGATTCTTTTCAGGAGCGAGCCGTCTCTACATTTTCTGATATAAATAAATCCCGTTCTGTCGGAATGACACACTGCGAAATGCTCTCCGTCAGGGGATATTTTGACTGCATTCAGAAGATCTTCTGATTTCTCCTCCCAGACAAATTCTGCTTCACTTTGGGATATATTATATCTTCTAATCAGTCCGTTCTCTGAAGCACAGAGAAAAAATTTTCCGTCTTCGGAAATGGACAGAATGTGAAATCCTTCAGCAGAGGTTTTCCAGAGAAGTTCAAAATTGTCAGCATTCCAAATCAGAATGTGTGCATCCGTACTGCAGAGGATGATATTTTTCCAGGCAGCCGCTGCCTTAGGATATCCGAAAGAACCCAGATTCAGAAATTTCAGATTGGACTCTTCAAAATTCAGAACTTCTTCTGCAAAAGAATTCTGGATCTGAAGAGGGATATCGCCCGTAAGCCAGGGAAAAAAATCCTCCTCCATGGGTGCTGTTTTTTTCAGCCTGCGGAGAACCGGAGGAAACTCTTTCAGTTTTGTATTGACCAAAAGAAACGGTTTCAGTTTTTTCAGATTTTCCATTTCTTCCGGAAGACTCTCAAGAGGGTTGTACATGATTTCCAGTTCCTCTAGTTTAAGAAGTTTTCCGATCTGCGGCGGCAGTGTTTTCAAATCATTTCCGAGGAGCTTCAGTGTCTTCAGTTCCGTCAGATTTTCTATCTTTTCTGAAACTGAAGTCAGTCTGTTGTTCTCCAGATTCAGTGTGCGGAGATTTTTCAGGTTCCAGATTTCATCAGTAATTTCCGTAATAATATTTGCACTGATTAAAAGAGTTTTCAGTCTCTTAAGTTTACCGATTTCCGGAGGCGGGGAAAGTCCTCGGTTCTGGCTCATATCCAGCCATTTCAGTTTTTTCAGATTTCCGATTTCAGGCGGAAGAGGGTTTACTTTCTCTTCTTCGAATGCAGAGGGACTGTAATTGTTTACAATGAGAATTTCCAGATTCGAAAAACTGCCGATTTCGGAAGGAATGTACGGCATATTGCATCCGAAAAAAGAAAGAGACTTGATTTCTTTTTTAAGCCTTACTGCCGTGCTGCACTGACTTCTTCCCAGAAGAGATATCAGTCCGACCCAGAGATTTCCTTCCAGTTCATTCATTTCAAAGATGTTTTCAGACTTTGGGGGAGTGAAGAATTTATTTCTGCTGATCGACCATTCTGAAAAACCTCCTCCTCCAGGCTGATTGACATACAGAGTCCCTGAAAGAAGCTCCTCTTCCAGAGACACATCGTTCAGCTCGGTGACTCTTTTCAGTCCCTCATTAATACTGCCGATATTCCCTGAGTGAAAAAGAATTCTCAGTTCAGAGACCGTATTTTCATACTCTTTATTCATGATATTATATCTCTTCTATTCAGAAAGATTAAGCAAAGCAATGTAGGAGCTTCCCACTTTCTGTTCCTCATAACCTTGATAGAAAATCAGTGCACAGAGAAAACCGTTTTCTGAAAATGAAAGACTGCTCACTGAGTAAAAATCGGAAAAGAGACTGAATTCTTCAGTTTTTTTTCCTGATTCGATGTTCCATATACTGATGATGTCGAATGTGGCAGTACCGAAGAGTGTGCCGTCTGTCGGGTGAGCAGAAACATTTCTTGCAATGCCCATCTTGTCGTCAAGTGACATTATTTTTTTTCCTGTCTTGGAATTCCGGACAGCTCCCTCTGTTTCCACTGCTCCGGTGAGCAGATATTTTCCGTCCGCAGTGCAGTCAACAGAGTGAAATTGAACGCCTTTTCCTGAGACAGCTTTCAGTGCCTTCCCTGTCTTTACTGTCCATACCCTGATTCTTCCCCAATCCTGATCACATGCATATATTTTTTTTCCGTCTGCGGAAAATGCAAGTCCATTGTATCCGTATCCTTCATATTCATTCTCACCGACTGTATTTCCGAATTTCCGCACAAGAGTTCCGTCGGAGCATTTTCTTACCCAGATAAATCCTGCCATATCCTGATGACAGACTGCGAAAGATTCCAAGTCAGGGGAAATCCGGATGGAAACAGGCATTGTTTCTGATTCTGTTTCCCAGACGAATTCTACATTATGATCGGATACATTATATCTTCTGAGGTTTCCGCTTTCAGATATGCAGATGAAAAATTTTCCGTCCGAAGAAAAGGAAAACAGTGCAATGCCGGGCACATCTTCACTCCAGACTTCGGACAGGCTTTCTGCATCAAAAATAAAGATTTTTTCCTGTGAAGCACATACAATCCGGTTTTTCCAGACTGCTGCTGCTTTAGGATAGGCATTTCCAAGACACAGGATTCTGATTCGCGGGTCGGCTGACATTGATTCTTCCGCAAACTTCTTCTGAAGAATTTCTGCAATATTGTCGCCTGCAATCCAAGGAGTAAAATCTGATTCCATATCTGAAAGGTTTTTCATCTCTTTCAGAAAGTCAGGAAAAGATGTCAGACGGTGATTCAAGAGACCCAGTGTCTTAAGGTCCGTCAGAGATTTCATTTCAACGGGAAGTGATTGGAGAGGATTTCCGGAAAGATCCAGGATCTCCAGTCTCTTGAGGCTGCCGAATCCTGCGGGAAGTTCAGCCAGTCTGCTGTAGCAAAGATTCAGCTCTTTCAGTTCAGTCAGATTTCCTATCGACTCTGGAAGAGACGTGAAAGTATTATTGTCCAGGATAAGGATTTTCAGTTTTTTCAGTTCACATATCTCTTCGGGAAATCTGTTCAGCTGACATCTGGACATAACCAGTTTTTCCAGATTCTGAAGCATTGAGATTTCTTTCGGAGGACTGAATCCGGTATTCTGACTCAGATCCAGGGCTTTCAGTTTTTTCAGTTTTCCCAGCTCTGCCGGAAAATGATTTTCAGGAACTGATTCACCCGGAAAAAAAAGGGGCGAATGAAGACAGTTGTTCAGTATGAGTTCAGTCAGTTCAGTGAAGTTTCCGATTTCGGAAGGAAGTTCGGGCAGATTCAGGCCGAACAAGTTTAATGATTTTATATTTATTCTTAACTCTTCTGCTTTGCTGCACTGACTGCTTCCAATTAGCGAAATCAGACCGAACCATAAAAATCCGGCACTGTTCCGAAACTGACTGTCAGACTCCGACAGAGAGAAAAATTCATTCGGAACAAAGTTCCAGCATTCGTATCCGGTGTATTCCTCCGAATTTTCATACCGGACACCTTCCAGAATGCTTTCTTCAAATTCAGTACTTTTTTCGTTTCTCAGGCCGGTCAGGGCTTTTTTGATGAGGTCAATATTGCCTTCGAGCAGTGTTTTACGCAGATCATCTGCTTTTTTTTTGTATTCTTTTTTCATTATATTCCTTTATTCAGTATTTTTTTCAGTTCAGATATGTCAACAGTTGACAGTGTCAGATTGAGACGGGATTTCATATCGGCGATGAAGGATTCTTTTCCATTTTATCCAGTTTTTTTCTGCAGGCAAGGTATTGCAGAAAATAATAATTTCGAGTATCGTAGTCGGGGACTGTCACAGTTTCATAAGTCACTCCTCCCGAATTGACTCCAGTAACCTGTTTCAGGGTCTTTGCAGCTGTCAATGCGTATGTCAGATGTCTGCTGCATGCTTCTTTCGTTTTCTGAATGTCATTCACTTTGTTTATTTCACAGTGAAACAGAAAAAAAGGAATGATTGTCAATGTGTATTTTGCAAGGTTCATACTGTCTATTGACGGATCTGCCGGATCCATTCTTTATCAGTGAGAGTACAGAATTTTTTTGTGAAACCTTTTCAGGACAGTATTTTTATTGATTTTGAAGCACAATTATTAAACTGTCCGGATATGATGAAATCACTGATGAACTTCTGGAGCCGTCTTGTCAATATAGGGGTTTCTCCAGACCTGCCGGAAAAAGAAGCTAAGTTTATCCGGCTGACAAACGGGATAGGTCTGATTACAGGGATCTGGCTTTTTTCTCTGATTCCGGGAATGATTCCCAATCTTCCTTCCAGCCGATTTGTCATTTTCAATTCAGTGTTTTTCCCTCTGCTCTGGGCACTGATTCCCCTATTCAACCGTATGGGATGGCATCTTTTTGCGAGACTTTTCTATTCAGGGACTGTAATGCTCTGTGTCACATTGAACTCACTTCAGGCAGGCCGGGAATCGGACAATCATCTGTTTCTTCTTGTCGCCTCACTTTTTGCCTTTTATATATATCCTCCGTACCAGATGAGATATATAAAAACAGTCTCAATTTCAGCTCTGGTGCTGTTCATCGGAATCGAAATTTATCTGACGGACAAAGGGCCGATTCTCCAGGCACCTCCCGAATTTTTCCGAATGGCAAGGCTTTTGACTCTTGTTTCTCTCTGCATACTCGTGTATATTCTGACCCTTTATAATTATAATGTACTTCACAAATCGCAGGATCTTCTCGAGATTGAGCATCAGAAATCGGAGACCCTTCTTCTGAACATCCTCCCTCCCGCAATAGCGGACAGACTGAAGGCAAGCACTGAGGTCATCGCCGATCGGACCAATGAGGCAACGATCCTGTTTGCAGATGTTGTCGGCTTTACTGTTCTTTCTCAGACAATGGAACCGGAAAAACTTGTCGCTCTTCTGAACGATCTTTTTACTGAATTTGACCGGATTATTCAGGCCTACGGACTTGAAAAGATCAAGACAATAGGAGATGCCTATATGGTTGCAGGGGGAATTCCCATGCCTCGGACCGATCACTGTGAGGCAGTTGCTCTCTGTGCACTGGAAATGCAGTCTGTTATGAGAAAGGGCATTTCCAGTGAGCTGAAAGATTTCAGAATTCGAATCGGAATTCATACAGGACCTGTAGTCGCAGGTGTCATAGGGAAAAGTAAATTTATTTATGATCTTTGGGGAGACAGTGTAAACACTGCAAGCCGGATGGAATCTCACGGTGTTGAGGACAAGATTCACGTTTCCAAGGAAGTGTATCTGAAACTTCAAGACAGGTTCGAGTTTGAGGACAGAAGGGAGATTCAGGTAAAAGGAAAGGGTATTATGGAAACCTATTTTCTTGTTAGAGACAAGTTTTCCATCTAGTTCTCAGATTTGGAAACACTGAAAATCGGTTCAGTGTAAAAAGGTTTGTGCGGAATATGAAGCACGCTCCGAAAAGGCAGCGTGCGCAAATTTTTGCAAATCTCAGTCAGCTTTGAAAATGCTCCTGATGTCTCATCAGCGGGAAGAATATTGTATCCCGGATTGAAGGACTGTCAGTGAAAAGCATGACAAGTCTGTCTATTCCGATTCCCAGTCCTCCAGTGGGAGGCATTCCATATTCCAAAGCCCTGATAAAATCATGATCCATCATGAATGCTTCATCATCGCCGGCCTCTCTCTGAGCAACCTGTTCTTCGAATCTGGCTTTCTGATCAAACGGATCATTCAGCTCGGAGAATGCGTTTCCGATTTCACGGCCTACTATGTAGGGTTCAAATCTTTCCACATAGGCAGGGTTGTCTTCTCTGGATTTTGCCAGAGGGGAAAGTTCCTTAGGATAGTCAGTCACGAATACAGGCTGAATCAGGTTCGGCTCTGCTTTCTGCGAGAATACCTCATCTGCCACCTTCCAGATGCTGACGCATTCTTCTGCATCCACTCCTGCTTTTTTGGCTTTCTCTTTGGCTTCAGCCAACGTCTTGACCTGACTGAAGTCAATTCCTGAATATTCCTTTATGATGTCCACATAAGTGATTCTTTTCCATGGGGGAGTGAGGTCCACCTTGTGCTCACCGTAGGGAATCTTCAGTCCTTTTCCGGTCGCAGTGGCAATGTGCACAAACAGTCTTTCTGTCAGTTTCAGCATTGTTTCCATATCGCCGTAGGCCATATAGGCTTCCATCATTGTGAATTCAGGATTATGCTTGAGAGAGATTCCTTCGTTCCGAAAGTTTCTATTCACTTCAAACACTCTGTCCATTCCGCCCACAATCAGTCTTTTTAAGTAAAGCTCCGGTGCAATCCTTAAGTAAAGATCCATATCCAGAGTATTGTGATGAGTAATGAACGGACGGGCTGCGGCCCCGCCTGCAATCGGCTGCATCATCGGGGTTTCCACTTCCAAAAATCCTTCGCCGATGAAGAAGTTTCTGACCTCCTGCACAATCCTGCTTCTCATAATGAATGTTTCTCTGACATGATCATTCACAGTCAGATCCACATATCTCATTCTGTATCTCTGTTCCTTGTCGCTGAATGCATCAAAGACGACTCCGTCTTTTTCTTTTACGACCGGAAGAGGACGTATGCATTTTGCGAGAAGATGCAGATCAGTCACATGGATGGAAATTTCTCCCTTCTGCGTTCTGAAAAGATACCCTTCAATTCCAATCTGATCTCCCAGATCCAGAGACTTGAAAATTCCGTATTTTTCTTCTCCCAGATCATCTCTGGCTGCATAAAGCTGAATGCTTCCTGCCTTGTCCTTGATATGACCGAAGCTGGCCTTTCCCATCACTCTCTTGGAATGCAGTCTTCCTCCGAGTCTGTAAAGAGGCTTATCATTGTTTTCCACGGGAACATAAATGGAATCAAAGCGCGAAATCAGGTCTGCAGAAACTGCATTCGGAAAAAAGCGGAGAGGATAAGGATTGTGTCCTTTTTTGCGAAGTTCTTCCACCTTCGCAATTCTCTGTCTTACTAAATCATTAAATTCTAATTCTTCTGTCATGGATTATACTTTTTTTGAAAGATGGCGGATCAGTGCTTTCAGGAACTGGGGATCAGGGGATCCGGAATCAAGTGCTTTGTCGTTGATGAAAAGACTCGGTGTGCTCTGAATGTTCAGTTTATCCGATTCATCCACATCCTTTCCGATTTTTGCCTTGATCTCAGGACTGTTCAGACAGCTCTGAAAATTCTGCATATTGAGACCCTGATTTTTTGCAATTTCCAGGACTGTAGGAATGGAGTGTCTGACTCCTCTCTCCGAATCTTCGTAAAGCGCATTGTAGAATGGAACAAACTTGTTCTGCTTGTCTGCACAGAGTGCTCCGGTTGCTGCAACGCAGGAACTTGCATTCGGGTCTTTTCGGTTGACCAGTCTGTTGCAGTTTCCGTCCAGAGGAAAATTCTTGTAATATACTTTTACTAACCCGGAAAATTCTGCGAGGATTCCTTTCAGATCCTTGCTTGTATGCATGCAATGGACACAGTTGAAATCAGCGTATTTGACAATGACGATAGGGGCCTTTGCATCTCCTGCAAAAGGAATTCCTGCTGTGTCTATTTTTACCTTCGGACCGCTTTCATATGCCTGAATCTTTGCAGCAGTCATATCCTGTGAACCGGGATCCCCTCCGCCTGACTGAGAGCTTGTTTTCCCGCATCCGATCCCTATTGCAAATAGGACAATAAAGGATGCTCCGAATGTGCTGATGTTTTTTGTGAAGTTTCTGAATCCGTCTTTCATAATGGATTGAATTCCTCCTTTTTCCTTTGTTTCTGTTTTTTTAATTCCAAGATAAGCAGTAATGAAAAGTGCCAGAGTGACTCCATAAGTCATTACGCAGAGAGGGCAGAACACTCCTACCAGTTTTGCCGATATGAATCCGAGTACAAGGTCGGCAATGATGCCCGCCCCGGAAAAGAGAGCCGCTGTAGAAAGGAACAGTTTTTTTTCTTCCGCATCCTTTCTTTGAATGTAAAGAACAAATGCAGAGAGAAGCACTCCGTAAAATATGAGACCTAAGACTGCTACCGGCAGATCACCGATGAAAGGCAGTCCTCGAATCGCAGAATAGGAGCTTGCAGCCACCTTTGCACAGGCACCTTCCTCCCCGAATGCAGAACAGGCTGCATCCACAACTCCACCGGCACCTCCAAAGTATTCTTTTGTCAGTGCAAAAGAAAGTGCCATTCCAATTAAACTAAAGACGGACCCAAGTATACCGTAAATCATAGTCCAATTTTAATTTTGTGCCTGCTTTTCCAATTCATTTTTGAGCTTTTCGAGGCCGGTGTTCAAAGTAAAAATAAAAGCAATGTGTTATTTGAAATCCTGTGGCGGATACTGCGTGGAAAAAATAAGATTGAAATCGCGGCCTTATCCGATAGTTTCTGCATAAGATGAATAATTTCTGGGAAAAAATGAACGGGAAATACCTTGCTTTGGGTTCTACGTTTATAATGTTTCTTGTGTGCGGGTATTACCTTTTGGAAACATCGTTATTTATTCCGGATTGGGATACTGTTTCCTTTGCATTTTGGGGGTTCAACGGACACAGAACAGTTCATCAGGACGGAACTCACCTTCTTCTGGGATACATTACCGGTTTATATCAGACATTTTCTTCAACCAAAACTGAACTTCTTCATAATATGCGTTTAACGGCTTTTTTATTCGGTTGTATGGGAATCATTTTCTATTCCTGTTTTGTTTATTCGCTGTACAGAGAAAGACTAGATTTATATGTCTTTTTACTAGGATTCTATATTTTTGTCCCATACTACCGGTTCATTATCAGCAGTATGGATGATAACTTTTATGTTTACCCCTTTCTGAGTCTTTTTTGTCTTTCTATTTACAAATATTATGATGAAGAAAAATTCAAATGGCTTTTTGCGGCATGCATTTCGATTATAATTGCACTGCTGCTTGGACTCAGTTATTCAGTTTTTGCTCTTTTCCTTGTGACTCCACTGTTCAAAGAGAATTTAAACAGGACAAGGATTATTCATTTGGGGGCAGGTTTTGCTGTTTTTTTATCTGCTCTTTTCGTTTTCTTGTGGTTTCATAAAAGTTTTTCCGGCCTTGATTCCTATTCACTGATTTCTGAAAATTACCTAAAAAAGTTTTATCCTAATGCCGATTGGAGTCATTTAAAAGAAATGCTGGCTTACTCTTGGACTGAACCGTTTACTGGGTGTCAGAATTTGGACTGCAGATTTTATTTCAGGGAATCTGTCAATCCGGCAAAAATGCCTGATCGGAAAGTTTATTTTTTTTCCATTTTAGCAGTGCTTGGAATCCTTTTCTTCCCTCCTTTTTATTGGATCAGAAAAAAAAGGAAAAATCTCGTTTTTTCAATTCTGTCTATAATAATTATTTCATATTTTATTCTTTTTCTGGGATATACAAAATCCTTTGAAGTTCAGGAGCGATATGATTTTTTCTCCTTCATTTTACCTTTTCTGCTTGAAGGACTGAAAAAGGAAAGACTTATAAGGGCCTTTAAATTTTTTCTTTACACAGGTCTGGCTGTTCTTTATGCAATGTTCTTTCGGTATCAGTTTGAAATAGGAAAACTTGATTCTCCTCTCCGGCTCTACAGGGAGGCGGCTCTTCAAGGAAAGGAATTTCATTTTTCTTCCGAAGATCTGCCGTCGTATGACAGGGGGAGGCATTTTCTGGCCTGGCTGTACTTAGATCATTTGAAAATATATAATATAGGTGACAAGTATTTGAGGCTCAAAGAACTGTACTCATTTTCCAACCCGGATGAATTCGATTATTCAAAAAAATGCAAACAGGCAGACGTTTTTATATCACAAAAGATGAA
>DAORDI010000009.1:0-41801 GCA_035345895.1 Leptospiraceae bacterium
TTATCTGAAAAAAATCAACAAATATGACAGTTCGATGATCATCATCACTTCGGATCACGGTGATCTTTTCAACGAAAATCATACATTCAAAAAGAATGAAGTGAATGGAACCAGATTCGGTCATGGAGAAACTCATTATGATGAGGAAATCCAGATCCCCCTCATCATCAAACTTCCGAAAAAAATGCAGCAGACTGCAGTGACAAAAACCCTGAAGTCAATGAGTTCGAGTATTTCTCTGCTTCCCACAATAGCAGGTTTTCTGAATATTCCCATTGACAATACAGCATATCCCGGACTGAATTATGCCGATTATTTTTCAGGAAAAAATCCCCTGCTGAAGGAAAGTTTCGTGCTCACGGAAGGAAGAATGTCCGATTCTGTAAGGACGGAAAAATATAAGTATGTCTACAGACCTGACGGATATACAAATTATCATCTGGAAGGAAAAATCCCTCCCAAAAGCAGAAGAGAAGAATTTTACGATCTGAATGCTGATCCCGCTGAACTGAAAAATCTGACAGGACAGTCAAAAGAAGAAGAGGATCTGAAAAAAATCCGAAATGATAACCGTCTGAAAAGAAACTCCCTGAAAATCAGATTCCCGAAAGGATACTCCTATCAGGCTGACCTGTTTCTTTCCGGAGAATTTTATGAAGCCAGCCTGAAAGGTGATCTGAATCTTTCTGTTTCAAACCGGCGACAGATCCGAATTTCAGGAACAGGAAAGGAAGACTCTCTCGCAGAAATAGGAACATTTCTTCCGAAGACGGAATTCAGTCTGAACCTGAGCAGAAACGGTGCAAAAAGCAGATTCAGAACCGGTCAGTACGGGATTCTTGGAAAAACAGATTCCTATTCTGCACCTGAAATTACAGTTTCACTGAATGAACCTTTCGGTTTTGCGAAATCAGAGGATGTATGGATTTATAATGACGGTGTATTGCTTTCAAACGCCTCCAGCCAGGAAAGACCGATTCTAGGTTCGGAAGTCAGAACAATTCTTAAAAGCTGGGGATATATTCAGGAATAACCGGAATTTAGTTGAAAAAAAACTGAACCCTGTTTTCATTTAATTTTGCAGCTATTCTTCCTGGATAACAATGAAGAATGCGTACAAGGAAAAACCTGAATACGGGATCTTAGCGGCTGCCAGAAGCTGCAAACGGAGAAAAGAATGAACCTGATGATAAAATCCTTTATTTTACCTGCAATCCTTTTTATGTCCGCCTGCAGTCAGCTGGAAAGCCTGAATCCTTTTGCAAAAAAGAAAAAGGACAATAAAAACCTGATCATCGCTGCAGCAGTTATCGCAGCAAATCAGACTGATATCAGCGACGGTCTGATGCAGGAGATCAGCGTGACTTCAGGAACAGCCGTTACAGCAGTTTATGGATCAGGTTCAGTTCTGTTTTCGGAAAGAGCCTTGGCTGCGGGAAATGAGAACAGTACCAAGATAGAGTATTCGGTCACAGATACCGACGGGATTGAGCAGACTTACAAAAGAACCGGGGATGGGAATGCAAGTCTGTCGTTTACTCCGACAAAGACAGGAACCTACAGAGTCAATTTCAAGAACAATTCTGCTTTCAAGGTGGCGATTGGAAATTCCTCGCTCACCGGTGCCTCTTCATCTGCAGGTGTCGGTTATTCAAATTCTAAGGCAAAGTATAAGGATATTTTTCTCAAGGCATATATAGGATTCAGTGCACAGTGCTCCACTTTCAGCGGAACCACAACCGCAGTCAGCGGGAATTATTTCATACAGCCTTTTGTTTTCCTGGGTAAAATCGGAACTGGGAAGAAAGTCACCGACATCAGCACTGCCACAGTGACAGTGTCATTTGGAGGGAAAACTCTGACTCTGAAAAAACTTTCCGACTATGATTCCACAAAGTACGACAATCCGAACAATCCGTCCAACAGTATTCCTTCAACAGACACAGAAAATAAAATTAAGTATATTAAATCATTTTATCAAGGTTTTTTCGGTGGTGCGGGAGAAATGTATGTTCTGGATAATTTCAACAAGAGTTCCGGTGCAACCTGCAGCACTGCCGACACATTCACCCTCGGCACATCCAATCAGGGACAGAATACTTTGACCCTCAGCATTACTGATACGGCTAACAGTATTTCGGAATCATTTAAAATAAGGCCCAGTGCGACTGACAGTTATATGAACTCATACTTCCCTGCCGGTACTGCATTTTCCGATTACAGCACCTGCAAATACAATACAACAACAGGAGAACCGGAATGCACGAAAACATTTTCTATGTCAGATCCTCCCTACAGTCTTCTGAACACTGCAGTCGCAAATGATCAGAGTTATCCTACCAGAGTTCTAATGTATGGATATTCTATACCAAAATCATTATACTCTCAGATTGTAAAAAACTCATCTGCTCTTTCTGCAGGAACACTCACTTCCCTTACAGTGGACGGATGCCTGAACAACGGAGGGCTGGTAAGTATGCCCTTCTCCCAGACAGACAAAAACTATATGCCTCTCCGTGAATTCAGCACAGTTAAAGACGACATAGTTCAGCTTGGATCAAAACTTGGATCATATACATATTTATCAAATTTCTATCAGGGAAATGCGGACCTTTCCGGTTCAGTAAAAATGCCTATATGCATCCCGTCCAGTTCTCAGCCCTGTGCATCCTACAAGGCTGTCACCCTTGTTTCACCGAGCTGCAGAGTGAAAGTGGATTCAGGAATTGCAGTGGGAGGCGTCAGTGCGACCTGGACAGCAGTCAACAGTTTCATCTACCCAGATTCTGTCGGCGGAAGCCTAAGTGCGAAGATAAGCGACTGAGAAAATACAAATCAATATGGAAAAACCTTGATATATACGCATCTTCAAAAATCTTTGGGTATTAAACTCTATTAGGTCAGTAAAATCAAGGTCTCCCAGCAAAAGAAGAATCACTTTGGTTGATCAGCATAATTCAAACACTTAATAAAATTCGTATTTCAAATTACAACCTCGGTAATTTTGAACATCTTGAAATTTGTTTAATTCAATAAATTAAAACCAGGTCTCATTTTCATAAAAAGAACTTTTCATATTTTGACAATTATTAGTTGACTCGAACAACAATATTAATAATGATAGGATATAGATTCCTTTTCAGTATTTTCCCTCGGAGATAAAAATGCTAAATTTTTCAGCAGATAGAATTTTTACTTTATTATATTCTTTTTTATTCGTTTTTGTAATATCAATTATTTCCTGCGGAAGCGAAAAGAAAAAATCTCTACTGCCTTATGCACTGATTGGAATGAATTCAGCAAAAACAAATGCGAACAGCAGTTCCGGAACGGGCAGTACGGCAACTTCCACCTCTTCATCAACTTCAACTTCTTCCTCTGCATCTTCTGCATCCTGTTCTGACGGATTTAAGAACGGGACGGAAACAGATATCGACTGCGGAGGCTCCTGCTCAAATAAATGCGGAACAAATAAGGCCTGCAAAATGCCAAAGCGGTTTGTGCACATCTCATCTCTGTCAGGCGGCTACCTGTTCTGACACTGTGAAAAACGGAACTGAATCGGATATTGATTGCGGAGGTTCATGCTCAAAATGCGGAACTTCAAAAAGCTGCAGTTTATCAGCAGATTGCTTAAGCGGAGTCTGTACTGGAAATCTCTGCCAGGCTGCAACCTGCTTTGACAGTGTAAAAAACGGAACGGAAACAGATATCGACTGCGGAGGCTCATGTGCTGCAAAATGCGGACTGTTTAAAACTTGTTCCATTGGAGGAGACTGTTCCAGCACAAACTGTGTCAGCAATACCTGCATTGCAGCGTCCTGTTCCAATGCAATGAAAGACGGATCCGAATCAGATGTTGACTGCGGAGGAGCAAGCTGTTTAAAATGCGGTTCCGGAAAGGCGTGCAGCTCAAGTTCAGACTGCACAACTTCCTGTTCCAGCGGATTTTGTCTTTGAATGATTTTGTATGATAATCTCTTCCTGGAAAATACTATATTTACTTAGGAAATTCTTTTCCAACACAGGCATTTGAGTATTTCTTTTCAGAAAGGAAACTCAATATAAAGTGGCAGTAAATGGAAGAACAAGACATCTCATCCTATATTCGTCATTTTCAGAGCAATGACAGGCTTGGGGCAATTTTCGGATATTCTGTCATTTCGCTCTCAAAGGAATCCTGTGTGATTGAATATGAAGTAAAGCAGGAGCACTTTAATCCCAACGGAACTCTGCACGGCGGAGCATTGTTTACAGTAATGGACAGCAGTCAGGGAGCATTCATACACTTTATTCTTGAAGACAGTTATGCCTATGGAGCAACAGGAACAGCTTCCATCCGGTATTTTCTGCCACTCAGGCAAGGGAAAATAAGAATCAGTACCTCGCTGAAGGAAAGAAACCGGCGAAAATATATTCTTGAATCAACTGCATTTACTGAATCCGGCGAGACTGCAGCTGTCCTTGAAGAAATATGGATTGCAATTCTGAAGAAATAAATTGTTTTCAAACGGCTTCCTTTTTATTTACTGGAATTAATTTTTTGATTGCTGCTGTTTTTTGTATGAACCCTGAAAAAGTAATTCTACTATTTTCGTCAAATAAAGTAAGCGGGAATACTGTATCTTGAAATTATTCATACTGATCCTTTTCTCATTTTTGTTTTCCTTCTGCGGGATAAACGAACAGACTCAGAATGTACATTTTGCAGAAAAAGGAGTTATTGATCTCAGGAATTTTGACTTTTCCGCATCCGCTTCCGTATTCTCAGGAATTTCAGAAAAAAACTCCGGGGGCATTGTTCAGCTGAATGGAGAATGGGAATTTTACTGGATGCAGTATTCTGAAGATCCGGAAGAGCAGAAACGCATCTTCAGTCAGGAAAGCAAAGAATATTACAGAGTTCCGAAAGCGTGGACCGAGTACGAAAAGAGCGGAAGAAGACTTCTTGAAAAGGGATACGCTATATACCGACTGAAAATACTGCTTCCGGAAAAACCCTTTCCAGCAGCACTGAAAATCAACTTGATAGGATCAAATTACATCCTGTTTCACAACGGGAAGCCTGTATACAGAAAGGGAATAACCGGAAGAAATGAATCGGAATCCATTCCTATGATGCAGATCAGCAATGTTGAACTGGAAGATTTTAAAAGTGAAACAGAACTGGTCTTTCTTGTATCCAATTATAATGATATTGCAGCGGGAATTATCCGTTCAATAAGCATCGGTTCTCAGAAGGAAATTTTCAATCTTCAGAAAAAAAATCTGATCATTGAAATGATCGTTTTTGCCTGTCTGGGAATCATGGGCATATACCATCTTGTAATTTTTTCCTATCGAAAAAAAGACAGATCTCCTCTGTATTTCGGAATTTTCTGTCTTCTGATTGCTGTCAGAGTTGTCTGCATCAATGAAAAATACATTTTTGATATTATCCCTGAAACATACTATCTGGCCGTTCATAAGGCTGAGTACATCAGTTTTTATATGAGTGGAGCTGTTTTTCTGATGTTTCTGAACGAACTTTTCAGAGAAGAGATTCTTTCTGCAATTCAAAAAACAATCTCAAAAATACAGGCGGTCTTTTCCATAATTGTTCTTCTGACTCCTATGAAGATTTATGCCGTTTATACGCTGAGACCGGCACAGGCACTCACGATTGCCGGAATTATCTATTCAGTTGCGGTTCTGGTCAGAGCCGGAATCAAAAGAAAGGAGGGAGCATGGCTCTTTCTCTCCGGAATCATTATTTTCTTTCTGTTTATCATTAATGACATTATGTACAGTTTTGGAGTTCTGAGAACAGGAACATTCGCCAATTACGGACTTCTTGTATTCATACTTGTCCAGGCAGTCCTTCTTTCCCAGAGATTTTCGAGATCATTTCTCATGTCTGAAAAGCTGAGCGAACAGCTGACGGATCTGAATCAGTATCTTGAAGAAAAAGTCGAGCTGAGAACAAGGCATCTGGAAGAAGCAAGACAGGCTGCTGAGAGAGAAAGACTGAAATCTGAAAAGCTTGCAGAATCCAGAAAAAGTCTTTCCATTGTAGGACAGATGGCGGCAGGAGTTGTGCATGACATTAAGAATTCGATAATGACAATCAAATCGTATTCCGAAGCAGCGAACTCTTCCGAAATATCTGAAGATGAAAGAAAGAAGGATCTGGAAATCATCATTCGTGAGATTGACAAGCTGGGAGATATGGCTTATGAGATTCTCGATTTTGCAAGAGGAGACATACGTCTTTTCAAGACAGAAGTCAGAGTCAGTGAATTTCTGAATGAAATTAAGGATGTACTATATCCTGATTTCGAATACTGCGGAATCAGACTGGATGTGATGACTGAAGCAGATTCTGTCATTTTGATTGACAGAGGCAGAATGAGAAGGGTTCTGATCAATCTTGCAAATAATGCCAGGGAGGCGATGTCGGAAAACAGAAACGATTATCGGCTTCAGATTCGTTCTGAAATTTCAGATGGCAAAGTCAGGATCGTTCTTTCAGACAACGGTACTGGCATTTCACCCCAGATTCAGGACAGGCTTTTCGATATATTCATTACAGAAGGAAAGACAAAAGGAACAGGCCTTGGTCTGTTTATGTGCAGATGGGTAGTAGAACTGCATGAAGGAACGATCAGCTTCAGCACTGAATTTGGAAAAGGAACTGAATTTATCATTACTTTATAATTTTATTAGCATCTTCAAATTTCCAGGAATAAGGTATTCCCAGAAGACCTCTGTTGGAATTCCAGTCATCCACGCTGTCTCTCGAACGGTAACTGAACTGCATTGCAATTTTTCCATTTCCGGATCTTGTGCTGTAAACAAGACTCTCTATGGAATCTCTGTGCGGTGCATAAAAAATGATTTTCTTTCCGCTGTCCTCAGTAATCAGTCTGGAGATTGAACCTTTCTCTGAAATGAATCCAGTGCTTTCAGAAAATCTGCTTTTTCCTTTCTCTGAAATATAAAACAGCTTAGACCTGTCTCTGCATTTAAGTACAGACGAAATACAGGTTTCATCGTCTATATGAAAGACCTCCGCTCTTTTGCAGACTTCTTTTTCGCGGATGGAAATGCCGATCGGATAGGAATTGTATTTGCAGGAACCGGATAGAAAAGCCTCTCTGCCTTTCATATAAAGAAAACTGTTCTGTGAAGAGAATATGAGCTCAGAGGAAGGATATTTTCTGGGATCCTCGGTATTATATCCGAAATAGCAGAAAAGAATCAGGGCAGTAAAGCACAGAAAGGATACCGAAATTCTGATAATTCTCTGCTTCAATTCAGAAGCTTTGTCCTTTGAAAGATAAGCATTTATGATGAACATAAAGATTATAAATAAGATTACAATATAATAATAATTTAGTACTGTCTGTCTACCTTCCCCGAATTCTCTGTAAAACCCGAGAGACTCTCCCATTTCAACAGCCAGAAGAGCCAGAGTTCTGAGGAGTATTTCGAGATTGACCCATAATATTTCAGTAATTACAGGTGCGGAAAAATACTGAAGAATCAGAGCAGCATACAGGACAGGCAGGATCAGGGATGTCAGCGGAACGAGTATAAGATTCAGAAAAATCGATCCGAAACTGAAGCTGTTGAAATAATAAAGCAGAACGGGAAAGGTCCCAAGGCTTGCAGAAAGAGAAAGAGTCAGATTTTCTGAAAAGAATGATTTATGCTTTCCGAAAAGCAGAATATCCAGATCCTCCTTGACAAGAAGAATTCCTGCAACAGCGGAAAATGAAAGAAGAAAGGAAAGTGACAGATAACTGTCCGGATCATAGAGCCGAATGAAAAGCGCCGAATTCAGAATCAGATCCATCTTATGCATCCTTCGGAAAAAAATCTGTGAGACCAGAAAGAAAGATGCAAACAGATATGCACGCAGAAGAGAAACAGGAAAATTCAGCAGATACAGATATGCAAAACATAATGCTAATGGAATCATTTTTTCAGTATAATAGTCCAGAAACGGAATTCTTCTGCAGATAAAATACAGAAAAGCAGCAAGCACTCCAATATGAAGACCTGAAGCAGCAAACAGATGCAGTATGCCTCCTTCTCTGGCCTTTTTCTTGAGATCATCGTTCAGATAGCCAGAATCTCCAAAGATCAGTCCAAGAGAAATGTCCCTTGCTGTGTCGTATATTTTTCCCTTTTCGAGAAGTTCTTCAGTCCTTTTTCTGACCAGTCTTCTTTCATCAGTCCTGCCTTCCAGTCTTCTGCAGCTTTTCTGACGGACTGAAAGATAAATGGAGCCGTATTTTTTTGTGAACTGAAGATATTCATTTTTAATGTCTGCCTCATTTACCTTTACCGCAGACAGAGGACATTCCAGATCATAGATCAGTTCTGATTTTGTCTTATGCCTGAGGATGGAAGGAAACTCAAAGTTTTGATGAGAAATTTTTACCTCCCAGAAATTCTTTTTGATCTCTTTTTCAAATCGGATATTTACTGATTTCCAGTGCCTGTCTGCAGTTTTCCAGTCTTTTGCAGAAAACACAATGTGCTTCCTTTCCGCATTCTGCCTGACTGTCCATTCCGAATACAGAACAAAAAGAAAGAGTCCTGAGATAATAAATTTTTTCTCAATCCTGAAAATGAAAACAGATATGGTGCTCATAAAAAACAGAGGCCAGATTAAATTTTCCGTACTGATCGGAAGTTTTTCCATAAACAGATCAAGGAGCAGAAATCCGAATACTGCCCAGGAAAAACCTGAGTCTGGGAAAAATTTTCTGAAATATTTCATACTTGAATAGTATATCTGAATATTATCAGAAGAAATTTAATTTTTTTATCTCTTCATTACACCTTAGAAAGAATAAATGCTTCAGGATGAATTTCTGTCATGTCGATTTCGAAAATTCATTTCTGATTATAGAATTCACCTTGCGCAAAAAAAGATACAGACTGAGCTTTAGAGGAATCTAGCACTATAAAAGTTTATGATGAATCAGTAAAAACAACAGCTTTCATGCTTTCGGGAGCTTAGCCAGCTTCTAAATGCTGGGGGTCAGCTTCCGAATTTGCGAGTGCTCAATCCTTATGCGGTCATTGATTAGAGCGCCCAATGTCTATCTGATGGAAGAATAAGAATCTCATTGACAAAGAGTGATTCAAATTGAGGCAATTTTTTTTAATCAAATATTGACTTTAGATATTAAAATAGCAAACTGTAATAGAGAGAAATTGTATGAAACAATTAGAAAAAGCGGCGAAAGGAAGAAAGTAGGATGATTCCCGCAGAATATCCCGAAAATGAATCAGAAAGAATAAAAAAACTGAAAAGTTATGAAATTCTAGATACTATAGATGAAGTATTATATGATGACATTACTAAACTTGCTTCTATTCTCTGCGGCACTCCGATTGCACTGATCAGTTTTATCGATGAAAAAAGGCAATGGTTCAAGTCCAGAGTCGGACTGGAAACAAAAGAAACGCACCGTGATATCGCCTTCTGTTCATATGCAATACTTGAGCACGAAATAATGGAAATACCGGACTCTTTTAAAGATGAACGTTTTTTTGACAATCCTCTTGCCGTATCAGAGCCCTTCGTAAGGTTTTATGCGGGAGCACCGCTTATCACTCCGGAAGGGCTTACGCTTGGAACTCTATGTGTCATTGACAGCAGACCCAAAACACTGTCTTCCGATCAGAAAACCGCACTCACCATTTTAAGCAGGAATGTCGTCTCTCTTCTGGAACTTAGACTGGCTCAGCATCATCTGAATCAGGATATTGAAAGAAGAAAATTACTGGAAGACAAGCTGATAAAAAGTGAGAAACGCTTCAGTTATTCTCTGGATACAATGCTTCAGGGCTGTCTTATTATCAGTTATGATTATAAATATGTCTATGTCAATGAGGCAGGTGCAGACCATTGCAGGAAAAAGAAGGAGGAACTCCTTGGCTGCAGTCTTACTGAAGTTTTTCCCGAAATAGAATCCTCTCCTTTATTTTCAGGAATTAAAAAATGTATGGAGGAAAGGATTCCGCTTCAGCTGATGAATGAGTTCTGTTTTCCTGACGGTTCATCTGCCTGGTTTGAACTCAATATAGAACCTTCTCCAGAGGGAGTCTTTATTGTTTCTTCAGATGTTACCGGCAGAAGAGAGGCGGAGCAGAGACTTTTGGAAAGTGAAGCAAATCTGAGGGAAGCACAGTCAATTGCAAATCTGGGAAGATGGGATCTGGATCATTCTACAGGAAAAATGAAGCTGTCAGAAAAAGTATACGATATGTTTTTCATTCCTAAAAATAATGAAGAAATATATCTGGATTTTCTTCTTACTTTGGTACATCCCGATGACAGAAAATTTGCAGTGGAAGCCTATGAAAGTTCGCTGAAGGACAGGACTGTTTTGGACATTGAGTTCAGAGTATTGCTCCCGAATGAGATGATCAGATTCGTCAGGCTGATTGGAAAAAATTCATACAGCACTCAGAATATTCCGATCCTTTCTTTCGGTGTGATCCAGGACATTACGGACAAGAAACTTGATGAGGAAAACCTGCGCAAGGCGAAGGAAGATGCGGACAGAGCAAACCGCGCAAAAAGCGAATTCCTTGCAGATATGAGTCATGAAATACGGACTCCAATGAATGCAATTTTAGGATTTGCTGAACTTCTGAATGAGGAACTTCGAGACGATAAAAAACTCAGTCCTCTGGTAAGAAATATAACATCCAGCGGAAAAATTCTGCTCGAACTCATCAATGATGTTCTGGATCTTTCAAAAATAGAATCCGGAGTATTCAGGCTCGTACTGGCTCCTATCAATATCAGAGCAATTCTGGAAGATCTGAGGACTGTCTTTTCGGGAAAGACAGCAGAAAAAAATATTCAGTTTGTTCTGGAAGTAGGTAAAACCGTACCTCAGGCCCTTCTTCTGGACGAGATCAGACTCAGGCAGATTCTCCTCAATCTGGCGGGAAACGCAATAAAATTTACTGATGACGGATATATAAAAATTTCAGTAATGAACACCAGTCAGCAAAGAAAGGACAATTCGGGTGCAGAATGCACTGATCTTGAAATCAAAGTGGAAGATACAGGAATAGGAATTCCTGAAAATCAGCAGGAATCGGTTTTTCTGGCATTCACTCAGACCGAAGGACAGAATCATAATAAGTACGGCGGGACTGGACTTGGACTCACAATAGTAAAAAGACTTACAAATATGATGGGGGGTCAGATCTCTCTGAAGAGTCAGCCAGGCAGAGGAACGGTATTTACAATTAACATCAAGGATGTGGAGACTGCCACTGCCGCTGAAGTCCGGACAGGGGATAGAAAATTTAATCTGGCAGGAATCATTTTTGAGCCCGCCACTATGCTCATAGTCGATGATGTGCATCTGAATCTTGATCTTCTCAAAAAATTTCTGGAACCGTACAAAACTCTGAAAATTATCGTTGCTGAGAACGGACAGGCTGCAGTCGAATCTGCTCAGAAATTTAAGCCGAACCTGATACTGATGGATATGAAAATGCCCGTAATGAACGGATATGAGGCCGCCAAGATTATCAAAAATGATCCGGAAACTGCACACATCCCTGTACTTGCCCTGACTGCTTCCGTATTTGAACACAGCAGACTGGAAATCAGCAATACCTGTGACGGATATATACAGAAGCCTGTTTCAAGGCAGCATCTGATTCAAAAAATTTCGCAGTTCCTGAAATACACTAAAGATTGATCGTTCTTTCAATCACATTCATATCCTTCAGTCTGCTCGTATTGAAAGTCAGCAGAAGAAAAAGAGAAATTACAAATATGATCACTCCCACAGAAGTAATAAAGAAAAGGAATATATTTCTGATGATTCTGTACTGAAGAAATGAAAAACTCACTGCAATATTGTGAGAAAAACTGGCCTCTTCATCCTTACCTGCTTTATAATAATTTCTTATATAAAAGAGCATAAGTATAATCAAGGATACAAAGAGAAGAATCCCAAACTGAGATGAATAGTGTTTCTGAAGAGAAAACAGCGGAATATAGACTAGATTTCCCAGAATGAACCCGGCAAGAATGATATATACGAAATGCATTGAAATTTTCAGCTTCTCAAAGAAGCCGTTTCTTCTGTCTGCTTCCTGAGTTTCCCGGATGATTTTTCCCGGATTGCTTTCTTCATCGTTGTTTGAAGCAATATAAAGCATCTGCGCAGTCATCTCGTCAAAATGTCTGTGTCGGAACATTATAATCAGTCCGGCAATCAGAAAAAAAAGAAAAAGCAGATTCAGGATATAAAAGAAAAATGCAGATCCAGCCATAGTCATCTGTGCAACAATGCCTGCCGAAAGCATATGAGAAAGCACCGGGAAGAGAGTAAAAAAGAATACACCTCTGAGCGTTGCCTGATGAAACCATGTGTTGAATGTGTATGCAAAAAAACCTGCCAGAGAAAAAAGAGCAAGAAACACGTAAAATACAAGGAATACTTTTTTCAGTGCAATGCCTCTTTCCAGAAGATCGATTGTTTTTTCCAGTTTTCCATCGGAAGGAAGATCAGAAACCTGAAGATTGCTCAAAGTGGAGCTCAAAGAGCTGACCTGCGCAAAAAGTCCCTTGCCGAAGACAATGCTCAGCTGTCTGGGCTTTGCTTCAGAAGGATTAAACGGATTTCCAATGACTTCGTCTTTCGGCTGAATTTCAGCATTTACATTCAGGAAAAGACTTTCCAGACTGTAAGCAAATGATACAGTCAATAATAGATAGATTAATGCATTCTTAATTTTTTTCTTCATATTCAGGTTACAAAAAAGGCCACTATTATCCAGAGAACCGTAATGACACTTACTAAAAAGATGGCTGGCTTGACCCATCCTCTTTCATAGCCCTGCAGTGCTTTCTGATACTGATCCACCTCTCTGTCATGCTGGGATGGTTCAGCCATCTTGACTCTGATATTTCTTTCAGCTTCAATATACTGCCCGTAAATGCCTTCACCCAGTTTTACAACAACGCTTGTTGAATCATCTTCATTGTGCACAAGATCAATAATGATACCGGGACATGGAATAATGATTCCTGACTGATCCTTGAGCTGCAGTTCCGAAAGAATATCATTAGAATCAGGACCTTCCTGAATCTTGATCAGTATTCTGTCCCCCAGCCTAAGTTCACTGACTTCAGTACCTGTGACAGGTGCGACAATGAACTGAAATTTGACAATTTTTGAGCCGGGAGGAACTACACTTGGAATTTCATATTCTCTTGCATCATTTTCTGCCTTGGGCAGATCTGTGCTTGGCGGAGGAGAGAGTGCATCCATTTCTTCCTGAGTATTTTCCGAAAGAAAAAGAGCTGATTCCTGTTCACTTCTGGAACCGAAAACCCTTTGTATTGTTCTTTCCATCAGGTTTTTCAGTTTGTCTCCGTCTCCGTGTTCAAGGTAATGATTGAGTTCGAAAGTAAAACTTTCCTGAGTAAACTGATTTTTTATATGATTGATCAGGCTGATGGAACTGCTTTGAGAAGAATGTCCGCTCAAAATAATGTTCTGAATTCTGTTGGTACAGTCTCTGTAAGTATCTCCTGCATCAATTGCAGTCGTTTCATGGCTGGGAGAAACTACAGCATCAATTCTTTCCAGTTTTTTCTTTCCTGTTTCAAGAGCCATGCAAAGCAGAACAGAAGTCTTGGAAATCTGATCTCTGCTCGCAAATTTTATGAAATGATATCTTACATCTGGCATCTGGACTTAACCTTTTAATTCACTATGAAAATCATTCCTTTGATGTAAATAATTTTTAAGAAATCCTGATTGGATTCAGGCTAAAAATTAGTAAATCATTGCAAGAGCCGCCTAGTCTGAGATTTTCAGTCATTATGAGCCTTTTAGTTGAGATTGAAAACCTGAAAAAATCCTACTTTATATCAGACCGAGGTATTCCTATCTTATCTGACATAAACTTGAAGATTGGAGAATCTGAAATTGTCTCAGTGGAAGGAGCATCGGGAGTCGGTAAATCAACTCTGTTAAATATCGTCGGTGCGATGGACAGTTTTGACAGCGGCAAGGTCTTTGTCTGCGGAGTGGATCTGGGCAACATCAATTCTGAACAGAAAGAACGCTTTCGCGCAGAGAAAATTACTTTTATATTTCAGCATCATCTTCTTCTTCCGGATTTTAATGCACTGGAAAATGTAATGATCCCTCTTCTCATCACAGGAATGAATCCTGTCAAGGCAAAGGCTGAAGCAAAGGATATGCTTGGACGGGTAGGCCTGAAAGACAGAGTATCCAGTTTTCCTTCTCAGCTTTCCGGCGGAGAGAGTGCCAGAGTAGGAGTTGCAAGAGCCTTAGTGACTAAAAAGAAACTGATTCTTGCAGATGAGCCGACTGGAAACCTGGACAGAGAGAATTCCAGAAGTCTGATGAATCTGATCCTGGAACTGCAGAAGGAATTCGGTTTTTCGATTGTACTGGTCACTCATGACCTGGAACTTGCCTCTCTGGCCAGCCGCAGGCATAAAATTATTTCGGGCGCCCTTCAGCCTTTGGAATCAGTTGCCTGATTCACTGCAGAATCTGCGGACTGAAGAAAGAGGACTTTCTTCAGTTCGGAAAAACGGAATGCGCTGACTGTTACTCTTCTTTTTTTGAAAATTGGCGTTCTGCCTACAGATTCAGTGCAAATTCGAAAAAAATTTCCTCCCTCCCGTATTTTCTGAATGATGCAGGCATAGATGATTCCGGCTGGAAAACTGCATCTGCAGAACAGTGTCTCTCCTTTATCCTATCCTTAGGTGTCTCAGTCAGATACAGATTTTCGAGAAACCTGAGGGGTTTTCATTTTCCAGGAAGAAGCAATCGCGAAAGGATCAAGGAAGATTCAGTAAATTTTCTGATTAAAAAAGCTGCAGAAAATCAATTCCAATACAGACTGAACGATGAAGATCACCTGAGGATCTTCAGATTCATTCAGCGGACTGAGTCAGTCGAGGATATTTTATATATACCTGATATTTTTCAGGACAGAGATATTTTCTGCTTTCTGCCCCGTCTTGGATTTGTCAGTTCCTGTCCCACAAACCTGGGAAACGGAAACAAGCTTTCAGTCCGTCTGAAAGTCCCTTACTCAAAAAAAATCATCCTGAGTTCACTTTTTCATTTTTTTGACATAGGATTTTCCGATTTCAATCAGACTCTCAAAAGCTTTACCGCAGAAATCTCAGCAAAAAATCTGAATCAGAGAAATCTGACAGCCGTTCTCCGTTTTCTTTCTTCTTTTATCCAGTTTGTCGGCACGAAGCCGTTCTCTGAATAAGTGCTGTTTTTCTGATTCATAGCAAGCTGTTAAACTGCGGATACCTCTAATGATTCGGAAAAATTATAGATTTTATGCAATATATTCTTTTTGCTTAAAGTGAGTTTATAATATTTATCACTTAGTTTAAACTGATATTCTTTAGTTTTTATTAAAATATGAACTCAATCAAACAGACATATCCCAGGTTCCTGCCGATTTTGGATCAATAATTAATATGCTCGTCGCATCTCTGGGAATGGCATAAATTTTGCCGTTAGGTGCTAAAATTCCGTCATTCCATTTATTTGTTCCAGAGAAACCCGTAAAAGTGCTTATGTCTGCAGAATTTATGGATGGATCGAGTATCAGAGCATTTGCGGACTGAGTCTGCAGCATCGACTGCACTATTGACCAATTAGAAGGTTGAATTGCTTTATCGGTGCTTATAGTTACACCGATTGAGATTGGAGCATTTACACTTCCAGCTGAACCGCCTGCTGTAATTGTATATTTTGATGATGACTGCAATACAGTCGGTGCAGTTACAGTTTGAGATGCTGTAAATTTAGCCAGAAATATCCACTCCAGAGAAGATCTATGCAATGGGGGATTACAGCTTAGAAAAACCAGTATAACAAGATATTCATAGTTCAGGATTACCTGACAAGCACTGTCTCGAAAGTTTTGCATATTTAATCCCCGCTGATTCAGCAATTTATCTGCTGCTGGAACGCCTGTCGGCCGGTAATCAGCATAAAAGAATCAACAGCACATTGGTTGAAAGTCAGCTCCGGCTGACGCTGCAGGCGGGGTGTTTTGGGCAGGAACGTCTGCCGGCGGCTTAAGGGATGATGTAAATCAGGTATTTTTGAGTTGCAGATTTTCGGTCGGCATATTTCCAAATGACAGAGTCCAATTCTCTGAATTACCCGTTCTCAGCAAGACTTATGACTATATACAATATAATGAAATTTAGAATAACCGCAAGAAAGGAAAAAATGTAGATTGCAAGCTCCAGAAGGCTGAATTCTCTTTTTCTGAAAAGACTCCAGACAGAGGTGAACAGACCGGCTCCTGCCACAAGGAAGGGAAGAAATACAAAGGAGAAATCCATCCAGGAAAGGAAGGAAATTTTTTCCTGAACTCTTTCCATTACAAAAAGAAGAGAGAGCAGAAAAGAGGGAATCACTACAAGAAGGATTATGATTCTAAGTACTATTATAAATTTGGGGTTATTCATTGCATTCATCCTTCCTGCGACTGGCGGATGACGGTATACAGAACAAATGCAATGATAAAAGCGGCAGAAATGGATAGACAGTCAATAATGAGTTCAGTGAATTTCCAGCTGCTTTTCAGCACCAGACCGTATGCAGAAAAAAAGATTCCTGCACCTGCTGCACAAAAAGGAAGCAGCATAATGAATGCTTCCGGCAGAGAAAAGGAAAATCCTTTTTCTCTGATCCTGACCAAAATCAGAAGAAATGAAATGAGAAACACAGGAAGACTGATCAGGAGAATAGATATTCTCAGATATAAAACAAAAGCCGGATCAGTCATAATTTTTTTCTCGTCTGCGGACTTTTCCGCTTTTGAAATTTCCTGTTCTGATTCTGTGAGGAACATCCACACTTTCGAGCATTGCTTCCATACTGATCAGTCTTTCATAAGAAATATGCTTTTCATCCATCTTGTCAGTCAGAAGACAGCCGTCCTGAAGATTGCAGCATCCTGTAATTGGACATTTTTTTCTGATCTTGAAAAATTCAGGAAAAGAGGATACAATATCTCCCTTTTTCATGTGAAGAATTCCCCATTCCTTGATGCCGGGAGAATCAATGAGGGTGATTCCGTCAGGCAGAAAAATCATATGAGAATTGGTGGTTGTATGTTTTCCTTTTCCTGAGGAATGGCTGACTTCTCCCACTTTCATCATATTCTCTCCTGAAACTGCGTTGACAAGACTGGATTTTCCGGCACCGGAAATTCCTGCGAGAAAAGTCACCTTGTCCTTCAGCTTCAGTCTGAGTTCTTCAATGCCCTCTCCGGTCGCTGCGGACACTGTCATTACATTATATCCCAACTCCCTGTAGACAGATGTTTTTTCTTCAATAAAATCCGCATCGGGAAGATCACATTTAGTAAAAATAATCAATGGAGTGATTCCTGCAAAATGACAGGATGCAAGGCATCTGTCGATGAATCCCGGCTTTGTTTCCGGATTTGCAAGAGAGGCCAGAATGGCTGCATAGTCAATATTTGCACAGAGAGCCTGCGCATCCCCGTCCCTGCTTTTGCGGAGCAGTGCATTTTTTCTTTCAACCCCTGACATGATTTTATAATCATCACCCGAATTTGCTCCTGCATCTGCATTCACAATATCTCCCGGTGTGAGAGGATTTCTTTCAGTGGAACCCGAAAGTCTGAGCTTGCCCCGAAGCACTGCTCTTTTCAAGCCTGTTTCAGGACTGTAGATTTCATAGTAAGCACCGTAGATTCTAGTGATTACATACTGACCTTTCTCCAGATTCATAAATCTTCGTCCGACCAGCCCACATCTGCCAGGAAGTCGTCATAACCTCCGTCATAAATGCTGATCATATCATTGTCGAACACAACGAGTTTTGTCGCCACAGCACGAAGGTGCATTTCGTTGTGAGTTACCATAATTACAGAACCTTCAAACTGATCAATCGCCTCAATCAGAGCATCGCAGGACTGCATATCCAGGTGGTTCGTAGGCTCATCCAGAAACAGAAGACTGCAGGGAGTGACAAGAATTTTTCCCAGAAGGACCCGGCTTTTTTCCCCTCCGGAAAGAACCTTGATTTTTTTCAGAGCACTGTCCCCGGAGAACATCAGACCTCCTGCAATATTTCTTGCTTTTCCTTCATTACAGTCCTTGTCTGCACTCATGATTTCTTCTACGATTGTATTGCTGTCGTTGAGATCCAGTTTGTTTGTCTGTCCGAAATAGCCTTCTTTCAGAACAGGGTGCTTGTTCACTGTCCCCGAAACAGGTTTGAATTCTCCAGCCAGAATCTTCAGAAGAGTGGACTTTCCCTTCCCGTTCTTTCCGATGATGCAGATCCTGTCGCCGTTCCCTACGCTTAATGAAAATTTGTTTATAATATATGGCTCTTTTCCAGTATAAGAAAAACTGATTTCTTCTGCAGACATCATCTGGCTTGCTGCAAAATTTGCACTGTTGAAGTAGAGTTCCAGATCCTCAATATTTTCAAGAGCCTTCATTGTGCCCTGCTTCTCCAGTTTCTTGACTCTAGACTGAGTGCGGCTTGCAAAACTCGCCTTTGCCTTGAATTTTGCAATGAAGATTTCTTCCTGCTTTCTTTTCTTCTCTTCGTTCAGTCTTGTTTTTTCGTAAATTTCCTCTGCCTGATTGATCTGATTGTAGAGTTTTTCTGTATCGCCTTCCACCTTGATCGCTTTCTTTCTGTGAATGGCAACAGTATGAGTGACCACACTGTCCATAAAACTTCTGTCGTGAGTGATCAGAACAATCTCTCCTTCCCATTCATGAAGGAATTCTTCGAGCCACCGGATGGTGACGATATCCAGATAGTTGTTCGGCTCATCAAGCATCAGCATATCAGGTCTTGAGACAAGGAGTTTTGCAAGATTCATCCGAATCTGATAACCGCCGGAAAATTCAGAAGGGCTTCTTTCCATATCGTTTTCTGAAAAACCAAGTCCGGAAAGAATTTTTTCCACCTGCCAGGTTTCATACTCTTCACCTTCAGGAAGTCCAAGAGCACATTCTTCCAGAACAGTCGGTTTGGTAAATTTCAGATGCTGTTCCAGATGACCGATCTTATAGCCCTTTGGAGCACTGATTGTTCCTGAATCATATTCCACATTTCCCAGAATCATTTGGAACAGTGTGGACTTTCCGTGTCCGTTTCTTCCCACCAGTCCAATTTTTTCACCGCGATTGATGCTGAAACCCAGATCCTCAAAAAGAACCTGTTTGCCGTATGATTTGTTCAGGCCGAATATTTTAATCATAAAATCCAGATTTTTATAAGTGATTTTCCAATCAATGAATCTATGAATTAATTTTCAGGCTCAGTATGAATGAACGGAAATTTTTCCGGAACAGAAAGCATTCACTGTATCCGCTTCGGCAAAGGGGAAAAATTTTTGACGAAATACAGTCTTTTGCTTTCCTATTTTTTGCTTAGGTAAATAATCACGCTGGAAGGTGAATATGTCCTCTCTTATCGTCACGCTGACTTTATTTTATATCCTGGGATTCTACCTCGTCAATAAAATCGTTACAAAGGATGATTTATGATTCTAGGACATTATGCCTCTGCCCTGATTCCGTACAGCAGGTTCAAAAAATATCCTTTTTGGATTCTTCTGCTCTCCGCAAATGTGCCTGAATTTCTCTGGCTGATTCTGGCATTTTCGGGTGTAGAAAAAACGATCCCCGCCTCCCTGTCCGATGCAACATTTCAGAACCTGAAGGTGAATATGATTTACAGTCATAATCTTGTTCCGGCCTTTCTGCAGGGAACTGCTGTCGGAGTTCTGATTCTTTCTGTCTTCCGGGACCGGTCGTTTGCTTTCTGGTGCGGATTTCTGGCCTTCTTTCATGTGTTATGTGACCTGGTTGTGGGATTTGAGCATCAGGTTCTGGGTGCCGATTCTCCGGTTGTTTCACTGAATTCTTATTTTCTTTTTCCTCACGCAGCCATACTGATTGAATGTGCATTCAGTTTTGCCTGCGTATTCTGGTATATTCATACAGAAAAGAAGCAGGGTATGGCACTTACTAAGCGCAAGATAGTATATCTATTTTTATTTTTTGGGATTGGAGTCTTAATGTGGATGCCGAATGCGACAGTGCCTCTGAAAGACATTCTGCCGTTTTTCTAGAGTTGATGACATTGACGGGAAGGAACTGGAAAGCATCGAGTATAAATTTGAAAACTGTCCATCAGACAAGAAATAGGAGCAGTGAAGATTATGAAAAATCTCTTTCTTATATGTTCTCTATTTTTCTGTCTTGCTTTGCATTGTTCAGATAATAGACAGGAAAAGGGTGTAACATTAGAGGAAAAGCTGTTCAGCAATTCCAAGGATGAAACCATTTTCAGTAAAAATGGTTTCGCTTTCTATCAAAAATATATATTCAAGGAAGGCAAACTGGAAAATTTCGAATATTTTGGTGAGGTTCAGTTTAAAACTGAGACAGGTACAACGAGAACCTGCGTACTGTTTAATATTACAATGACAGTTGAAAAAAAGCAATATCATCATAGTTTTCAAATAGAGTTTCAGAATGAACACATTGAATCTGGATTTTGGTATTATTTTCCTCTTGACAGTCAGCATCAAAGATATTATGCCCACTCTGAAAATTTCCTGGAAGAAACAGGATTTTTAAGAAAGTAATTTTTGAAACAAGTCATTCCGAGAAAGGCAAGCAGCGGATTTTTCTTTTCTTTCTTTTAGTTTACAGAAAATAAAAGGAAGTAGGGAGTTATATTAAAAAAGTAAAGTATTTTATAAAAGGAAAAGAAACAGGTCTAAAGACAGAGTCTTTGAAAAGCCGCGCAAGACAGATTTCGTCTTTATGGGTTGTTGATTTTGCCGAACTCTGCCACAAGATGATGATTGCAGTGAATCTGTCATTATGATTAATGGGAGGAAGCACTGTGACATCGGTTTTTTCCAACGTCAATTCCTTACGCCGCTTCACTCCTCTGAACGAAACGGTTTCAGATGCCAAGTTTCGGATTGCCTGTCGGCAGCGGCAATCCATTTTTCAAGGCATGAGAGTTGATTTTTTATTTTGGTTCCAGGTTCTCTTTTTTGGGACCGTATCCTTGAATAAAAATAAACCCGAGAGTTGCGAAGACTCCTCCAAGCATAATGAAGAGCTCTGTCCCGTAGGCCTGTGTTTCCGGTTTTTTTCCGACGAAAAAGATATAGAGCAGCGGTGCAATGTACTGATTTGCAAAAAGTGCCATGAAGATAATCTGGTTTCCTATCCCTCCCTTTAAAAACTGCCATAGTACAAGGTTCTTGTTCGAAAACACCGTCGATGCAGCCAATGCTGCCATAAAGCACATTTCCAAAATGGAGATCCCTACCCTTGGATCAATTCCCATACTGAGATAGGTAGGATTGCTGACCAAATGACCGATCAGACTGAGTTCACCGGGGACCAGTGCAAGATGAATTAATATATCATCCATTACAAATACTTTGTCAGTGGTTCTGTTCCGAAGATAAATCTGGATTTCGTAAATGCTGAAGAATACGAAACCGATGGAAGTAAATACAGATGTCATCACAAATGATGAGTTTGTATTCACATAGACACTTGGAGCGGATGCCAGCATTAAAAGAGAAGAAAGATTGCCGCCGCCTACAATCATTAACAAGGCTATGGTTCCAGGATAAGGCCAAAGAGGAAAATATCTTGTTGCCAGTCGGAGCCCGACCAGAACGAAGAGAGATATGGCTGTAAAGATGGACATCACGGGTCCGTTCGGACTGTAAAACAGGGGCATTCCAATTACCCAGCCTCCGATTACGGCCGCGGAACCGATAAAAATAATAAAATCTAAAATCATTGCAAACTTTTCTGAATATTTTTCCATAAAATCCCATTCTATATTGTATTGAAACAGGGTAATTTCTATTTTCCTTCTGTCAAATGAATTATTCATTTAAGCGGTGCAATTTTAGATTGAAGAAATTATTTATTGTTGGAAAATAACATTCATATTCGGGGGAAATTTTTGATACAGAAAATTATATCAATATTTATCATAACTGCCTGCGTCGTTTCTGCGGACGACAAAACAGATACTGTCAAAAAAATGCTTTCTGATGAATGCTCGACTAAAGGCAACTGCGGATACAAGCCGACTCATCCTGATGCATTAAAGGGTATTCCGATAGTGGAACGAAAACTGACAAGAGGAATGAACTCGCTTCCTTCTTCTGCAGATTTAAGCAAGGATATGCCCCCTGTACAGCAGCAGGACGGATTCAAATGCGTCGCGTGGTCAACAACCTATTATCTCAGAACCTATCTGGAAAAGAAAGCGAGAAACTGGAACTATTATCATTTTGAGGGAACTGCTTCTACAGATAAACTCTTTTCTCCTATATTCGTTTATAATCAGATAAATAATGGAGAGGATGGAGGAGCTGCGATTTCTGATGCACTGAATGTGCTCGTGAAAAAAGGGGCAGCCTTGTGGAGATATATGCCGGCATACAGCGGAATCACCAGTGATGTAAAACCCTCTCCTGAGATTTTCAAACATGCATCCAAATACAAAGCAAAAGAATTCAAAAGAATCAAGGCAAGTGATCTCAACTCAATAAAGGCTGAGCTCGCATCAGGAAATCCGCTGGTATTCGGAATGGCAGTGGATTCAGGTTTTCGGTCAGGTCTGATGTTCAAGCCTGATGCAGAACCGTATGACAAATCTTCCGGTGATCCCTTGGGAGGCCATGCAATGACGCTTGTCGGTTATGATGATGATAAAAAAGGACCAAATGGTGCAGTAGGTGCCTTTAAAATCATCAACTCCTGGGGTACCGATTGGGCAAATGAGGGTTATGGCTGGATTACATACAGAATGTTTATCAGAGCTCAGCCCGAAGTTTATGCTCTTTACCTTAATAAGATCGAGAAGCTGGAAGAAGACTATTCTCAGGAGGAGCAGGATGGGTTGCGGTTAAAGATTGTAAATCCAAAATCTGCACAGGCGTCATCAGGTACTTACAGTGACAGAATCATTGTGAGCTGGACTGCTGTACCGGGAATGACCAAGTATGTCTTATTTAAAAAAGATCTTTCTGATCAGAACAGCACTTGGGAAAGAGCAGGGGATGCAGAATCAGACCATTTTACCGATACAAACATAGAGCCAGACAGAGTATATAAATATAAAATATTCACCTCCTTGGCCAAAGACGGAAAAAATCTGATGGACAATGAAGAGACTGCACCCGAAGTCCAGGGTTATGCAAAATCAGGAAGTTCTCCTTCCGCAGCAGTTCCAGCTAAGGTAAGCGGTCTGACTGCAGAACCGGACTTTTCCTACGATACCAATTCAATGCAGATGACTCTAGTATGGAATAAAATGCATAATACTGCAAAATATGAAATTGCACGTTTTTCAGGAAATAAATTGAACATTATCGGTTCATCGAAAGAAAACAAGTTCATTGATAAATCTCCAGGAAATCTGTCAGAAGCAAAATATTCCGTTCGGGCATTGAATTCGAATGGGTCTGGCGATTGGAGTGATGCAGTCTTTATACCTTCCTATGAGGAAGAAGGACTAATTGCTCCTTCAGGATTAAAAGCTTCTTCGAATCTGAAGGATAAAATAGAATTGAAGTGGAACCCTGTAAAGGGTGCTTCCTACTATACAGTGAAAAGAACTCATTCAAAATCCAAAGAAAAAAAGGAATTTAGAGTGGAAAGTTCTCTTTATACTGATTCTGACACTGTTCCTGGAAGAATTTATCATTATTCTGTATCTGCAGGAAAGGGTTCCGAAAAAACAAAATATTCTGACAATGTGACAGGAAGAACAGTAAAAACACAAACTGAAAAGGAGGAAAAGAATGAATTCGATGATTTTGTCAATTCCATTCTTTCTATAATCAGAGGTTCAGATTCAAAAGCGCAGTCTAAGTTTTCCAAAATGCTGAGCCTGAAGAAAGAGGAAACTCTTGCGGAATTTCTTTCCGGGAACTGGTCAGGAAAACAATGGACAGGCGGAAAAAATTCACAGAGCTTTCAGATAAAAATTACAATGGATGAAAAGAAATTTGATGCAGAGTTCATTCAGGGAAAAACGGTCAGGAAAATAAGCGGAACAGTGATCAAGGGTGCGGATTTTATTGAAGCTGATGGTTTTAAAATGCAGAAGGTATTTGACCAAACAGCAGAAGTAACAATACATTCAAATAAAATATATCCCACTTCGCTGGAACTGAACTTTACGAAAGACTGATACTGCTGATTCTTGGAACTTGCGCTTTCCGTTTGAGGCGTCATTCTGTCGGAATCAGAACTGATTAAAATCCGGTACTTCGCAGATACAGTATAGGATTTTAAGTTTTTGAACCCCGCTGAATCTTTGGGGACAGGCGAAGCTTCTCTTATTTCCTGCCGTTGTGTTTCAGGATGCAGTATTGAAAATCTGAGGAATAATTGCTGTTTACAGAATATTCCCGCTAAAAAAAGATATTTTCAACTGTCCGTTTAAAGGAGTTGCACTTGCTGGAGAAAATACTGAGCTCAAAAATAAAGGAAAAAACTGAGCCTCTTGAGAAAGAGATCAGTTTTCTTTACAGTCTGCTGGCATCCGCTCCAATAATCATCTTTGTAAAGAATTCAAAAGGAGTTTACAGATATGCCAATGAGAATTTCTCCAGACTGTTCAATATAAATAATGAAGAAATCATTGGAAAAACAGATTTTGACATTACTCCCGACAAAG
Organism: Leptospiraceae bacterium; assembly: GCA_035345895.1. Classification (GTDB taxonomy): domain Bacteria; phylum Spirochaetota; class Leptospiria; order Leptospirales; family Leptospiraceae; genus DAORDI01. The sequence continues at coordinate 24,795 of DAORDI010000009.1, forward strand.
CACTGGTGGAGCAGTTTCTTGCATCGGATCTGGAAGTCATAAAAAACCGGAAAGAGAAAGTCATCCGTCGGGATAAAATCCTGAATAATAAAGGAGATATATGTTATGTCGATACAATCAAGTCTCCTATTATCAATGAGGACGGATCCTGCGACCATATGCTGGGTATTTCTCTGGACATAACAGAAAAGACTAGAATGGAAATGGTACTGGAAGAGTCCAGGCTCAAGCTTTCCGACCTGGTTCAAAAGGTGCTTGCTTCAATGAAGAACATACTTCAGGTATCCGATGAAATCAAGGAAGTTGTTCAGGTGCAGACACTTGACATAAAGGCTGTAGATCAGATTACAGCCCATATCCTTGAGGCAAACAGGCTTACCGGATCCATGCTTTCTGAAATTCTTCGGCTGACAAGTCATACAGTGGGACTGGCTCAGAACGGGAACAAATCGATTCTGCAGATGAATGATTCTATATTTAATATTAATGAAAGTTCCAAAAAAATGCTTGGGATTATCGAAATCATAAACAGCATTGCCTCGCAGACAAATCTGCTCGCACTCAATGCATCCATTGAAGCTGCCAGGGCGGGGGATGCAGGACTGGGGTTTTCTGTTGTTGCTTCTGAGATTTCCAAGCTTGCTGAAAAGTCCACTGGAAGCACCAAAAACATTCAGGAGCTGATCAGGATGACAAACGAAGAAGCCGGTCAGGGTAAGATCAATATTGAAAAGGGCGGAGAGAATTTCAGAAATATAATTGCCGAAGTGGAAAAAATTCACAGAAAAATCAGTGACGTGAATGATCAGATGAGTGACAGTGCAGAGAAATACAATGATTTTCAGGACAGGATTGCCGAACTTGATAAAGAAGCAGATTCTATTCATACTAAGGTTACCAATCAGGTGGATCAGCTGAAAACGATCATGAGTTCAATGATTCAGGTAGAGGAAGATTTTAGAAAGCTCAAATAGGAGGTATGTTTTGAAGATATTTTTCATTATAATAGCAGTGTTGATATCCTGCAGTCGCCAGGAAGAAAAAAAAGAAGCAGCTGTTCAGCCGGAAAAACCTGCAGAACAGAAAATGAAGAGACTGATATTTTTCGGTGACAGTCTTACAGCAGGATACGGACTTCTTCCTGAAGAAAATTATGTTCATCTGATTTCAGAAAAACTGAAACAGGAAGGATTCAATCTGGAAGTTGTCAATGCAGGCGTGAGCGGAGATACAACGGCCACGGGACTTGCGAGACTTGACTGGGTGATTAAAAAAGGCGCAGATTATTTTGTTCTGGAGCTCGGTGCAAATGATTCCATGAAAGGGATCAGTATTTCCGAGATTCGTTCCAATCTTAAAAAAATAATCAGCAGGGTTCGGGAGAAAAATCCCGAGGTGAAAATCCTGCTTGTGCCGATGAAAGTGTTCCCTAATTACGGACCCAAGTACGGAAAGCAGTTTGAGAAGCTGTATAAGGAAATCAGTGAGGAGGAAAATGTTCCTCTGTCTCCGTTTCTTCTGGAAAAAGTTGCAGGCATAAGAAAACTCAATCTTCCCGATGGAATTCATCCGACTGCAGAAGGACATAAGCTTCTGTTTTCTACAATGTACGAACCTGTCAAAAATCTGCTGAAAGACTGAGGAGGCATCCTTCTTTCTGAAAATCGTAAGAGAGTAGGCAGACAGCAAGTACCGTGCGGTTTCTGAATCCTCCGAACATAGTGCCGGGATGAGTGAGTGTAAACCTTTCTTCTACAAGCTTTTCTGCAAGTTCGTCATCAGTCAATATTGAAGAAGAATATAATAAAGGAATATACCATCCGCCGGAAGGGAAAAGAGGTTTGGGATATTTTATATTTTTCAGTATGCCAAGAGATTCTTTCAGCCTTTTCTGAATGACTGAATTCAGCTTTTTTCGAAGTTTCCAGAGCTCAGGGAATGCTGCCTGAACAGGAGTTCCTACCGAAAGAAAGGAGTCCGTGATTATTTCCAGATAATCTCCTGTTTTTTTCCTGAATTCTCTGCTTCCTTTCAAATACATCCAGCTGAGTTTCATCTGTGGAAGCCCCAGGCTTTTGGATATTCCTCCGAGAAAGACTGAATCAGCTGAAGTTGTTTCAAGGCAGATTTTGTTTCCTTTGAATATATAGTCTGAAAATACTTCATCAAAAACGAGAATGATTCCGCGCCTTTCTGCCGTTTCTTCCAGGATTCTCAGTTCTTCCTTTTCCAGAATCTCTCCTGAAGGATTGTTCGGCTGCACAACGATGATCATTTTCGTTCTTTCCGTAATGTTTCCTTCCAGCCGGTCAAAATTGATTTTCCACTCGGCAAATCCTTCCTGATCTGTTCCGACAAAGTCCTTGTCGCAATATCTTATCATTACATTTTCCATAAATGCAAGATATTCCATCAGAGGATAAGATGGACTGAAGCAGATGATTTCGTCGCCCGGATTGCAGAACAGCCGAAGAAGAAAGGAAAAGCTTTCAGAACTGCCGGAAGTCAGGAATATATCTTCAGGGTCGACAGATCTTCCTTTTTCCTGGTAATATTCAGAAATGATTTCTCTGCATTGAATGCTGCCTCTTGGATCAGGCTGATAATCCAGAATTTTACTGTTTTGGAAGCAGGAAAGAATTTCTGTTTCCGGGAAAGAAAGACCTGTGCGTGTCGGATTTGAGACAGTCAGATCGAATCTTTCTGCATTAGAATTGACCAGTTTCTTCCATTTGGAATGAATCTGAAGTTCTTCAGGGCTGAATTGAAATCTGTCAGAATACACAGCTCTCAATATTCTATATTCAGTTCCTTGATTTTCTTATCGAGAGTATTTCTGTTGATTCCCAGGAATTTGGCAACTCTTGTCTTGGTATATCTGAATTTCTTCATAGCATACTGAATCAGTCTTGTTTCCACTTCGCTGATGACAGTCTCCATTGCCTTTCCGTCAAGCGAGTCTATATTTGAAGTCTGAATGGCTGCCATTTCTTCTGTGGACTGAACGGACACATTCTGCTGAGGTTTCAGTATTTCTGCACGTTCTTCTGTATTCAGTTTTTCCAGAATCTCAGTGAAGTCAGTCTCATCCAGAACATCTTTCTGAGTAAGAACAACAGATCTTTCGATCATATTTTCCAGTTCTCTCACGTTTCCGGGCCACTGATATTTCAGAAGAAGCTTATGAGCTTCTTTTGTGATTCCTTTCAGAGACTTATTGTTGTCTTTGTTATATTTATCTATAAAATGGGATACAAGAATGGAAATGTCCTCCGGTCTTTCCCTTAGAGGAGGCATTGTAATGTTTACCACATTCAGTCTGTAGAACAGGTCGGAACGGAATTTCTTCTCGGCAATCAGTGTTTCCAGATTGGCATTTGTCGCAGCAATAATTCTGACATCCACTTTCTTTACTTTGGCCGATCCGACTGCTTCAATTTCCTTTTCCTGAAGAACTCGGAGCAGCTTGGACTGAAGATTCAGATCCATTTCACCGATTTCATCCAGAAATATGCTTCCGCTGTCCGCCAGTTCGAATTTTCCTTTTTTGTCTGCATGAGCTCCCGTGAATGACCCCTTAGTATGTCCGAAAAGCTCGCTTTCCAGAAGATTTTCAGGAATTGCAGCGCAGTTGATTTTAATGAAAGGTTTATCACTTCTGTTGCTGTTATAATGAATCGCTGAGGCAATCATTTCCTTTCCTGTTCCTGACTCTCCCGTGATCAGTACGGATGCTCTGGAGTCTGAAACAAGCATAATCTTTTCAAAGATTTTTTCCATTACTTTGGAACGTCCAATCAGTGAACCGAATTTGTACTTTTCTTTAAGCTCTCTTTTGAGAAGGGCATTTTCGCGGAATATTTCTTTCTTGGCTTCTTCTACCAGGCTGTGCACTTTCAGTGCCTGATATATCATTGATCCGACTACCTGCATAAAGTCAAGGTAGGTTGCCATATCATGGTTTTTGTTGTTGATTACGAACGCACTTAATACGCCGATTACAGATGCTTCGCTTTTTACTGGAACCGAGAGAAATGTAAGTTCTTTCGGGTCAGCTTTCAGGTAGTTCAGATATCCGACTCTGTTCAAAAACAGAGGTTCTGTGCCCACTGAAGGGATACAGGCAGGTTCGCCGGATTCAAATACTCTTCCTGTAATCCCTTCGCCCGGCTGGTAGGTTCCTTTCTGGATTTCTTCTCTGGAAAGTCCGTTTGCTGCAACGAGTTTGAGAATTCCTTCCGGTGTATCATACAGCACAAGACTGCCTTTCTCCATTTTCAAGGTTTTTTCCATTGCAGTCAGAATGGAGTTGAATATCTCATCCAGATCCAGAGTGGAAGTTACATAACCGGAAATATCAATCAATGCCTGTTGAATCTTATTTTTCTGTTCGAGATTCCGGAATGTCTGAAGGTTTTTAAATATTTGGGCTGCCTGATTTGCAAGAATAGATACAATGTCCAAGTGTTCCGGTGTAAAAGCATTCAGCCGGTTGGAATCCAGCGAAATGACTCCAATGACGATGTCTTCGACGATCATTGGAACTGCCAGTTCGGATTTGATGTCACTTTTGATGGAAACATAATCCGGATCTTTGGCGACATCATTTACGAGACGTCCAAGACCTGTAGAGGCAACCACCCCTGTAATTCCTTCTCCGATTTTCAGTTTAACTTCTTTCTGAATGTTCGGTTTGTGTCCGCGATGAACTGCAATATCGAGCACATACTCGCCCGTATTCACAAGCATCAGCGAGCCGGATTCCACCTGACAGAATTTGATGCACTGGTCCAGGATCAGATTAAGAAGTTTGTCTGGATCCAAAGTGGAATTCATTGCCATCGATACTTTGGAGATATAGAAAAAAGGATTCATTGTTTCTTGAATAATGCCCATATAATATGCTTTTTGCGGATACTTTATCCAGAATGCTGTATTTTAACAGGAAAAAATTCCGAAAATCGGTCTTTTTTCCATTAATTTACTTACCCTGATTCTAAACAATTCTTTTAAAAAAAAATGAGTCCTGAGCTGAATTGGCACGAAAACATAAAAAGTCTATTTTTCACAGATAGCAGGTACAGGTTTTGTGTCAGTTTCCTTTCCAAACCATACAATGATGTAATCATCTGACAGAGAAATTCCGAGAGCACTCCATTCCTTTTCCTCATGCCTTTCCCTGGAGTAATAATCAATGAAGTCTGTGTCCGCTTTCAGTCGGTCATAAGCCTTCTGCGCATTGAATTTCTGTCCGGCTGTTCCGCGAATGATTATTTCGTAGCCCTCGCCTTTATAGTCAGTAATTTCGCCCGGTTTTTTCAGCATACATTCGGAATGTTCCGCATAATTCTTATAACAGCAGGATGACCAATTCCCGTTTGACGACCAGCTGTGAAGGGAGCATTCTTCTGCGGGAGGGTATTTCTGAATATCTCTGGTATGGGCCTTTGCCAGTGCTGTCAAAGATGAGGAAGTCTGTATTGCAGGCAGTTTTCCCTTTACTCTGAGCTCAGTCAGAAGTCTTACCAGTTTTGCCTCTTCTGCATTCAGGCAAGTGTTAGGGTCTTTTGCTTTTTTATCCCTGTTTTCCGGTGTAATGATTTTATCATTATTTTTATCCTTATTCTTCTTAAGCAGAACATACGGTTTCCAGAGATTTTTCTTTTCTTCCTTGGACTGAAAGGACTGACCGCCTTTGACTGGAACGTTCAGATAGATTTTTCTTTTTGCATCATAAAGAAGTATCCAGTCCTCATCTCTCCAGGATTCCAGAAGTTCATTCGGATCAGTTCCGGTTTTAGTTTCTGTCCAGACTCCTTTTTCTCCTTCCAGTTTTCCTCCGGGAAAAAAGAAAGTTTCTGAAAACAGGACGGAACAGACGGATAGGAGCAGAAAAAGGACAGCAGAGATGCAGAATTTCATTGTACTTATCATCGGCAGTTTTCCGGAACTTATGAGACCGGCATTTTTTCTGTCAGCGCATCGGCTGTTTAAGATCGGATTTTTTACAGGGGGATAGAAAGGGAATATCAGAAAGTATCTGTGATTTCGGCCGAAGTCAAAAACAGCCTGAATAGAGTGCTTATGGAATGAGAGCTGCAATGCAGATGCATCAGGCAGAAAACCCTGCGGCGGCCTTTCCTTATCCATTGTCTATTCCTCTGAAAAAAGATATATGCCAATATCGGAGAAATTCGAAAATATAATATTCACATTTATAATTAAATTTTAATTTATTCATTGACCGAAAGCGCACTTGAACAGCTGTGGAGCTGTGACTGCTCTGAACCTGGAATCCAGAATTGCGGAATGTAACAAGTTGAGCTCCTTATTCGTCTTCGGTTCTGTCTGTGCCTCAGTGAAAAGCGAATGATAATATTCAGATGTATTCTGTTCGAATCTGCTTTTTTATGAAGGAATTCCTTCGATTTATTGAAAACCCGTATAGACTGAGATGTTATATATATTATGAAAAAATCAACCCTGTACCTGTTCTTTTCATTGTTTCTGATCACTGGCTGTCTGAAAACTAAAAAGGCTTCCTTTGATGTGTCCAGCCCGGCCGGATTTTTTTTCTTTGGCGGAATTGTCAGTGCGATTGCTGCGGCGAATTCGACAGCTTCTTTCAGTATCCCGGATCCAAATCTTACTTTTTCCAATGTACAGAATACTTCAGTGACTGTCTCCTGGAAATCTGCATCAGCTGTTTCGGGGACAATCACTTACAAGGCATATTTTTCTCTGATTTCAGATATGGACACAGTGGCTAATATGGAATCAAACGGATCATTCACTCAGGACTATGCAGCCTCAGTGAATCAGATGACATTCAGCGGACTGATCCCGAATAAGTACTATTACTTCAACGTTGCTGCTCAGAATTCAGGAACAAAACTGAACTATACAAAAAAATGCATTCAGGTATATCAGGATTCTACAGTAACTGACTGCAGCTTTGACCCTCTTTCTGTGAAAGGAACTGCAGCCACAGTCATCGGAACCTGCGGGACAACCGGAACCACAAACGGATCATTCTCGGCGGCTCAGTTTAAAGATCCTCTGTATATGCAGACTGTTGGAAATAATATATTTCTGACCGAAGCCCATATGAACAGTGGAAGCTGTGCAATCAGAAAATTGGATATGACAAACAGTCTGGTAACTGTCTACGCGGGCAATATTGGGTCATGCAGTTCATATACTGACAGTACACTGACCTCATCTTATTTTAGGTCGCCGCACGGGATTACTTATGACGGAACAAATCTATATGTGAATGATTATTTTGCACATACAGTCAGAAAGATCAGTTCTGCCAACGTTACCACACTTGCCGGCACAGATTTATCAAACAGTTATGCAGACGGAACAGGTTCTGCTGCAAGGTTTAATAATCCGATCGGAATGTTTTATGACGGAACCTCGGTCTTTGTCGGCGACTATAACAACTGCAGAATCAGAAAAATCAATCCATCCACGGGAGACGTCAGTACATTTGCAGGAAAAGGATGTCCTCCTCTGGCAGACAGTGATGGGATCGGTACAGCTGCAATGCTGAACGGAGGAGCGGGTTCCATTGATACCGATGGGAAATATTTTTATGTCGCAGAAATGGGAAATCACAGGATTCGGAAAATTGATATTTCTACTGGAAATGTTTCCACTCTTGCAGGACCATCCAGCTGCGGAACCTCAGCCTGCATAGCAGGTTCTTCTGACGGAACAGGAAGTGCGGCATCCTTCAATTCTCCTCATTCTCTATTATACATTAATAAATATCTTTTTGTAATGGATTATGGTTCAGGAAATCTGAGAAGGATAAATGCATCTACTGGAGAAACTGCAACTGTGACAAATGTATCCGGTATTTTTAATGCATTTGGTCTTGCCTTTTATAATAAAAAACTGTATACTTCACTTCGGACGCATTATTGCATCAAGTCTGTGCAGTAATGTTTTTCCGAGACGGAGATAGAATCATTTTTTAAAGATATTATAATGATAAATTATATATATCGTTTCCATGCAAAATTCGAACAGCTTTCTTTCTGAGCACGGATCAAAATTCCGGCAGTCTGCTGCCCAATGATACATCTGCCTGATCCAGTTTTGCCTTAGAAAAGCTATTTTCTTTGATTCATTTAGGCGTAACCTCATATCAAAAAATTTCATATTTTCTTAAATTTTTTAAAGGAAATATAAAAAAAAAGTAGACACGATTAAGGATGTATGTATCGTCGCCGATAAAGATAAAGTATCTTTGGAAGAGTACATAGTTTATTTACCTCAGACTGCCGACGGCCAAATTCACCCGAGGAGCTGAAAACCGGATTCGTAATAATCACGTAAACTTGTGCTTTTCAAAATTAAAAGATAGGATGAACGTATGACAACAGAACTTACTATGACTGAAGAAACTATGGAAGAAATTGAATCTCTCGAAATCGTAGATGGAAATTCTCCTTTTACAATCGTAGATCCAACTCACAGCGATCTCTTTGCTTCTGCAACTGACGACGAAGAAGAAGGTGAAGACGAAGAAGAAGGTGAAGACGAAGAAGAAGGTGAAGACGAAGAAGAAGGCGAAGACGAAGAAGAAGGCGAAGACGAAGAAGAAGGTGAAGACGAAGAAGAAGGCGAAGACGAAGAAGAAGGCGAATAATCTTCTGATCACCAACTAATTTTAAACACTTAAAATTTTTTCTTTAATTTCAAAACACCTGCAGATCATTTTGCAGGTGTTTTTTATTATATCATTCCGGCTCCAAAAATGCATCGATTGAGTCCTCTGCATAAAACTAAAATTTATAAGCATCGGACCGGAAATCAAATAGAACGACATCAATAGATACTGAAAAGATACTGAAAAGATGCTGAAACATCGGAACGTCGGTTCAAAATCAATAAAACCTGCCTCGAAAAAAGAGTGACTGCAGTGAAACTTTAAAAATAATCAGACAATTGGATCATAGTTTACGTCAGAAAGATAATTTCTGCAGAACTGTTAAATGAATTCCAGTGAGGAGAGTATATGCATAAGAATACCTTTTTGGTCTTGATAATAGTGTTTTTTGCTGCAATTCCGGGATGTAAGAAGAATTCTGGACCGGTAAATGCTATTCCAGGTGCTGTTGTAAATTTTATAGTAGGGGATGTCTCAATTTCTTCTGAGGATAAAACATCCAGAAAAGCCAAACTGAACGAATTAGCCAAGATGAGTGAGATTATCATTACAGGAAAAAGCTCACATACTGATCTTCAGTTCTCTGAAAGTGTCCTTGTGCGGGTTCAGGAAAATACCAGGCTGAAAATTGAAGATGCAGTTTTCGGAGAAAGAAAACAGACAAAACTTCATCTGGAAGGAGGAAAGGTTCTTGTAGTATCTCCTAAATTGAAACAGGCAGTTCATTTTAAGATTACTACAAAGGCAGCAGTAGCAGGGGTCAGAGGTACAGAGTTTTCCGTGACTGACAGCGAAGGCGGTTCAGTAGTACTCATCAAGGACGGACAGTTGCAGATCAATTCCAGCAAGGCTGGGGAGAATTCCGATGTTGGTGCTGTGATCGGTGAACCGGATCAGAAAGTGACAGTCAATAATGACGGTAAGATCAAGACAGAACCGGCTACGGAAGAAGATAAAAAAGAATTTGACGGTCCTACCATTGCCGGAATCAAAGAAGGGGCACAGGAGCAGATCAACTCCATCATTGCAAATTTTGAACAGGAAAGAGAGAGAATCAGAGCCACTCTAGATGAGCAGAAAGAACGGAATGCAAAGGAACTGGATGACCTGAAGGCCAAAAACGAAAAAGAACTTCAGGATCTGAAAGACAAAAACAATGCAATGAAAAATGAGATTAAAGACAATGCATCCGGGCAGAAGGATGAAATTAAAAATAAAGCCTCCGGCGATGTAAATGATGTTAAAAAAGCATCTGGTCAGGCTGACGAGATAAAAAAAGCCGGAACGAATGACTCAGGCAAAAGTGCACTGGATGAACTTAAAAACAAAAATAAAGGAATGACAAAGCCCTAAAGCTAACAGGCTTCTGCCCAGTTCCTCACGCCTGCTTTTTGACAGTATTCTTTGAAATCTGTTCTGCAGGCGGTGCAGGTTTCACCAATATCAAGCATTTTTCCTGCCTCTGCGATTGCAATTCCTTCTCTTTCCGAGACTTCCAACGCTTCACTGAATTTCACTCTGCTGCAATGACATTTTTCCATATGATCTAATTTTGAGACTCATTCTTAAATTGTCAAGAGAATTTCTTGTACGAGTCCAAAATACAGGAATTATGATTTTCCTTCCAGCATTTTTTCTGAGTCTCTTAATCAGTTTGCCTGTCCTGTTCCGATTTTTTAAGCTCAATCCCAAGAATTGTGATATCGTCCTGTTTTTCCTGCCTTCCAAGGAAAAGGTTCAAGTCTGAAATTACAGCCTCAATGGAGCTCTTCAGCCGAAGATTGGATGTTTTTTGGATCAGTTCTCTGAGCCTGTCTTCTCCGAATTCCTTTCCTTCAGAGTCAAACTGTTCATAAATCCCGTCAGAAAAAAGGAGAATCCTGTCATTTTCCGAAAAAGGCATTTCTACAGTTCTGTACATATTTGCTTTTTTGATTCCGATCATCCTGCCTGTTTTTTCCAGAAGATGAATTTCCCCTTCCGAAAGAAGGATGCAGGGGGGATGGCCTGCAGAAGCATATTGAATCTTTCTTTCATTAGGATAAATGTCTACGAAAATGCATGTCAGCAGAGAATTCAGTGACTGATATTTCTCGAAAAATTCATCATTGAATATGTCCAGAATCTCCGAGGGTGAAAGTTCAAACTTTCTGATATCGTCATAAATTCCTTTCACTGCCATTGTGATGAGCGCTGCCTGAATTCCGTGACCGGTCACGTCTGCAAGAAATATACGATAATGATTTTGGGATACAATGCTGACTCCGTAAAAATCTCCTCCTACTTCAGACATCGCGGAATAGTAGGGGAATATTTCCAGATTGTGAAACTGGGAATAATCTATGAACAGGGAATCATTCTGAATTCTTTTTGCATAAGCAAGATCATTCTGAATCGTGTGCAGAACATCATTCAGTTCTTTTGTTCTCTGACGGACTTTCATTTCCAGTTCATCTGTAAGATTCTGAAGCTCATCACTGAGTTTCTCAGCCAGAACAAATGCATTTGCAAACCTTCTGGACAGGACTATGGCCTGCGACACTACAAAGAACAGCAGTCCATAACTCGCCATAAAAGGAGTGTATACATAACCTCTCGTTCTCAGAATATCATGAATGATTGCAATGAAGAAAATAGAAAGTCCGAGAGTAAATGATGCTGCGCCGAATCTTCTGTTTTTTAGGGCACCAAAAAGAATTTTAAGAGTATATATAATCCCGGCAAGAATTGCACCCTGTACAAATATCAGTGATCTGGTATAAGTGTTCATTGGGCTGAGGAGGACCAATACAGATGCACCTAAAAAGAAATAAGTAAACCCCTTGTACAGTTTCTCGTTCCATTCTTCCTTGAACATACTGTGGATGAACTGCATAAAAACCAGGGAGCCAAAATAAAAAGAAAAGTATTCTATCTTGTGCACAATTGTAAAAGGAAGATTCGGGAACAGATCAAAAATCAGTCTTTCTTTGATTGTTATTGTTCTTAAAACAACCAGGATACAGAACATCCCAAAGTAAAGGGGGGATCTGTCCTTTTGTCTGTTTACGAAAAGTCCAATATGATATAATCCCATTATCAGAAGCGAACTCGCTACAATCAGATCGAGTGCAATATTCTGCAGATGCCTGTATTCAATGATTTTTGAGGGACCAATGACTGCACTTTGCCAGAGTCCCGCCTTGTAATAATGAAAGTTTGAATTATGAATTACAATATCAAGTTCAGTTGAGCTGTCCGGAACGGGAAATACTGTGTATCTCTGTCTGATTTCCATCTCTTCTTTTGTTCTGCCTGTTTTCCCGTTTCCGGAAAGCAGTTTTCCATTTACATAAAATTTGTAAGCCATACCAGTATCACTCATGGAAAAAGAGAGTGGGGGATGATTTTCCGGAAGAAGCACTTTCAGTGAATAGGAAGCAAATCCGTAGGGAGGATAGCTGATTCCTTCCGGGTTTTTTTCCTGCTGCCATTGTGATGGGACACGGATGAAAGTTCCTGAAAAGATTTCTTTTGATTCCGGATTCAAAAATTCATTCCAGTGAAACCCCCATTCCCCATCCAAGGGAATGGATGATTCATATTCATCATCAAAATGAATTGGACGCAGGTCTATTATCCCTTTTGCCGCCTTTGGAGAAACCTGTTGAATTTTTTCTGAGCTGCAGTCTGAAATCAGCAGGAGCAGGAGACTCAAAACAGTTATCCTTACTGATAAAAACATTCTGTTCTCTCTGTTGCAGTCAGCATTTCTAATTTCCGTAAACTTTAATAATTCTGAATGCTTTTTTATTACAATTCTTATTTTTATTCTGAACTGGAAAAAGCGATCGTCAGCGAAAATACTGTCCGTTGCAGATCGGAGACTGGTTCAGATGTGAAATCATTTCACTTTTCTTATATATGAAACATAATGTACTGAATTATTTTTTGTTTTCTGAAGATTTAGAGGTACTGCGGGATGTTTTATTTCTCCCCATTCTGATGCAGTGAAGCCTTTACTGTTTTTTTGCATTTATATCCGCGCCCTTTTCAATAAGGTATTTTGCTATGTCTGAATTTCCAGATTCAGCCGCATAATGAAGAGGAGTGTTGCCTGTATTGTCCTTTATGTGAATGTCTGCTCCTTTTTCGACAAGATACTTTACTGTATCTAAATTTCCATATCTTATAGCATAAAATAGAGGTGTCTCGCCATCGTTGCCCTTTGTATTTACATCCGCTCCCTTGGTTACAAGATATTTCACTGTTTCCATATCAGAAATCGCAGATGAAAGAGGAGTTAACCCATCATTATTTTTTATATTTATTGCAGCTCCAGTTTTAATGAGAACCCTTACTGTTTCCAGATTAAACACAGCTGAGGCTCGGTGCAAAGGAGTATCTCCATTTTTATCTTTTGCATTCAAATTAGCTCCCTTTTCTGCCAAGGATTTTACTATTTTGACGTTTCCGAAAACTACGGAAGCAAGATGAAGAGGAGTGCGGTTTTCAATGTCTTTTGCATTTAGCTTCGCTTGTTTTTCAATAAGATAATCGACTATTTCAATTTTTCCCCACCCGGAAGCATTGTGCAAAGGAGTGCGTCCAAGGTTATTTTTAGCATATACTCGAGCATTTTTTTTAACAAGAAACTTTACAGTTTGCAAGTTCCCACTGATGGAAAAATAATGTAAAGCTGTATTTCCGCCATTATCTCTTAAGTCTATATCAGCCCCTTTCTCTGCTAAATATTTCACAGTGTCAATACTAGCTCCGCAAGCCTTATGCAGAGCTGTTTGACCATATTCATCTTTTGCATTAACTTCAGCTCCTTTTTCAATGAGATATTTGACTGTTTTGAAATTATCGTTAAGCTGAGAAGCGTAATGCAGAGGCGTACTGGCTGAATTATCTTTCACATTAACTTCAGCTCCTTGTTCAATCAGGTATTGGATTATTTCTAGTTTGCCAAAATAAGAAGCAAAATGCAGAGAGGTGCTGTTTTCATTGTCCTTGTCCCGTATTTTTGCGCCTTTCTGAGTCAGAAGTTTTACCTTTTCCAGATCACCGGCGAAAGATGCATAATGAAGAGGTATGCGTCCATTGCTATCTTTTGCATTTATATCTGCTCCTGTTTCGATAAGGTATTTCATAGTTTCCAAATTGCCGGATTTAGAAGCTGAATGCAGGCGGTACAACCTTGCTTGTCCTTCTCATTGATATCGGCTCCTGTCAAAATCAGAAGTTTTACTTTTTCCAGATCACCAGCGGACGAAGCTGTATTCAGTGTTTCCGCGAAATTTCGAGAATTCAGGAGAAATGAAAAAAGAAGAAACAGAAAGATTTTCATAAATTTATTATCGGTGATAAAGGGACAGAGTGAACGTCTTTCGAATATAAAAACTGTCATTCCATTTATAACTTTTCATGGACTCAAAAAAAGGAGAACAGAGGACAGTATGAGCAAGTTATGCGGGATTCTCAAAGACAGTAGTCAAGAATGCTTAATAAATTATTGCTAATCTCTGCAGACGCATCCGCAATTATCGGACTCCGTTTTCCGGAATCTTGTTTTAGGACTGTTTAAAAGAATCCTGCGATTCAGGAGAGGACTGAATCAGCAGACACGTCTGTAAAAATAATTTCCTTCAATCTGAGTGCTCAGGAAACTTCCTTTGGAAGGTGCATTCAAAAAACTCAGATAAATCATTTCAGGAACTGGAGAAAACTGATAGATGCTTCTGTTTCTAAATTCCACTTCCAGTGTGCTGTTTTCGTAACCGATGGATGAAATTCGTTTTGAAGTCACTGATTTTCGATTCATTAAACCAGTTTTTCGCCGTACCGGATTATGTCTAGTAAAACGGTCCTCATTTACAAAAGGAAATTTGAAAATTTTTGTTCGGATAATACTGAAGGCCTTGCCATCGGCTCAGGTTGAAAAAAAGGACAGTTTTGACCCTGTCCCATTTTATATGCGCACTTAAAGAATTAAGGCTGTTTATATGTGAAGAGATAGTACTTTGTATAATCCACTGCCGCATTCAAGCCGTAGTAACTGCCTGCCATATTTCCATACCCTTGAATTTCTCCTGTGGATTTGAGGTTTATCCCATATGCTCCATATCCTGGAGTATTGCAGGCCATTCCTATGGCGCTGGTTCCCCTTAATAACATTGTTGTATTCCCCGAGGAATCTGCCTTGACAATACCGCGGTCATTTCCGACTGAACCGTTGAAATAAGCATTTCCAGAGGAATCGAACTGAAGAGAAGTGCTTGATCCAAAACTGCTGGCAAACGAGGCTTTTGCCAATTGAAGACTGCTGTTAAGTATTTGCAGTCCACTGGAAGTCATTATATATAGGTTCCCTTTCTTGTCTGCAAACATTGTATTTCCATAACTGCTGCTGTAGTAAAATGTAGGGTCGGAACTGGAATAGTAAGCGGAAAAACTCAATGCAGACGTTGTGGCCTTCTGAATGGTCACTGCATCCGTGTTTGCGTTCCTTGTATAGATATAAATGTTGTCGGAACTGTCTATTGCAACATAAACCGATATTCTGTTCAATCCACTGGCAGTGTAAGTGACTGGCGTAGTGACAACGCCTGCGGGTGTGATTTTTCTCAAGGCCAGCGAGGTAGATAGCGAAATTGTATCGATTACAAAAATATTTCCTGCAGAGTCTGCTGCCCAGGATGTTATAGAAACAAAACCGGCAGACGTTCCTGTTCCGTCAGTGCTGGCAGTGGAACTGGTGCTTCCCGCAAAATCACTCAGTGCCCCGGTGGAACTGATCTTCTGTATGGTCTTTTTATGGATCACATAATCCGCACCGCCAGCATTCAGATAACCATAGTTATAGTCGGAACCGGATGCAGGACTTGGGCTGACGTTGACTGCAGACGTTACTGATCCACCGTTTGGAAATGGATTGTTTCTGGCACACATTTGAGACTGCCAAAGGTAAATGATTCCTAACTTCTGGGTTGTGCCTTTGTTTTTATCTTCTGATTTGCAGGACATTGCAAACAGAAGTGCCAGTGAAACAGAAAAAGCAGATGCTTTTTTCAAAATTTGTTTTTTGTTCATTATCATAATTCTCCTTAATGAAAAAAAAAACCTATGTGTCAAATAAAAAAACTGGACTTTTTAAATTTTGTTTTGCAGTAGAGAACTGCGCTGATTAGCTTTGGATGCCCAATAAGTTGAAAATGACTTTCTATATGTGGATAAGACGAAGTATATGCGCACTTTCATTGAACAGGGGAAAGGCACATATTTTCTTTCACGTCCTAGAAGGTTCGGCAAGAGTCTGCTTCTGAAATTGAGTAAGACTGAAAAAACAGTAATACCCAGATTTCTAATTAGATTATAATAGGATCAATGAAATATTGGTTTAAAATCAGTTCTGGTCGACACTGAATGTCGCCTTGCAGGCTAGCAAGGGCGGGGATTTTAGCTGCTTCAATGTTAGCGAAGGGGCTGCTTAAGCCCCTTTAAACCAATGCCGGTAGGCATCCCTACCATTTTTGATTTCTAATCGAGCGTAGCGAGATTAGAAATCTGAGTAATACTGATCGATGAATATGATAAACCTATTATTGATTGGCCGGAAAAACCGGAACTGCAGTATAACAATCCGTTTTCCACGCTCCTGCTCTTCGATTCCAGAAAGTTTCAGCATCACTGGTTTGAAACAGGAACACCAAGCTTTCTCTTGAATGTTATATTTCAAAATAATTATTATATAATGAATATAAGTCTCATCTTGGATGAGCTTGGTTTTTCCAGTTATGAAATCGAAAATCTAAGTCTGAATCCACTTCTTGTTCAGACTGGTTATTTGACTATAAAAGATTACGACAGAGAAACAATGGAAATACAGCTGTTTTTTTACCCACTTATATGAACTACAAACCAATGGGCATAGGACGGCTTCAGGTTTACATAGATTCCCTTCTCAAAGATTTCCTTCTTGTCTTTTTCATACGTCAGTCCTGTCAGAACGTCGGTCATTATGACTTTATCGGAGTGAATTCCGTGCAGAATGTCCAAGGACTGCTTTCCTGGATGAAGCCAGCCCGCTATTTCTCGGCTTTCCGGATTGAATGTCAGTATCTCCAGATTGTATTCCTTTGTTTTGTACTGATGCAGAACTTTTTCAGTAGTGTAACTCAGTGAAAAGCTGATAAATAGATTTTCAGCAGAATCAAAAGGATGAAATGTCAGATCTTCTCGGTAAAGCTCAGAATGTTTTCTGTGAATCAGCTGGGTGAAGCATCGTTTGTAAAATTCCTGAACCTCAGGCTTTGAATTTTCGCGAGAAGCCCTGCTGAGCT
>DAORDI010000010.1:0-41667 GCA_035345895.1 Leptospiraceae bacterium
GGAAGTCGTTCAGGAAAAAGGAAGGATACTGCAGGGTGCTTTAGCGAGTCTGGGGATGGGTTCAGCAGCCGGATTATATACAGATGATACAAATTATATGTCCTGGAATTCTCTGAAGAAGAATACAGAAGGACTTATCATATATCCTGCTGAGGGATCAGAAGCTGATATTGGAGAAATGAGGGTATTTGTTTTTTCCTGGAAAAATCCTGACCGCCTTCTGTTTCGCATTCGGCTTTTCCGCAAAAATGACGGGAAAACAGTCTTTGATCAGCTTGTTGATTCTGACAGTTATTCTGTGCAGGATTTTACTCAGCTGAAAAGAGGGTTTTACAGATTTTCTGTATCTTCCGAGGACGGCTCTGTCCAAGCGGAAACTCAGTTCAGCATCATACTCAGAGAAATTGATTCAGATGTGAAATTCAAAACCCCGGAAAAAGTATATGTTGATTAATATATTAAAATATATAATATTTTTCACTTTTACTTTCAGTCTCCGTTCAGAAAAGGAAAATACGGTGCAGATTGAGTGGGAAAAGGCACCGGGAGCGGTTTATTACAGATTGGAAATCAAAGACAGTCAGGACATTGCAGTTTACTCAGAAAGGACGGCAGGGACAGCTCTGAATGTGAGACTTTCCAGCGGAAAAGAATATTCAAGAAGAATTGTATCAATTGATAAAACTGGAGAAGAATTTGCATCTGAATGGACACCTGTTCTGCTGGTTTCCCAGACAGAAAAAAGAAGCAGAATCCGTCTGGAATGGGAAAAAAATAACAGATCAGATTATTATATTGCAGAAATACGGGATTCAGACGGAAAAACTCTGATTCGCAGAAAAGTTAAAAAAACAGAAACGGAGGTTGAACTTCTGCCGGGAAAGTATGAAAAAAGGATTCTGGCAGTTGATAAAACCGGGGACATTCTCGCTTCTTCATGGACTGATCTTGAGGTTATCCGAAGAGAAACAGAAAATAAGAAATATGATATCATTATAAGGTCTGCATCTTTTCCCGGCTGGGGGCAGGTGTATTCCTTTTCTGCCTATGGATATGATGCTCGGATCAGGGGATATTCCATAATGACAATCAGTGTGCTGCTGGCCGGAACTTATGCTTATTATGTGAAACAGGCAGAAAGGCAGAAAAGGCAGTTTAATCATTATGCAGACAATGCAATATTTTTCAGTGCAGCTGCCGGAGATTCTCTGTTTTCTGTACAGGATATTTATAATTTTTCTGCTATCAGTCATTTGATAGAAAAGGAGAAAAACTCAGTTATGGCAGGCCGAGCTGCGAATACTGCTTTAGGTCTGCTAGGTGCCGTGTATGCAGTTCAGTTTGCAGATGCTTTTCGTATCCAACGGTATATTCTTCCTAAACTTTCAATGCAGGTCGGCAGAAACTTTGGAAATTCGGAGGAGTCCTTTTTTTCCTTCTCCGCACAGTTCAATTTTTGAATGTGCACAGTGAAGTGATCTTCGGTAATGACTGAATATTTCCAACGCGGATTGGTCTGACCTGCTTTCAGTAAAGTCGATATAACAACAGCAGTCGGATCTGTCGGTTTAAGGTTTTCACTGCATCCGGCCCGTTTCGCAAACGTCTGCAATCCTGAGAAATCGGCCTGAAGAAATGATTTTTCTCAGTGCATCGTCTGTGAATCTATTCTGTTTAATGAGATTGCTGAATAGAGACAAAAGTAACAGTTTTTTGCAAGGCAGTGTTACTTAGATTATGCTTAGGCACGGCTTCTGTCTGCAGGTACAATGATTTATAGACTGTTGTAATCTTCTTTAAGGCAGGGAGAAGGATTAAAGAAAGACTTTTTTCTGCAGAGACTCTGACTGCCAGAAATGAAAGAAGTTATGTATTTTTTAATTTGATTCTAGTTCTCTAACTCAGTACTGAAAACGGAGCAAAAAATAATTTTCTATTGAAGAAAATGCGCAGTTCGGGAAATTTGGGAAATACAATTGACTGTTTTTTACAAGTTTCCAATAAGGTCTATAGAGGGTTTATGAAAGAGCACAATCAACAAGGACTCATTGTTTGTCTTGTCATTTTGGCATTTAACGTACTGTTTTTCGGTTATATCGCCTTTTTTCATTCCGGAGTGAACGGAGTGGATAAACCAGCCGCTTCTGTTCAAAAAAAATAAACTAAGACCTATACTGAATGAATAAAATTTTCTCCGGATTAAGGATAGCTCTCTTTGCAGCCTGTTGGTTCTGTGTCTCATTGTACGCATACGATCCTGAACATACTGCAGCAGACAATAAGCTTCCTAAAGAAATAGAACTTCTCAAGCCTGTCAATGAAATTGGGCAGAAGGTCAATCTGGATCTGGAGTTCCTCAATGAACAGGGAAAACCTGTCCGGCTGAAGGAGATATTTTCCAAGGGAAAACCCGTTATCATCAGTATGGTATACTACAAATGTCCCACTCTCTGCAATTTTCATTTAAGCACTGTGCTGAATACCTTCAAGGGGCTGGACTGGGCTGTCGGAGACAAATTTGAATATTTGGCAGTCAGCTTTGATCCAAAAGAAACATTCGAAGTCGCCTCTCCCAAGAGAGATGCTTTTTTTGATGAATACCAAAAAACTGTGAAAAATTCCAGCAAGGAAGGCTGGCATTTCTGGACCGGCACCGAACAGAATTCGGAGGTTCTTGCTGCCCAGCTGGGCTTCAGATATTCCTGGAGCGAAAAAAATAAACAGTGGATGCATCCTTCAGTCATGTACATTCTGACTCCTGAAGGAAAAATTTCCCAGTATTTTCAGGGTCTGGATCTGAAAGTGCGAGATATCCGGTTTGCTCTCATTGAAGCAAGCAGCGGAAAAGTGGGAAATTTTGTTGATAAATTTGTATTGTTCTGTTACCAGTTTGATCCTGGGCAGAATAAATATGTAATATATGCGCACAATATTATGAGACTCGGGGCAGTGCTGACCGTACTCCTTTTAGGCGTGTATATATTTACTTTCTGGAAAAGTACACAAAAAAAATCTGATTTTCAATCTACGGGGGGAGTGTAATGTTCTCTTGGCTTCAGGTAACTTTGGCTGACACTTTTATGCCTTTTCAAGGAACGGGCATAGCAGGTGAAGTCGACAACCTATATATGTTCCTGCTGGTGTCCAGTCTGATTTCGTTCATTATTCTTATTGGTGGAATGACTTATTACATTCTCCGCTTTAAAAGAAAAACGAATGAAGATAAGACTTTGTATATCACTCACAATACTTTTCTCGAGTTTCTGTGGAGTTTTATTCCGTTCGTCATCATGATGGTGATCTTCTTTTGGGGAAAAGTGATTTACGATAAAGTAAGACATATCCCTGAGGCAGGTGAGGAAATTCAAGTGAATGCCCTTCAGTGGGCTTGGCAGGTGAAATACAAAAACGGAATTCGTCTGAATTCAAAGACTGCCGGTCAGGATGTAATGCATATTCCTGTAAATAAGCCGGTGAAAATCATCCTGACTGCAAGTGATGTTCTTCACAGTTTTTATATTCCTGCATTCAGAATCAAACAGGATGCGATTCCTGGAAGAGTGGTTTATTTAGGCTTTACTGCAGACAAACCGGGACTGTATCAGGTGTTCTGTGCAGAATACTGCGGTGTAGACCACTCCAATATGCCTCTGAAAATTAAGGCAGAATCTCAGGCGGAATATGATGCCTGGCTTGCAAACAATGTTCCTAAGGAAGCTGCTGGCGGAAATGCTCTTGCTGCCAAAGGAGCGACTGTTTACAACGAGAAAACCTGCGTAGGATGTCATTCACTCGACGGATCTCCTCGGGCCGGCCCTACATGGAAAGGTCTTTATGAAGCAAAGAGAGAATTTGCGGACGGAACAACCGGACAGGCGAACGATGCTTACCTCAGAGAGTCAATTCTTGAGCCTGGAAAGAAAATAGTAAAAGGATTCGGTCCTGTAATGCCTTCATTCAAAGGTCAACTCGATGATGAAGAGATTCAGGCTGTAATCGAATATATGAAATCATTGAAATAAGGGGACTTTATGTCAGCGAATGCGCATACTGCCGAAAACGATAACTATCTGCAACATGGCAAAGGACTAGGTTCTTGGCTTTATACATTGGATCATAAAAGAATTGCAATCCTGTATTTTATTGCAGTTCTTACGTTTTTTCTCATTGGGGGAATTTTTGCTCTTCTCGTAAGAACAGAACTGTTTTCTCCTGGAAAAACAATTGTAGAAGCCGCAACCTATAACCGTTTTATGACAATGCACGGAGCAATCATGGTATTTATGGTGATTATTCCGGGTATCCCTGCCATCTTTGGAAACTTCCTGCTGCCTATTATGCTGGGAGCAAAAGACGTGGCATTCCCCAGACTGAATATGTACAGCTGGTACGTGTTTATGCTCGGAGCCCTCATTGCCGCTTCTACTCTGATAACTGGCGGGGTGGATTCCGGATGGACATTCTATACTCCTTACAGTATTACTACCCAGACAAGTGTGGTTGTGATGGTGCTGGGTGCTTTCACGATGGGGATGTCTTCCATTATGACTGGACTGAACTTTGTAGTGACTGTTCATACGCTCAGAGCACCTGGTCAGACAATGTCCAGAATTCCTCTTTTCGTATGGGCAATCTACGCAACAGCAATCATCCAAATCCTGGCAACTCCTGTTCTTGGGATCACACTTCTGCTGATTGCAGCAGAACGAGTGCTCGGAGTCGGTATATTTGACCCGAAACTCGGAGGAGATCCTGTTCTTTTCCAGCACTTCTTCTGGTTCTATTCACACCCTGCAGTATACATTATGGTTCTTCCAGCAATGGGGATCATCAGTGAACTCGTATCTACATTCTCCAGAAAAACGATTTTCGGTTACACTGCAATTGCATACTCCAGTCTTGCGATTGCACTTGTGAGCTTTCTGGTCTGGGGACATCATATGTTCGTGAGCGGTCAGTCTGAATTTGCAGGCCTTCTGTTTTCAGTGCTTACAATGCTGGTCGGAGTTCCTACTGCGATTAAGCTTTTCAACTGGATTGCCACGATGTACGGAGGATCGATTCGACTGGATACACCGATGCTCTATGCGATCGGATTTATGTTTCTGTTTACGATTGGCGGTCTCACCGGAGTATTTCTGGCGAACGTAGGAACAGATATGCATTTCCATGATACTTATTTCGTTGTTGCACACTTTCACTATGTGATGGTGGGCGGAACTCTGATGGCTTTCACGGGGGGGATTTTCTACTGGTTTCCTAAAATGTTCGGAAAGATGATCAGTGATTCTCTGGGAAGAGTTTCCTGGGCATTTGTATTTACCGGTTTTAATGTCACTTTCTTTCCTCAGTTTGTTCTGGGTGCAATGGGTATGCCAAGAAGATACTATGATTATCTTCCTGAATACACAAGTCTGAATCAGATTTCCACTGTCGGTGCATTCCTGATTGCAATCGGTTTTGTGATTGCACTGGTCGCAATTATCAAAGGTCTGACTTCAGGAGAAAAAGCTCCTGATAATCCTTGGGGCGGAAAAACTCTGGAATGGAGAACATCTTCTCCTCCTCATCACGAAAATTTTGTTGAAACACCAACAGTAACGGAAGGTCCATATGAGTATCGCTAAACTGGTAGACGGTCATTTTCATCATGCTCATCATTTCAGAGATGCTGAGCATCAGTACACATCTTCAAAGCAGGGGATCTGGCTCTTTATGGCCACTGAGATTCTTATGTTCGGCGGTCTGTTTGTCGGTTATCTGATTTACAAAGCTCTCTATGCTCCTGTTTTCCACGTAGGGAGTACGTATCTGGATGTCGCGATGGGTGCAACGAATACAGTGGTGCTCATTACAAGTTCATTTACAATGGCTTTGGGGATCTATTTCAATCAGGTGGACAAGCCTAAATACGCACTGATTGCTCTTCTGATTACTGTTGCATGTGCAATATGCTTTATGTTCATCAAATACTTTGAGTATTCCCATAAGATCCATATAGGACTGCTTCCTGGAAAATTCTTTACGAATACAGAATTTCCCGAAAAAATTGCAACTTATATCACTGCTCATTATGGCGATACAATGGGTGATGCTGAACTCAAAGAATATATCCTGTCTATGAAGAAATTCGCTCCTATGTATCTGGGATTTTATTTCGTAATGACAGGGCTGCACGGTATTCACGTCATTGTAGGTGCGTGTCTGATTGTTTGGGTTGCAATCAAAACTTCTAAGGGCCACTTTAACCACGAATATTATACTCCTGTAGAGGGAGTCGGAATATTCTGGCACATTGTGGATTTGATCTGGATTTATCTTTTCCCACTTTTATACTTGGTAGGCTGATATGGAACTGTTTATAAACTACTCACTTTATTTGATTGCAGCTGTTTGCATTCTGGTACCTCTAGTCGGATTTGGAATTGCACCTCCTGTCATAGTCAAGGCGGCATTAGGAATTTTTGCAGGAAATGCATATTCCCAGAATCTCCAGCAGGGTCTTCTCAGAATTTTCATCAAGGACAATGCAGACAACAGACTTCTGAAGCCTATTCTTCCTGCTGTGGAGTCACTTCAGACAGCTATGGAGGAGCTGGATAATCCTGCTCTTCGTCACCAGAGACTGAAGGCTGAGAAAGGAATGGTAGGCTGATATGGAACTGTTTATCAACTATGCACTTTATTTCATTGCCGGGGTATGTATCTTAGTCCCTCTTTGCGGATTTGGTCTTGCACCTCCGGTTATCGTAAAGGCTGCTCTTGGGATTTTCATCGGCAATGCGTATGCACAGAATCTTCAGCAGGGTCTTTTAAGAATTTTCATAAAGGACAATGCGAACAGCAAACTTCTGAAGCCGATTCTTCCTGCTGTTGAGTCTCTGCAGACTGCAATGGAAGAACTGGATAATCCTGCTCTTCGTCATCAGAGACTTAAAGAAGAAAAGAAGGACGAGCATCACGGATCAGGACATCATGTAATCCCAATACCAGTGTATGTAGGAGTTCTTCTGGTTCTTCTGGTTGGAACAATTATCACTGTCTGGGTTGCTCAGTACGATTTCGGTGCAATGAATACAGTCATTGCAATGCTTGTAGCAACCATTAAGGCAAGTTTCGTTTTGGGATACTTTATGCACCTGAAGTACGACAATATGATGAACAGAGTCATTTTCGGATCAGCATTTTTCTTCCTGATGCTTCTTGTGTTTTTCAGTGTCGCTGACATTTGGACAAGAGTGCACATTACAAAAGGATTTTAATGTCTGCCTGTAAATGCGGAACAACTAGGCAGTCTCCTGATGCAGAGGAGATTGCCAAATATTCAAAAACTGCAATATTCCTGATTTTATTTGGAATATCAGCAAAACCCATCTCAGTGGATTTCAAGTGCAGGAAATGCGGTAAAATTATAGATTCACTTTCCAGTGAGGAATTGAAAGTTTACAGGTAGTCGATAACGATTGCCTTACTGTTCCAGAACCAGTTCAATTTCAATTTTATCCAATTTCTGATAATCAAATACATTAATGAATAAATGTGCGGCAAGAGCAACAATTTCTTCTGCTTCTTTTCCTGGATTTGCATACAGATCTTCTGAATCCAGCATAAATTCCTTTTCTTTCAGTGCAAGAACTGCAGTTCTGTCTATTTCCGAAACATTTCTTCTGTTATAGTCTTTTCGGATGAGCTCTCTGCAGGCAAGCTCTGCAACTTTTACACTTCGTTTTGGGACTTTTTTCAGGATAGGCCAGTTCATCAGGAGTCCATTTTCTTCAATCATAAACTGAACATATTCCATTTCATGTTTACCGGAAAAGACAATAAACCCTCTGTCAGCAGGATCTGCTTTGAGAAGTTCTTTTACTGCATTATATGCTTCTTGGGACATTTTCATTTTCTTCTCCGTTATTTCCTTGGATAATTATGCAGACAAAGCAGTCGAGTATTTTATATATTTGGAAAAATACAGACGTTCCAATAAATGTGTCTCTCCATTCCATTTTGATGGGACAGATCGGAACTGTTCAGTCAAATACGGTTTTTCTCGAGCTTGGGAGCTCTTTGCATTTTTGCCGGACTTCAAGCGGACATATGAATAAAATCGGGAATCTCAACTGCTGCATCGCTTATCGGCTTTTTTCTTTTTAATCTGCCTAAGTGGGAAAAACATTCCATAAAAGCTCAATTCAAATAACATTTTTCCTTTATCTGCAGTAAAAATCATTGACAGGCAGGCAGTTCTCAACTGTATAAGCAATTATGGCATACGACGAAGATTACAATGAAGATGAAGACTATGATTTCGAAGACGGCGATGATTTTGAGGAAGACGGTAAAGTCATTTTAGCCTGCGAAGACTGTGATTACAGATGGAGTCCTGAGCCGGACGATTTTTCCTCCTATGAATCGACGATCTGTCCAATGTGCGGTTCATCCAATGTAGTAGAAATTTGAGACTGTTTTCCTCTCCTTTTATTGGCAGAATCACAATCCTGATATCTTTCTTTGTATCTGCATCACTCGGTGCAGATACATTTAAAAGGGCTTTTCAGGCCTATATGGCAAAAGATTATAAGGTCTGCAGACTTTATTCTGAGAAGTATATTCGAGAGTCTGCAGTCAATGATCCAGCCAGTCAGATTTTCAAAATTTACTTCAAGACAGAAAGTAATCTGATCAAACTTGACTATGTTCTCGAAAAATTTTATAAGGAAAATGAAACTCTTCCCAAGGAATTTTATGCCTTAGTTTCTATTTTTTTGGAAAAGGCGCTTGTTTCCCAGAATCTGAAACTTGGATTGAAATGGGGTGAGAGATATTATCTTGAAGCAGCCAAGACAAAAAAGTATTTCAAGGGTCTTTTTCTGTATTCCAGCCTGCTTTTTCTCGCCAAGGAGAAACAGAGGGCAGTCTCGGTTCTTACTTCCATTGATTCGGAAAAGATCAACGATGAAGAATGGAAAACCCGTCTGGAACTTCTCAGGATCAGTTCCCTCGAAAACCCTAAAGATATTATTAAAGAATCTAAAAGATATCTGAAAAAGCATTATAATGAAAAGTATTCCGACTATCTGATTTCAATGATGATTGAGCTTTACAGGAAGAGCGGGAAAAGAGAAAAGGCAGAAAAACTTCAGAGAAGACTTCTGAAGGATTTTCCGAGAACAATCTTTAAAGTCTGAATTTACTTTGCAGAAAAGCTGTACCGCAGTTTCATAATGAGTCCAGGGTTGTGTTTCAGAAAATTCAGTATATCGCTTCTTTTCATTGAATAAAGTGAAACAGGGCCCCTGCTTTCAAATGAATACCCAGCCGAAGTATTGTCATAAATTTTATTAAATTCACCTATATAATCACCTCTGCTTAGTATATGCAGAAGCCGACCGTTCTTCCTTACCTCCACTTCTCCGTTCCTGATGATGAAAAAATGAGAAATTTGAGAGTTTTCATCCAGTATTTCAGTGGAGGCAGGATATTCTACAGGGACAATGAAAGATTCGAGCCAGGTCTTCTGAGTGGATGTAAGCCCGGAAAGAGAAGAGCTTTTTGAGAGCACGTTCCAGGTTTCGCTGTCTCTGATTTTAGTCAGTCTGATCAGAGTCTGTTCAAATGCAGTGTCTGCAATGAAATTCAGAAATTCATCTCTGTGAATCGAATATGCAATCACATCGGTTTCTGCAATGACATCCGCAGAACGGGGCTGATTTTTCATCAGTGCCACTTCACCGAAATAATCGTATGCGCCATATACCTTTTTAGCCTCAAGTCCGTCGTTGATGACAGAAACATTGCCTGAGTAAATGATATAAAACCTGTCCCCTGCAGTGCCTTTTTTCAGTATGGTATCGCCTCTTTTATAAGCTTCCTTTTTAACGATTCCGATGAATTCCTGAGCCTTCACAATAGGAACATAGCTCAGAAAATCCAGATGCTTCAGAATTGACAGAATAATTGATGCTTCCTCATACTGGGGCTGATCTACATCGAATATCAGAGTGTTTTCGATTCCAAACTTGGCGAGGCGGAGGCTGGTCTCTTCGGGAAAGTCTTTTTTGGCTATATGATAGACGACGAGACGTTTCTGTATGTCTTCCGGAAGTGAATTCAGGTATTTGATCGGTGTATGCAGAGGAGGTATCCCTGACTCATGGTAAATTACATTTGAATTCCAGGGGAAGGAACTCAGTTCCTCATATCTGGCTTTTGAGATCACATTGGATTCAAAGAGTTTTTTGTGGAGTTCAGGATCGTTATTATGATCAGATGAATACGCGAAAGATTTTTCCTGAAACTGAAGTCTGAATCCGATTGCGGGGATTGAATGCAGGGTATAGAAGATTTCAAACCTTCCGGAATGAATAAAAAAGGGCTTTCCTACCTTTACGGGAACAAAATCGAAGAGTTTGGAAAGGTATTCCGGGCTTACCCCGCAGAATGCAGAATATTTGCAAAGGAAGCTTTCCATCACTGTCTTTGTCGTATAGACTGTGATTTTGCCTTCTTCCAGAATTTTCTGAAGAGTCCCTGCATCATGATCTGCATGGCAGTGAGTGAGTATGATGGAATCGATGAGCTTTGGATTTACATTAGAATCCAGAAGCCATTCGGTGGAATTGACAGGAGGATCCACCATAATCCCCTGATGGTTAAGCCAGATAATGAATCCTGAGGTATTGTCGTTTGGATCGAATCCATGACTCGGTCCGAGACAGGTTACGCCGAAAAGAGGCGGCTTGAAAGGTTCATTGAGCTTCTGTCCAATATCGTAAATTGGCTTATAATCGATCTGAGCAGGAACCTGGGCGAGTTTTTTCCCTTCATAATATACGTGAAAGTTCTTTTCCTTCGTTCTCTGCACAGTGATTCCCTTGAAGGTAAACCGGTCACTGCTGAAAACGCCGAACTTCACCATATCGGAGAGTTTGAAGAAACTGGAAAAAAAACTCATTTCCTTCTGCAGGTCAGGAACTGTCAGGTCGGGATTCCCGTTCAGAAAATAGTCCTGCTCAAGATTGAGGTGTTCCGGACCGAAAACTGATTCTCTGAGAACCTGCTTGAACTGTCTGTACTGTTCCTGGTTGCAGATAATATATGTAGGAGACTTTCTGAGAAAAAAATTGTAGTAGATAGGGAATTCCATTTCTGCCACACTGATCCCTTTCGACCAGTTGAAGAAAATTTCAGGGAGCACAAATATATTTGGAACTCCCTTGGGAAGAAACATGGAGTCTTTGATTGTTTCAGGGGGACAGCCGAACTGCACATATCCGGAAGGAGTATCTACAATAAATCCCCCTCTGTGCAGATGGATAAGGGGGTCTACGGAGATTTCTTCAGCAGAGATTTCTTCACCATTTATTATCATTGGACGGTTTAAAGCAGATACAAGATTATTATCAGTCCTGAGATACTCAATAGTTTTCTGAAATTATTCACAATTTTCTTTTGTAAAAATGTGCAAGGTAGATTCCGGTTGTCGCTCCGAAGAAATGTGCTTCCCAGGAAATATACCAGTCCACAAGACCGGGTACTGCTCCCCAGACCAGTCCCCCGTAAAGAAGGGCCACTGCTGCCGCAATGAAAGCCGACATAGCTTTTCTCTTAAAGAATCCTGCTGCAATCAGAAAGGCTGCAAGTGAGTAAACCAGTCCGCTGGCTCCCACATGGTATGCAGGCCTTGCCAGTATCCAGACAAGTATGTCTGTAAAAAGAACCATATAAAACAGCGCCTCAAAAGCAATCTTCTGATAAAAGGAAAGCATTACTGTCAAAAGTATCAGAAGAGGGATTGAGTTGGAGGCGACGTGGTGGAATCCCGTGTGGAGAAAAGGAGAGAAGATAATTCCCAGAAGTCCAAAAAATGTCCTAGGATAAATTCCAAGCCTGGTAAAGTCCAGCGGAATCAGAAAATCTGCAATTGTGATGATCCATAGGAGGGCTACAAGCCCCAGAGAGATTTTGATGCTTTTGTCGAATTTCATTCTTTAGCTCCCGCTGCCTTCAGAAGTTCTGCAATCTCCAAATGCCTGTTCTGCAGAGCCATAGAAAGAGCTGTCTGTTTATTTCTGTTCTGTATTGATACATTTGCTTCATTGTGAAGGAGAAGCTTTACAATCGGAAGATAGCCGTTATAGGATGCCATCATCAGTGCAGTCCAGCCGAACTTATTCTTCGCATTCACATTTGCATCATTATGAATCAGGGACTTTACTATTTCGTAATTTCCTCTGTCAGCTGCAATCATAAGTGCAGTTTCCCGATCAGTATTCTTTGAGTTGACATTTGCATCATTGTTTACAAGAAGTCTGACGATTTCCAGGTTGCCTTTGTCTGCGGCAAGCATTAAAGGTGTTTCCCTGTTCCTGTTCTTGGCATTCACATTTGCGTTCGTCTCTATAAGAAGTTTTACTATGTCCGGATAACCCTTTTCCACGGCCAGGAACAGGGCATTCTCACCTTCATTTGAACGAAGATTTACATCAGTGTGCTGCTGAAGCAGATATTTCACCACTTCAGAATACCCGCCTTCACAGGCAAGCATCAGTGCAGTTTCCCCTTCATTGTTCTTCTCATCAATATTTGCCTTATTCTGAATCAGAAGTTTGACCGCTTCGAGTTTTCCATTGTCTGCGGCAAGAATTAATGCTGTGTCTCCGAAATTGTTTTTGACATCAGCAAGCTGAGGTTTCTTTTTCAGCAGATCTGTTTTTCCTTCCTTTGCACCGTTCAGGAAGGTTTCTATGTCTTTTTCAGTATTCTGGCTGATTTCAGGAGAGGATGAGATATTTTTCGACAGATTCTTCTTGGAAATCTTGACAGTCTTGCCTCCGGATGTTTCCACCCGAATATAATTCCTGGTTTCCTTGATTATTTTCCCCTCGATTTTTTCCCCTGAAAGAAGATGAAATGTTTCTGCATTCAGTTCGGAAAGACTGAGAATCAGCATTACATATAAAAAGAAATTTTTGAACCAATTCTCCATAGACATCATTTTCTATATTTGACGTAAAAATTCATTTGTAGATCATTCGGGATCATTTTTATTTGAAAACTTCTTTTTCCTTGAAAAAGTAAAAAAATCAGGATAAATGCAGTCCGAAGATTTTCTCCTTGAAATTAAGTGGTGCAATTTTGCAGTTTAATTCTAAAGTGACCTGGTGCCGGAGGAAGAATCTGTCTTTGGCGGACAGACTTTGATTTTCCAATGGAATCGGAAGATTCCTTTCCGGACCTGCAGTCTTCAGAAGACAGGAGCTGAATCTTTTCAAATATGACTCTGATTAAAACTGAAAAACCATGAAAACAAGAATCGTCTTTTTACTCTTTCTTACGCTGCCCTTTTTTTATTACCTCATTCTCAATACTGTGAATGCATTCAGATACAGGGAGGATCTTCTTCCGGCATCTGAATTTAAAGGCGATTATATTTACAGCCCTTACAGAACGGGAAAAAAATCCTGGAAAAAAATTGCACTTCATCTTCACAGCAGCGAGGTTTTCTTTTCCCAGTTCAGGCATACCCCTGAAGAAATATACAGAGGATACAAATCTGCCGGCGACTACTCAGGAATTGTCATTACAGATTATATGAAAATTACCAGTGTCAGGAATCTGCAGGGATGGACTCTTCCTGGTTATGAATGGGGATGCAATCCGAAGAAAAAACATATGCTGAATCTGGGTTCTGAAACGGTCATAGAAGATCCATTTCCTCTTTTTTCCGGTCTGGAAAACATCCAATGGGTGATTCACAGAATGAAGGAGAAAAACACATTTACTGTGATGAATCATCCTGAACTGAACGGGGCATTTGATGCTTCTTCAGCAGCGAAACTTTCCGGATACAATGCCATTGAGGTGATTTCTGTTTTCGGCACCTCGGTTCATATTCTGGATTCTGTTCTTTCTGCCGGCAGGATCAGTTTTGCAATGGCAACTGATGATCTGCATTATTTCTCCGATTCAATAGCGGAAACCATCAAATCCCCAGCTTACAAGAATGTATTTCAGAAATACACCAGGTTTGCAAAGGAAAACGGAGAAACGATGAAAAGATACATTCAGGTGGATACGGATGAACTGAATGAGTCTTCTCTCTTTGAAAATCTATGCAGAGGAAACTATATTTCTGTTGAGAAACCTCATGCGGCTATGCCCGATACTGAAATACTTCAGCTGGATTATAATGACGGAATCATTACTGTAAGACTCAGGAGCAGAGGAAACATCAGCTTTGTAGGTTTTCGCGGTAAGGTTCTGAAAGAAGAGACGGATACGACGGCATCAGAATACGAAGTGCAGAAATCTGATCCATATGTCAGAGTATCTGTCGTGCACAATGGAAATCTTGTTCTCAGCAATCCATTTTTCCGTTACGACGGTTCTTACAGCCGGCTGAGCTGTACAGGAGAAAAAAAATGATCATATATATACTTATTGTATTATTCACTTTCCTTTTTTACATTCCCTATCTCGGCACTATGCCTCTTTTTGACTGGGATGAACTGAACTTCGCAGAGTCTGCAAGGGAGATGCTGATTACTGGAGACTATTTTCGGGTAACTGTCAATTTTCTTCCGTTCTGGGAAAAGCCGCCTCTTTTTTTCTGGATGCAGGCTCTTTCAATGAAGGTTTTCGGCGTGAATGAATTCGGGGCAAGATTTCCAAATGTTCTCGCCGGAGCTGCGACATTCAGCCTGATTTATCATATAGGAAGGAAATATTATGATTCTCTTTTCGGAATCCTCTGGGTGCTTTCATTCTTCGGATCATTTCTTCCTCATCTGTATTTCAAGACAGGGATTATTGACCCCTTCTTCAATCTTCTGATTTTTTCGGGAATCTTTTTTATATTCAAGGCTTTGAATACTGATCCGCTTCTGGCCGGAAATGAGGTCAAGATTCAGAAATGGAGAACAAAGAATTTTCTGTTTTCAGGTCTTCTGATCGGAACAGCGATTCTCACTAAAGGACCGGCGGCTCTTCTGATCACTCTTCTCTGTGCAGGAGCATACTATGTTCTGAACGGATTCAGGAAATATGTGAAGTTCAAGGAAATACTTATATTCGGAACAGCAGTGTTCTGCATCTCTTTTTTCTGGTTCGGTCCTGAAACGATCATCAACGGATTCTGGTTCATCCAGAGATTTGTAATGTACCAGCTGGAACTGGCAGGCACATCACAGGCAGGACACGGTCAGCCCGTCTATTATCATGCGGTAGTGCTTTTTTTCGGATGTTTTCCTGTTTCAATGATCTTTCTCTTCGGAAGGGTAAGCGGAGTTCAGGAGGACGGTCTGAAAAAAAATCTGAACCTCTGGATGGCGATTCTCTTCTGGACAGTGTTCATTCTGTTTTCACTCATTACCACCAAGATACTTCATTATTCTTCATTATGTTATCTCCCAATGACATATTTTGCTGCACGGAAAATAAGATACATCATTCTTCAGAGGCAGGAAATGAAAATAACCAGAACTGCAGTTCTTTCTCTGGGCGCAGTTTTTTCAGCAGTATTTGCTCTTCTGCCTTATGCAGCTTCCCGTATGAAGGATTTTGCTCATCTGGGAAAGGATGAGTATATTCAGGAAAGCATGAAGATTCAGGTGAACTGGGAAATGTACGGGAGCGCAGCCGGAATCATTCTTGCGGCAGTCATTATTCTGTATTTTATTCTTTCCAGAAAAAATCAGTTTCTCAAGGCGTATGCTGTTCTTTTTCTAGGGACTGCGTTTGTTTTTGAATTTCTTCTGTTTTATCTTGTTCCTAAAATCAACGAGTATACACAGGCAGAACTGATCAATTTCTACAGAGAAGCAGGCACTAAGAATGCCTATCTGGAAGTAGTCGGGTACAAAAGTTACGGTTATCTGTTTTATTCAAAAAAACAGCCTTCGGCCAGAAAGGAAGCGTATGACAAAAACTGGCTTCTTTTCGGTGAGACTGACAAGGACAGTTATTTTTCTGTAAAGACAGGGACAGGCGATATGTACAGGCTTTCTCCCGGGATCAAGGAGCTGTACAGAAAAAACGGATATATTTTCATGATGAGACCGGCTCAGAAAAAGGAATGAAAAGAGTAATTCTGTGTGCTGATGTTTACAGACCCGAACTTCATCTGGATTTGTCTTTTCAGCAGGAGTGGGACTCTCCGGAAAGCATTGAATTTCTGAAGACAGCCGTTCAGAGTGCAGGCATTGAATGCGAGATTATTGAACCGGTAAAAGAGAGAGGCAGGCTTCTCAGGCTTCTTGCAGAAGTGGCTCCTGAACAGAAAAAAAATCTGATTCTCTGGAATCTTACGGAAGGTTTCCTGTCCAGAAACAGGGAAGCGTATATTCCTGCACTCGCAGAGTTTCTGGGATTTCCGTATACCGGTGCAGACGCCTACGCGCAGATACTCAGTCTGGATAAGCTGCTCTCCAAGGAGCTTGCGGGAAAGGCCGGGATTCCAGTCACTGCACATTCGGAGATCCTGCCGAGAGAATTTATCGTAAGTGTTCCTGAATTTCCCGTTTTCCTGAAACCCAGATACGAGGGATCGAGCCTTGGTGTGTCAGAAAATTCAATCTGCAGAAATTGGGAAGAACTTTACATAAACACCGGAAGAATCTCTGAAGATCTGTTTCCCCTTCTGGCAGAAACATATCTGGAAGGACGTGAGTTTACTGCAGGATTCATCGGAGAAAGAATAGGAGCTCCCCTTGAAGTCATTTCTCCTTCTCCTGTCTACAGTGAGGAAGTCAAAGGAAAATCATCAATGCCCGAAAAGCTCATTCCTGTTGAAGATGCAAGTATTGATAATACCATTATGATGTATACCAGAAGAATAATTGAGACTCTGGGTGTCAGGTGTTATGGAAGAGTTGACTGGAAGCTGAATGGAAACGGGAGCCTGTTCTTTCTGGAAATAAATCTGACTCCGGGACTCTCTCCGTACTACAGCAGCTTTCCCAGATCCTATGAGAATAGGCTCGGAAGTTATTCGGATATGGTGAAGGAGATTCTGCTTCTTGCTGATGCAAATTATGAGCTCAGGCAGGCAAGGTACGGAAAACTCTGAATCATTTCAGGTTCAGGAATTTCATCCAGAATGTCTTACTTCTCAGATATTCATAATCCTGCATATATTCCAGCTTCAGCTTTTCAAAATCAGTAAAGATGGAAAAAACTGACAGGAAAATCCTGAAGACTGATCCAAGTCTTTTCACAGCGGAAATTTTCTGCCATTTCAAAGGAAGGGCTCCCAGCATACTGTGATATTTCTCCTGATCCGTCTCTTTTAGAAAACTTGGACCTTTTCGATAGTCTTCCAAAGCCAGATGAATATACCGGATCTCTTCAAATTTCAAAGTGAGGAATTTATGAAAAACTCTGATCAGTATGAATTTCAGATAATCTGATCTGCCGTAATTTTTCAGAACATAATTGTTCATAATCAGTGCATTTCTGTACCAGTAATAATATATCCAGGATTTATGCTTGTTTTTAAAAGATTTATGCCAGACCGAAAAGCCGTTCAGGCTGAGAGGAATTACATTATTTCGTAATGAAAATTCATGATCGTCTCCCTTTATGAAAAATGGAAGAGGAAGCCCGTTTTTTAAGACAGCCTCTTTTGGAAAACAGCAGAGCCACCATCCGCAGTATACATTTTCTTTTTCAACAGGAATCTCGTTCATAAGAATGCCTTTTATACTGTGCAGTTCTATGCCGTTTCCTATGCTCCTCACTCCCGACTTTGTATATTCTGCAGCCGCCTCAAACTGCACTGATGGATTCTCTTCCTCCAGCATTGCTCCTGCAATAAATGTTGAACGGTATTCTTTTTTCAGAAATGACTGAAAGGAGAGAAGTCTTTCCAGTGCAGAGAAATGAAAGTCAGCATCATCATCCATCAGGCATAGGCGGGAAATGCTGCTGTCCTTCATTGCCTCAATGATCCCTCTTGTGAAACCGCCTGCTCCTCCGCTGTTTGAATTGTGGAATATTTTCAGATTCTCGCTGTCCGTTTCTGGGAGGGTTTTTCCGTTGTCAGAGACATAGACTGAAAAGGGAGCTGTTTCTGTCTGTTTCAGATTGTCAAAAATATTCCTGAGATTTCTCTGAACATATTCTTCTCTTCTGAATGTGCAGATGATGAATGCAGTATTGACGGACTGTTCAGGGATTTCGTCTGTTCCCCAGAACCCCCCTTCAAAAAGCACTTTGTCCTTTGACTGTAATTCTGCATATATAATTTCAGGCTGACTGTATGTATCCTCTAGAATTATGTCGGTTCTGCCCGTTCCCGAATGTTCTTTCTCTGAAATGAGCTTTTTCCCTTCCGCATTTTCTGAAAAAAGTCTCAGGATGCAGCTGCCTTCACAGTTCAGCTGAAGGTAAATTTTTCTCAATGATGTGTATTTTGCCCATTTAAATGCTGAAAATGAACTGAAATAGGTGCTCAGGAAAACAGAAGAATCTTTCTCCATCTGAATTTTTCCATCCTTAAACTGTACATTTCCTGCGGTTCTCAGGAAAAGTTCTGAAGCTGGATTTCCCGGCTGGAAAGAAGCGGAAATGGAATACAATATCATTATTCAGTCTATACGGTTCAGAAAATACTTGCGGATTCCCAGAATTCCCCATACAAGGGTGAAAAATGCGGCCTTGATTACGCTCAGTTTTTCGCGGTTTCTCAGCATTCTGTAATGCGGCAGAATCAGTTTCTTCTTGTTCGCAGTGACAGCACCCTTTCTGATTCTGTAACTTGCCAGAATCTCCGGATTCCCGAAACCAAAGTCAGTCTTTTTCAGAATGTCCAGCCAGAGGGCATAATCATCTCTGACACTTTTCAGTGAAACATCAAAATACATTTTTCCCAGGGCTCCTGAATCATATACTGCAGTCAGCTGACCGACCGAATTGTAAAACAGATTGTCATAGTAGCTTACTTTCAGCTTTTTAACAATAAATGGCTTTAATATCTCTCTGTTGTCTTCTCCTATGATTCTGTATGAGGAGAATGAAAATGCTGAATTGTGTTTTTTCATAAAATTCAGCTGTTTTTCAAGAAATTCAGTATCCCAGAGATCATCCGAGTCAAGGAATGCAATGTACCGTCCTTCTGCCTGTCGGATTCCAAAATTCCTGGAATCAGCAGAACCCGAGTTTTCTGTTTTAAAAATCGGTTTTATTCTCGGATCTTTTTCAGAGTACTTTTTCAGAATGTCTCTGCTGCTGTCCCTGGAGAAATCATCTATGGGCAGAAGTTCAAGTTTTTTGTAGGTTTGAAGTATTACGCTGTCAAGGCTCTGAGACAAAAACGATTCAGAATTGTAGACTGGCATGATGACTGATACAAGATCGTCTGTTTCCATTTTTCGGTTTTTCCTAAATTCAGTAATTCCATTTTTTTCATTCAATGACCTGCTTCAATGATAAAATGGTTGGGTTTTGAGAGTCATTTTTCCGAAATTTGAAAATCGGTTTGTAAAAATTCTAGTGAAAAATAAAACAGAAAAAAAAGTGGATAAAAGGAAATCTGATGATTATAGATTGGCAGCGAATTAACAGTTTTGCAGATCCGGACAGCCCTGAGGATCAGGAATGGCTGAAGGGGATGATTCAAGATTTAATTACGGACAACGACGAGAAAATGAGTCATCTTGAGGCACTTATCCAGGACCCAAAGCAGGAAGAGTTAAGAGCTCTCCTTCACCAGATCAAAGGGGTATGTGCAAATTTTGGAATTGTAAAAATGCAGTCAGCGGCTGCTGAGGGTGAAAAATCAATTAAAGAATCCAAACTTGAAGCCGGTTTGAATTTTGCAAAGGAACTTCCGGCTCTCTGGAAAGAAGCAAAAGAAGAACTTTCGAAAAAATACTCCTGAATTAATTTCTGTCACTGTGTCCCAGGTTTCTGCCCGGGGCTATTCTGTCTCTAATCAGCTGTTTCAATTCCTTCATATCCGGAAATCTTCCGTTTTCCTTTCTGGAAAACACAGTCTCTCCTTCTGCTCTGATTTCCAGAATTCCGCCTGTTCCAGGGATAAGAGACAGTTCGCCAATTTCATCTTTGAATGTGGTGAGAAGCTCCTGAGCCATCCAGGCTGCCCGAAGAAGCCAATTGCACTGGGTGCAGTATTCTATCTCGATTTTTGCTTTTGCAATATTATTCATTATATTATAATTCCTTCAGATACTTTTTCCAGGGACTCCAGTAAAAGTCTTTCCATCCCCTGCTGATTCCGGACAATTCTGATTCAGGCACTCCAATATGAGTCATCTGCAGAAAACAGTCTTCTCCGCTGTTTTCGAATTCGAGAATCAGAACAGATTCTTCATTTTCCTTCCAGTCGGATGCTTTCCATGACTGAACAATCATTTTGTCCGGGAGAAGGCGAATGTTTTTTCCGGTTATGTATCCGTCATATGCGGAAAAATTTTTTCCTTCCTTTGAAGAAATGACAGCAGTTGAATCCGTAATTTCAGAATGCACTTTCGGATTCAGATACTGTGAATACAGAGTCTCTGAAGAAACATCTGAAAACTTAATTTTTTGAATGATCGGTTTTGTCATATCTGCTCCTCATATTGTCCAGATATATGGAAAGAACTCTGCTGTTGATTGTTTCCTTTGAAAAAAACTTTTCTGCAATCTCTCTTCCCTTTCTTCCGTGCTCCGCGCGTATCTCCGGGTTTTCCAGAAGAAATTCCAGTGCCGATACAAGAGAACCTAAGTCCTTCGGCCTGATTAAAATTCCGTTGACACCGTCTTTTATGATTTCTCTGCATCCCGGTGTATCGGTAGTGACTGCAGATCTTCCCGATGCGCTCGCTTCTATCAGTGCCATAGGAATGCCTTCTCTGTAATAAGTAGGAAGGCATACTATATTGATTGACTTCAGCAATCCTGCGACGTCGGTTACATTGCCGAGCCATTCAACGTTTCCTGACAATGTCCACTTTTTGAGTTCTTTTTCGCTGACAGCCCCTCTGTTTTCGCTGTCGAGAGGACCTGCCATCAGAAATTCATATTCAGGATTTTTTTTCTTCAGAACTGCCGCCGCTTCAGCATACAGCTCTGCTCCTTTTTCCTTCAGAAGTCTTCCTGAAAACAGAACTCTTTTCCCTCCAGGCTTCTCCGGGACAAAACTGTAAAGCTTCAGGTCGACTCCTGACCCAGGAACAGTGCTGTAAGAGTCAGCAGTTCCTCCTGTTTTCAATCTGATTTCATTTTCATCGTCAGAGTTTTCAAATATGCACACTGGATGAATCAGTCTGAAAAGATATCTCAGCATACTTAAAATCAAAGATCTTACCGTTTTTCTCTTCAGATCATTTTCGGAAAAAAGATAACCCAGCCCGGTAAACGCCAGAACAGTCAGATGTTTTTTTCCAATGGAAGCAAAAGCACCGATGAGAATCGGCTGAATGGAAACACAGTGAAGAATGTCAGGAGAAACCTGATTCAGTATTTTTTTCAGATGAAAAATATTGCGAAGTCTGAGAAAAGGATTCAAGCTTTTTCTTGATATTTCAAATTCGGTAAAATGAAAACCGTCGTTCAGAATTGAATTAAAATATGTTCCTTTTCTTGATGCCACATAGATTTCTGCTCCCTTTTCTTTCAGAAAGAGAGCAAGATTTCGTCTGTGCATCCAGAAAAACCAGTCCTCCGTAACCACAAACAGCACTTTTTTTCCGGACAGGGGCAAAAGCTTTTCCTGCCTTATTTTGCGTAGTTTGCGTTTGCCACTGAAGGATGAAACAGTGTGATTTCCGGAATTCCGTCCAGAATCATATTTGTCCATTCCACTCCCTGCATCATCGCATGATCCTGATTGGATACTTCATATTTCCATCCTCCGAATCTTCCTCTGGAATAGATTCCGATTTTGTCGAGTTCAGGCAGTATCTTTTTAATTATCCCGTCTCTTTCCAGAGAAGGGGTAGGATATCCGTAGTCCGCATTGAACTCCCAGACAGACACGATGTCATTTCTGTCATCTATCAGCTTTGTATTCAAAAGTCCCTGAATTGTATCCTCGATCAAAGTCTTTCTGTTTACATATTTTTTAGGAGATTCACTTGTTTCCGTCATCAGGGACCAATACTGATTTATATCCGGAACGTTGTTGGGGGAATAATTGGAAAACACAGTGACACGGTAAAAAGGACAGTTCTTTTCCGGGAAATACATCCAGCATTTTTTTTCCAGAGATTCCTTCGGTTTTCCTTTCAGACCGATTCCTATGATATTGGAAGAAGAATGTTTCAGACCAGAGGCGAGTTTCGGAATTTCAGGGTTCAGGCCTTTGACCAGTTTTGTCATTATGTCCACCGGCATTGTGGAAAGAAGGATTTCATATTCGATTTCAGTTCCGTCCTTCAGTTTCAGCGTTTTGGCAGAAGGATCAATTTCCTGTACTTCGGAATTCAGACGGATTTTGTCTCTGCCTGTCATTTCTCCGACAGCATTCCATATTGCCCCTGTTCCCCCGTTTAGAGGAAACTGAAATGTATTGTTAGGTCCCCAGGAAAAATCGTCTTTTTCAAAAAGAATGTTTTCTGTCACTCGTTTCAGATCGGTAATCGCAACCCGTTCTCCGATCCACTGATATGCCATATCCTCCGGGGGAAATGCCCACACTTTATAATTATAAGGTATCATAAAATGAGCTGCTATTCCCGGACCGAAGACAGTGTCTATCCATTCATGAAAGTTTGCAGGTGTTCTGCCTGACTGATTTTGAACAGCCTTGATGATTCCGGAAAGACATTCCCACATTGTTTCCTTTTTCAGATACCGAATGTTGTTCTGAAACGGATAGGGGACGAATCTGTCTTCCATCCAGACCCAGGATTCTCTTTCGTGATGGAGCCATCCGTCTTTTCCGAGAGCCTTAATCATCACTTCATCAAAATACCTGTAATGGGAAAACTGCACATGCCCGCCTATATCCCAGGTAAATCCTTTGCTGTCGGTGAAACTTGTCGCTAGACCGCCGATATAATCGGTCTTTTCGAGAATCAGGAAATCCGTTTCTCCTTTTTCTTTCAGCCTGTAGCCCGCTCCTAAGCCTGTAGGACCGGATCCGATAATCAGAATTTTGACTTTCATATCTGCCAGTAAAAATTGCTTAAAAACACTGTCTGTATTTTTTTGGAGCACAAAAACTTCTCATTTTTTTACGTACTGAAAAAGAAATAATCTTGCAGGAATTTATTTTATTTTCATACTAGCCTGCATGGAATTAGAAGCAAAACTTGAGTCGCCCCAGTTTCAAAAACACAGTTCACAGATCAATCATCTTCTGATTAAGATGAAAACTCCCCCTGCTGTTTCGACCGAACAGAGACAGCCTCTGGTCATCGGCCTTGCAATTGATAAAAGCTGGTCAATGAAAGGGGACAAAATTGAGGCTACCATAGAAGCTGCTTCTTCTCTGGTGAACTGGCTTACCCGAAACGACTATGTTGCCATAGTTGCGTATTCTGCAGATGTACAGGTTCTTCAGCCCTTTGTTCAGCTGAAGGACAAACATGCAGTCGTGGAAAAAATCAGATCTCTGCAAGTGGGCACTTCCACGAATCTGAGCGGCGGATGGCTTCAGACATTAAAAATAGTAGAAACGAGCAATATTCCCAATTCATACAAAAGGGTCATTCTGCTGACTGACGGTCAGGCGACTCTGGGAATTAAGGATCAGGCTCAGTTTGAACAGATCGCAAAAGACCATTTTGGAAGAGGAATTTCCACTACTACGATCGGATTTGGAAATGATTTCAATGAGGCTTCACTCAAGGCGATCGCCGACAATGGCGGCGGAAATTTCTATTTCGTCAGCAGTCCTGAAGAAGCATCCGGCATTTTCTTTAAGGAATTTGGAGACATCGGATCCCTTTATGCGCAGGCTGTGGAGGTAA
The DNA here is from genome assembly GCA_035345895.1 of Leptospiraceae bacterium. Classification (GTDB taxonomy): domain Bacteria; phylum Spirochaetota; class Leptospiria; order Leptospirales; family Leptospiraceae; genus DAORDI01. The sequence goes on from DAORDI010000010.1 coordinate 23,916, forward strand.
AGATTCGTTTTTCTGAAGGTGTCAGAATGATGGATCTTTTTAATGAATTTCCATACACTTCAGAATCTGACGGATCTGTATCCATTCAGGCAGGAGATATCCGATCAGATGATATCAGAAGCATTGTTCTGGCACTGGAAATCAATTCAGACAAAGAAATCAATCTGAAGGAAGTGGCAAAAGTAGAAGTTACCTATTATAATCTCTTTGATAAGACTAAGCTTGAAAAGATATCCTATTCCATCTCAGGCGAGTACTCAAATAATGTCATCGTGGACAATGAAGTTGTCGTAGAGAGACTGATTTATTCCTCTGCGAAGACAATTGTAAAAGCAGCAAGACTTCTTCAGGACAATCAGATCGAAGTTGCCAAGACTCTTGTCAATTCGGCAATCGAAAAAATTGAAGACCATATGGCTCTTTCTCCGGAAGTTCTGAGTTCAGTTCTTGGAAGGCTGAGAAATATGTCTGCAAGGCTCAGAGAAAATGTCCATACTGCCGGAAAGCATTTTATGGCAACCGGTGCAGAGATTTTCAGCAGAAAAGAAATTATTGATACCGGCGGAATTGAAACTCATGACAGAATCTTTGAATACAAGACTGTCGGCGATGTAGATCTCTATAAATGTCCTGACATCAAGGCACTTGTTCAGAATCAGATCAAAGACGGATACAAATTCATTATTTTTGATCTTGCAGACACTACTTTTATTGATTCTTCCGGAATCGGAGCCTTTATCCAGATAGCAGGCTGGCTCAGAAGACGCGGCGGAGAACTTGTAGTAACCAATATCACTGACGGAGTCAAAAGAGTATTTGAAGTGACCAGACTGGAAAATCATATCCGTCTTGCAGAGTCTATGAATGAAGCAAGGGATATCATCGAGTCAATTATCACTTCAATGCAGAGAACAAACTGAGATTTGAGAATCTTTTTTGCGGTCTTTCCGCCTTCTGAAATTCAGGAACAGGCGGAAAGATTACAGATCGGGCTTCCGAATACAAGATGGGAGCCTCTCGAAAATCTTCATATCACTCTCCTTTTTTTAGGAGAGATTCCTTCCTCAAAACTGGAAAATATTGCCGAATCAGCCCATTCATTAAGTCTAAGTCAGTTTTTTATTTCATTTCGGTCCGTAAGAGTATTCCGAAACAGCAGAGATTCGGTGCTTTGGACGGAAGCGGTCCCCTCGGATTCTTTGGAAAGACTGAATCTGGAGTTGAAAAAGATTTCCTCTTCTCTGGGAGTTATTGTTCAGGAAAAGGAATTTACCCCGCATATGACCTTAGGCAGGATCAAAAAATTCAATGAGAGTAAATTTCTGGAATATGCAGGGCTTTTCTGTGATTTTAAGACGGAAGAGTTTTCCGTAAATCAGTTCTGTCTTGTATCCTCTGTTTTAAATCCTTCAGGATCAAAATACAGAATTCTCGAAACATTCTCGCTTGCATGAAAATTCTCGCCGCAGCGGTTACATACAACAGAAAATCACTGTTGGAAAGATGCATTCTGGCTCTCAAAAGTCAGACATACAGTGATTTTGAAATTCTCGTGATCAACAACGGAAGCACTGACGGAACATCTGACTGGCTTGCTGAAAACGGGATACCTTATATCACACAGGAAAATTCCGGAGGTGCGGGAGGATTCTACAGGGCGGTCGAAGAGGGATTGGCGGGAAAATTTGACTGGATCTGGTGTATGGACGACGACGGGTATCCGGACAGATCAGCTCTCTCTGAGCTTATAAATTACTGCTCAGAAGATACTGCCTGCATCAACAGTCTCGTAGTATCGGATCAGGACAGTGCAAGGATCTGTTTTCATCTGCCTTATGTGAAAAATGGAAATCCTGTGCTGAAACGTCCTATGAAATCCTTGGTAGAACTGAAGAATCACTCTGAAGACGGAAGAACAGTTCCATTTGGATCTTTCTTCAATGGAACACTGATCAGTCTGGACTATGTCAGGAAGGCAGGAAACGTAAGAAAGGAGTTTTTTATCTGGGGGGATGAGGTGGAGTATGCCTGGAGATTGATGAAATTCGGGAAGGTCATCACTGTTTTATCTGCACTGCATTTTCATCCAATGACTGCCTTGTCTGTCCCTGACTGGAAGCTGTATTACGGACTCCGCAATGCAATATATATCAATAATCATACTTTAAATTATTCTCTCATCAGAAATACCAGAACAGTCTTGAAGTTCCTGATAAAGTTTATCCGGATAGGAAATATTTCCTTGTTTTTCAGGGCACTTACAGACGGGTTCAGGGGCAGGCTAGGCAGACTATGAAACCATTTTTTATTGTGATCGAAGGCATAGACGGGAGCGGAAAATCCACTCTCAGCAAATCTTTATTCTCGGAACTTTCCAAAAATATGGAATGCTGTCTTTTTTCGGAACCCACTCAGTTTGAAACTGGACTGAAAATCAGAAAACATCTGAAGGGAGAAATTTCTCTTTCCAAAGCAGACTTGATTTCAGAATTTTTGGAAGACAGGAAACTTTCGATAGAAAGAAATATTCAACCCTCACTTTCTCAAGGAAAAAATGTCATTCTGGACAGGTATTTTTATTCGATGGCTGCATATCAGTCTGATTCCTCCACTTCTGCTTCGGACATATTGAAGATGAATCTGGACAGAGGATTTATGGAACCTGATGCTGTTTTCTATCTGAATATTACCCCGGAGAAAAGTTTGAAAAGGATTGAAGAAAGAGGAGGAGTCAGGGAGATTTTTGAAAGCCTGGAGCAGCTGAAAAAAATTCACCGATGCTTTCTGGAAGTTCTGCCGAAAAAAACGGAATTTCTGAATGCAGAACTCCCTGCAGATGAACTTCTGGAAACGGCAATAGGCAGAATCAGGTTTTTAATGAATCAGTCAGCAGGTTCATGATCTGCTTAAGCATCTGAAACTTTTCTTCAATTTCTGCCTTGGGAGAATTCTGTTTTGCCAGTCTTTCAATTTTTAATGCACAGGCGGAAAATCTGTCTGCACCGATCATTGCAGAAGTCCCTTTGATCGTATGAGCTACAAAGCCTATCTGATCAATATTGTTTTCCTCTAAAAGTTTTTCTATTTTTACCAGTTCGTTTGGAGTTTTTTCCATAAACATAGAAATAATTTTATCCAAAAGAACAGTGTTATTGTCCAGACGGTCCAGTGCATCCTTTCTGTTCATAATTGGCAAAGAGTCAATATTATCCTGCTGTGAACTGTTCATTTCTGTCATTTTAAGTCCTTGTTATATAGAGCATACTGCCTCGACTCAAGTTTTTGAAAGGATTGATGCGTTTCTATGTAAAAGTATATAGACTTTTTGGACTGGGGAAAAACAAGCAATTTTTAGGAATAAAAAGGATTCATTGCAGAATCGGGTCTACGCCTCAGCTTCAGAAGCCTTCAGAGTAATTTTCTTATTTTTGATTTTCCAGAGGGAGACCGCATCCTTTTCCCTGCTTGTGAGTTTCGAAATCTGAGTAAATAATATTGACATTTTCCCTCAATCTTAAACTCTGATTTTATCCAACCGTTAAAAGAGGGAGTACTGGATGTTAAAGAAATTTTTGATTATTCTGGTTTTGGGCACAATTGCAAATTGTAAGGGAATCTCTTCTACAAAATCTTTTTCTAGTTATGATGTGAATTCCAAGGGAAATCGCGTTCGTAAGACTTTCACTGGTCCGATGGTGGTATTCAATTCCATTCAGTTCGGAGAATCCATTGATACAAAAGACAAACTGCATGAACTGCTGAAAATCAATGAGTGTAAAGATCTGAAGAATATCGAAGTTGAATTTTACAACGACTATATTCTGGTTGCCGGATACCAGAAAATGGTTATCAGCGCAGACTGTTCTAGAGAAGAAGCAGCAAAGTAAATATTCTATTGTCTCGCCGTTTCAGCAAACACTGAATCGAGCGAGGGATTCTTTTTTAGTCAGTCGTCCTTTTTCTCCAGTCTGAAATAAATATTTTTTCTTTTTTCGCTTGAAATCATTCAGCCGAATCATACCTTTTCTAAATGTATGAATGAGTCTCTCCAGTCTGTTTTACTGTCTAAATTTGGAGAAAACCAAGAAAAAATCACCGAATTTCAGTCTCCAGCCAGAATCAACATTATTGGTGAACATGTGGATTATCTGGGTGGTCTGGTTCTGCCCGCATCCATCAATTTTTTTACTAAAATAGCCATCCGCCCAAACTGGGATCATATTTTCAGAATCTACTCTGTCCAGTTCAATGAGACAGTCGAAACAAGCCAGATCCTTCGGCGAAAGACGAATACTTGGGCAAACTATATTCTAGGGGTCATCAGCGAGTTCATCAAAGAAGGGTATATTATTCCAGGCTTTGACCTTGTCGTGGATGGAAATGTTCCTCAGGGTGCAGGACTTTCTTCTTCCGCTTCTCTGGAAGTCTGTGTCGGATATGCTCTCAGTTCCGTATTTCACCTTCCTGTTTCCAGAACAGAGATTGCTGTTTTTGCCCAAAGAGCTGAAAATAATTTTACCGGAACCAGATGCGGAATTATGGATCAGTTCGCTGTTTCACTGGGAAAGAAGGACAAATGCATTCTTCTGAACACAGATACATTAGAATATCATTATAAATCTGTGCATTTGGGAGAATCGGAGCTTTACCTGATAAATTCCAATGTAAAACATTCTTTGGAAACAAGTGCATACAATGACAGAAGAAAAGACTGTGAAAATGCACTGATCAAGATAAAGACTAAATTTCTGGGTCTGAAGACACTCTATCAGTTTACTGAAACGGACAGAATGGATCTGTTCGGCTTCACTCCAAATGAACATAAACGGGTGCTTCATACCGCAGGTGAAAGAAAACGGACTGCAGAAATTATGAAATGTTTCGAAGAGGGTGATATTGAGAGAGCAGGGGAAATCCTCTATCAAACTCATTTTTCTCTCTCTGAGAATTTTGAAGTGTCCTGTCCTGAAACTGATTTTCTAGTGGAACAGCTTCGCAATCTGAAAGTGCAGGGTGCAAGGATGGTCGGAGGCGGATTCGGCGGATGCATTCTAGTTCTTGACAAAAAAGGGAGATATGAAAATGTCTCTGCTGAAATACAAAAGCTTTATAAGGAAAAATTTGGAATAAATCCTGATTTTTACCGGTTTGAAATCTGCGACGGAGTGGGAGAACCCTGAAATATATGAGTGATAAAATGGATTTAAGTTCAGCTGATTTGGCATATGAAAGTTCAGAAATAAAAATAAAAGTAAACAGAAACCATCCTGATCTTCCGGAAGAGGGAGTGATTGTGGATATGTCCGGGGATCTCAACCTGTATTCAACCCCCAACCTGAAAACAATCATTACCAAACTGATGGATGGCGGATATACTAAGTTTTTTGTCAATATGGAATCTTTAAAATACATTGATTCTTCCGGACTGGGTGCTTTCCTCAGTTTTCAGTCTAAACTGCTGAAAATGCAGGGTTTTATACGGATCTGCTCGCCAAGCAAACAGGTCAGCGCCGTTCTGGAACTGACTAAGCTGAAAAGTATGTTACGAGTATCCAGAACAGTGGATGATGCAATTTTCAACAGAACATGAAAGAATACAGGACACTGGCAGAATTCTGGCCTTTTTATCTTTCCGAACATTCTAATATTTGGAACAGGAGGCTCCATTTTATCGGTTCTACCTGTGCCCTTCTGAGCATTTTTTCTGTTTTCTATTTTCAGTCTGCACTGTTTCTTCTTTTGGCTCCTGTTTCAGGATACGGATTTGCCTGGTTCGGTCATTTTATCATAGAAAAAAACAGACCGGCTACTTTCAAGTATCCGGTAAAATCCTTTGTTTCCGACTGGATAATGTATTTTTATACTTGGACGGGAAAACTGGATTCAGAACTGCAGAAAGCAGGAGTAGAACTGAAGAAATAGATTGGAAAAGTTTTTAAGTTCTTTCCAGAAAAAAATTCTGCCTAGAATCAAAACAGGTGAAAACATATTTGAAATCTTAAATGAGATTCTCGACGAACTGCTGAGAATCTGCAGCACAAATCTGGGAAATATTTCCTTTACTGATCCTTACGAAAAAGTCCTTACAATCATTGCCTCAAGAGGACTGGATACTGAGAAGCAGCTTGCAGTCAAACTCCCTTTCAACATAGGAGTGACCGGCAACTGTGCGGGACTCAGGAAGACAATTTACGTTCAGGATGTTTCTCTCGACAAATACTATGTAAAACTTCTTGATTCAGTCAGATCAGAACTGGCTGTTCCTCTTCTGAGCGGCGAGGATGTGATCGGTGTCATCAATCTGGAGTCTGAAAACGTAAATCATTTTACTAAAAATCAGATTCGTTTCATAGAAGAGATTGCCCGTCCGCTTGCAGATGCTGTAGTTCAGAACAGAAATTATAAGGAATATTTCTTTAAAATTCATGAAGAAATAGATATACTCAACAGAATCATCGGATATGATCCTAAAATACTTCAGATCAAGACAGGGATCAGGCTGATCGGTGCCTCGGATGCAACTGTGCTGATTCAGGGGGAATCCGGTTCAGGGAAGGAGCTTGTGGCACAGAGTCTGCATTTTCATTCACAGAGAAAGGGCAGGCCGTTTATCAGTATGAACTGTGCCGCACTGAATGAAAATCTTCTGGAATCAGAACTGTTCGGACATGTAAAAGGTGCATTTACCGGTGCTGAAAGAAATTATATGGGACGCTTTGAGGCTGCGAACGGCGGAACTCTTTTTCTGGATGAAGTCTCCGAGATGCCTCCTTCTCTGCAGGTGAAACTTCTGCGCGTCATTCAGGAAAGGGAAATTGAAAAAGTAGGAGATCACAAAAAAATTAAAATAGATATACGGATTGTATCTGCCACTCACAGAAATCTCAGGAAGGATGCAGAGGACGGAAGATTCAGATCCGATCTGTTTTACAGACTTGCAGTGGTTCCTATTTTTCTTCCATCACTCAGGGAAAGGAGGGGAGACATTCCTCTTCTGGCACACCATTTTCTGAATATATTCAATCAGAAATATTCAAAGAACAGACAGTTTTCAGAAGAATTCATAGAAAGTATCTGTGCATATAATTGGCCGGGGAATGTAAGAGAACTGCAGAATGTCATTGAATACAGTGCGCTGATTTCCCCGACGGATCAGATCTCTCTGGATTCTCTTCCGGACTCAATGAAAGAGAAAACTGATTCAGAGGTAAAAAGTTCTGATGAAAGAATTCCGATCGGTGATTTGAATCTGGAAAAGGCAGTACTGAAACTGGAAGCAGAGTATATAGAAAGAGCACTTGCCGTCGGCAAATCACAGGATGAGGCTTCCAGACTCCTGCAGATCAGCAGAGGATCACTTCAGTACAAACTGAAGAACAATCCTCATCTCAGGCACCTGTCCAGTAAAAGAAATTAGTCTTCATCCTTCAGATGCCATTTTCTGTATACATTGCGCCCTTTTTCAGTCATATTATATACGGTTGTATGATAAATTTCTATGATGTCATTGGGCTTGTACGTCATTCTTTTTTTGGCCCGGAAGCTGATTTCTGTTTCGAGTGAGAAACGGTCTTTGGAACAGTTTTCTCCTGCAGAATGGCCCCCGTCAAACGTTGATTCAATGACTGCGATCTCCAGCTTATGCAGCTTTGGATCATCTGTATTGTTCGGAATCTCACGGATGACTTTTGCCTTGATTTTACAGGTAATGACGGCTGATGCAGAGACCGCAGAAACAGCTCCCGATATCAGAAAAGACAGAAGGGAAATGAACAGGATTTTTTTCATAATCATTAGACCTTACTGTATGTAGTTTTGATAAAAAAATTTCCACCTTCCGGATTCTGTTTTTCAGATTGGGAGTGATTCGATCACTTTTTTGGCGGAATTTTTGCTCTGTACTGAGTAGCCGGATTCCAGGATCTTCATCAGTGAAACATAGGCTCCTTTAAATTTCTGCTGACCGATTACTTCAATGATTCTCTGAAGAAGAATTTCATCTTCATTTTGAATGTCTTTTTTGCCCGCCAGTTTTTTCAGTTCATGTACCAGGATTCTGCAGGATTTGTTTCTGTCTGAACTTAAGTGAAGCAGAGAATTTACGCAGACGAGATTTACATCTGATTCTTTTTCATACTGCACAATACTCTCTGCTGCAGAATAGGCCTTTTCTGAAATGGAAGAGTTTTTGAATCCGGAGAGGGTCTGACAGATTTTTTTACGTACTGATCTGTCTCCGGTTTCCTGATGAAATTTCTTCAGACGTTCCAGTCCCTGCTCCCCTGCCTTTTCCGGGTCCTTTGCAGAAAGGTTCAGAGTGGACTGAAGATCTGTTTCTGCTCCCAGGTTCGATGCTGAAAAAATAAAAAGGGATATAATTAGATAGAAAATCATGTTTTTTTATCATTCTCCTTCTTTTTCAGTTCGAGAGATCTGTTTATCAGAGATGCCAGATCCTGAAAAAAGTCTTTTTTTCTGAGTGTGACCGGATCTGCACTGTGCTTTTCATTGAATTCTGCAAGTGTGTTTCTGATTCTGTGTATTGGACCAGCCATCCTGTGAGAGAAAAAAATTCCAAAAACAGTGATTACGATCAGGTTCAGAAAGCTTACAGCAAGGACAGGGATGAGATAAAGATCAAATGCGTTGTACAAACGGGAGCTTTTTCCGGAGATCTCTTTGAGAGGAAAATAGGCTGTCCCGCCCTCGTCATCTGCAGGGAAAATTCCCCCTTCCTTGGTCTGGGAAAGAATTACTGCCTTTGAAGTATCAACCTGAACAAGAACGGCGGCTCCGTCCGGCAGAAGACTGTAGGAATGTTTTCCCAGTATGTAAACAATTCCGAGAATCAGAACTGCATTGACGAGGACAATAGACAGGAATTCCAGTATGAATCTTGTCTGGAATTTTTTTTCAATGAAATAGTTTTTTCTGAACATAATTTCTCTGCAGATAAATGCAGATTTCACTCTGCAGAAATACTCCTTTTATTTCAAGAGATTTACTGACTCATTCTTTACTGTAAGCTGTCTTAATATGCACTCAGAATATTTCTGAATATTTTTTCTCCATTCTGTCTGACTGATTCTGTCTTTTCCGATATGCCTGTCTCTGAAATGAGAGAATTGTGCACTTCAGGAAATCTCGCCTTCCACACATTCAGTATTTCCGAAGTAATTTCAATATGACACTGGAATGCAAAGACTCGGTTTTCAAAAGAAAACATCTGAGAAGGATACTGAGGACTTGAAAGCAGATGCCTTGCACCTGACGGAATGGAAAAAACATCTTCATGAAGATGGAATACGGGGATAGCTTTCCCTGGAATGCCTTGAAATACAGGATCATGATGAAGTATTTCTGCATCGCCGAATCCGACTTCGGGACCCCTGTCGCCCTTTTTTACCTCAGCACCCAGAACCTTGGCAAGAAGCTGAGCCCCAAGGCAGATTCCAATCATCCTGCTGTTCTGAATCTTCAGAACGTTTTCTGCCAGTCTGAAATAGGGGAGAAAAAATGAATTCTGGGAAGGGTCTGCAATGGATGCAGGCCCTCCCATAAATACGACGAGATCAAACATCTGATGCGCAGAAGGAATCAGTTCGAGACCTGATCTGAATGCATCATGGTACGTGACTGTATATTTTTTTTCTTTCAGGATGCCGGCAAGTATTCCTGGACCTTCACAGTCCGCAAATCTTACTATAAGACTTCTCATTTTGGTGCTCCTGCAATGGATTTGAAAAATTTCACTTTAGCATCGGCCGCGATTTCTTCCTCTTTTTCCTTTTCGGAAACTGCTCCGATGAAATTATAGTAAAGTATAAGAGGGTCTGTCTTGAATAAAAGTGTTTCTGGTGTTCCTGTGATCAGTGCTGTTGAATTCTGTCCTGAAACAACCTGAAACGGTCTTTTCATCATAAGAACAGGAAGTGCAATTTTTCTTTTTACTGTCTCTTCCTTCATTATCGCGGAGGCTTTTGCAGTTACAGCTTCTTCATTTTCAGTCGGTGCACTTTCCGTGATCAGGTAAGGATCAACAACCATGAAAAATTTCAGATGATTGCCTGAAGAATATTCTTTGTATAGATAATTTAATGTAGGGATTTCCTTGTAGCAGGGAACGCAGGTAGGTGAGTATACGTTCAGAGCGACTCTTCGAACATCTTTTATATCAGAAAGTCTTACTGTTTTTCCTTCTGTATCCACCCCTGAAAAAAGATGCACATTCAGATTGGACTGTTTTGATGCAGTGCACTGAATAAGAAATACGGAAACGAAAAGCAGGGACGCCTGAATAAAAATGGATTGCATAATGTACGAATTCTTCCCGTTCCTTTTAAAAGCAAGGATTATCTCGGCAGGTTTTCATTCAGATAAATAATTTTTCCTTTTTCATCATATGTGACTGCAGCATTGTTTTTTCCCTGCATATATCTCAGAAAATAGGCATCCTTTCCTGAAGTGAAATTATGCTGAAACGAGATATAGTTTCCAAACCCTTTTTTTCCGCTTCTTTCCTGCATATCCTTCAAAATTTTTTTTCTGACAGAGTCTGCGATCATTCTGCTCAGATAAGAATCGTCTGACTTTGCATTCGGTCTGTTCAGTTTCTCAGTAAGTTCGGACATCCTTTCTGTCTTTATGTCATAAGTCACTTTCAGTTCGTATCTGTCGGAATCGGAAGATACTGCTTCAATGGAAGTACCGTGCTTCATCCATTTCGTTTTCGAATTCCCGAATTTTTTCTGATAAGAATTCAGTATCTTTGAGGGAACTTCACTTTCTTTAATTTCAGATGCACTGAGGGAAATCGCGAGAATAAGTAAAATTACAGACTGTTTCATAATCATCATTTTCAGGAAGACTGCTCCTGTTTGCAAGAATTAATCCTGAGTTTACACTGCAATTGTCAGTATGCTGAACGGTTTTTTGAGTTGTAAAATAAACAGTTTCTGGGAGTCATTCATTCATGAACGAAAACGGACATTTTCCTCCGCCTTGGAATCTCGATGGGGAAGGATTTCTGCTCCCATTTTGGGCTGACAAAAAACACTGTCTGCAAAGCGGCTTCATTTCGGAATCCGAAAAGGATTCTTACCGAGGCGGACTGGGTGCAGTCATGTTGGTAAACTACAGATCGTCTGATGTCGGCCCTTATTTTGAGCTTCTTTTCATACCGGGCGATTTCCATCATTCTGGAAAGACTTACAAGAAGATCACAAAGATTTATGTTTCGAGTCAGAAATCAGTGGAAGAAGGAATTCTCAACTGGGCTATTCCGAAGGAACTGGCTGAATTCAGCTGGAAAAAGACTGACAAAGAAACGAAGATAGACATTCAGTCAGAGAAAGGGTCAGTGCTGACCACCGTGCTGAAGGAAAAGTTTTTTTCGTTTCCAGTGACAACTTCCTTATTTCCGTTCACTCTTCTTCAGAAAGCACCTGAAAGTCTGCTTGCTACAAAATTCATTGGAAAGGGGAGCGCGAAATTTGCAGGCCTTGAATCTTACAGTTCAAACCCCGCTCATTTCCCGGATATTTACAGCGTGTCTTCATTCAGACTTCCCGGTCTGGCTGTATCTCCATTTGCACTCACATTTCCTGTTCCGGAGGTTTTGAAGTGAAAAAGGAAACACTGATTATCGGAGCCGGACCTGCAGGACTTGCAGTCAGTGCGTTATTGGGAAAACGTAATATTCCTTATACAATTCTGGAAAAGCAGAGCTCTGTCGGCGCTGCCTGGAGAAATCATTATGAAAGACTTCATCTGCATACAGTGAAGGAGCATTCTCATCTTCCAATGAAGCCTTTCCCGGAGGATTATCCGAGGTATGTTTCCAGAGATCTTCTTGTGAAGTATATGGAAGACTATGCAGAGGAGTTCAATATCCGTCCTGAGTTCAATGAAGAAGTGCTGTCCGTATCGAAGACAAGTTCCGGCTGGAAAGCGGTCTCTTCAAAGTCTGTCAGAAATGTAGATACTCTGATTGTATGTGCTGGATATAATCACAGTCCTAAGACTGCCGAATGGCCGGGAATGCGGACTTTCAAGGGAAGAATTATTCACAGCAGGGACTACAGGAACGGTGAAGAGTTCAAGGGACAGAATGTGCTTGTGGTGGGGGCAGGAAACACAGGCGGTGAAATTGCGATTGATCTGCATGAGTATGGAGCAAAACCGACAATCTGTGTCAGGGGACCTCTTCATATTGTTCCGAGAGAGATCTTCGGTGTCCCTATGCAGCTGATGTCACTGATTATGGACAGACTCCCTCTGGGATTTGCGGATATGATGAGCAGAATGATTCTTCAGGCAGTTACTGATGATCTTTCTGAGTATGGAATCTTCAAGCCGAATCATGGAAGCGTAAGCCAGGTAGTCAGTCAGGAGAAAATTCCTCTTGTGGACATAGGCACAGTGAAACTGATCAAAAGCGGGGATCTGAAGGTTACAGGCGACATTGACTCTTTTACTGAAGACGGGATCTGGTACAGAAACGGCAAGAAGGAAAGTTATGACGCTGTGATACTCTGCACGGGTTATAAGCCCGCATTGAACAGAATTTTTAATGAGAATCCTGAACTTTTTAATGATAGAGGGTACCCTGTAAAAAAAGCTGAGGACTGCGGAAACGGTCTTTATTTCCTGGGATATACAAATCATCTTACTGGATTTCTCAGATATATCGGAGTAGAGGCAGAAAAAATTGCCGAGGAACTTGCTGCAAAAGGATCTGCATATGTATGAGCTGATGCACTGGCATCCCGTTCTGAAGTCTGATGATCTTCATTCTGCCCCTGTTAAAATCAGGATATTAAATCATGATATTGTAATGTTTCGGGATGAACTGGGCAAAATCGGCGCACTGAATGACATATGTCCTCACCGAAAAATGAAGCTCAGCGAGGGTTCCGTGCAGAACGGAAGACTTGTGTGTCCTTATCACGGATGGAATTTAGGAACGGATGGGGACTGTATTTCTCCTTCATCAGGAAAAATAGAAATTGCTCAGATGCAGTTTGAGGCAGCCGAAAAATACGGTGCAGTCTGGATCAGAATAAAGGGCTCCTCGACTGAATTTCCGAAATTTTCAACTGAAGGATACGAGATGGTTTCCATTCATACAGATGCAATTGCAGCTCCTCTGGAAGTGGTACTGGACAATTTTACAGAAACGGAGCATACATCCTCAGTTCATGCATTTCTGGGATATGATGAGCAAACCCTCGACAAAGTGGAGATCCGCCTGGAAAGCACTGAAAATTCAGTCCGTCTTTACAACAAAGGTCAGCAGAAACCGCTTCCTTTCCTTCTGAGAGCAGCGCTCAGCCTGGGTTCCAGTGACGATTTTGTGGATGACTGGACAACGTATTTCTCGCCTGTCTATACAGTCTACGATCAGTACTGGATCAATCCTGAGGACGGGAAGGAAAGAAAAAACAGGCTGAAGATTTATGTCTTCCTGATCCCTGAATCGGAAAATGTGACAAGGCTTTTTATATTCAGCTATATGATATTCAGTCTTTTTATGATTCCCGGCACGGCATTTGTCTTCAGTCCCGTACTGCATCAGCTTCTGAAGATGGAAGTGGATCTGGACAAGAAGATGATAGAGAAACTTGCAGACAAGTCTCCTTCACTCAAGGGAACCAAACTGACTAAGTTTGACAAGGCTCTAGGTCCAAACAGAAGCCGTATCGGAAAAATTTACAGAGGAGGATCTGAATCATGAAAAAAATATACAGTATAATTCTTATACTTGCTGCAGCATGTGCGAGTATCGCCGAGGAAAAGCTGGAAGTTCCTGCAAAAAATTCCGTGGAAGTGAGAAAATCGGATATACCCGGCGCGGGTATGGGAGTCTTTGCTGTCAAGGATATCCCTGAGGGAACATTGATAGGACCGTATCACGGGAAAAAAATCACCAAGGAAAAAGCCTGGGAGCTGTATCAGAAAAAACAGCATCACTATTTCTTTCATGTGCCGGAATGTTCAGGTCACAAGGATACCCCGTACATGGACGGAGACCGGGAACACTATGTATCGAAGGTGAATTTTGCTCCAAAGAAAATCAATGATACAGATACAAATCTGCAGAACGTGCATTTTAAAAAATTCTGCGATGAACCTTATATACGTCTGTATGCTTCCAGAGATATCAGTGTCGGCGAAGAACTTTACGTAAGCTACGGAGATGAATATGAATATGATTTTATGAATTATAAGGAAGTGCAGGATTTTTTCCTTAAAAAGACAGGCATCAAAAAGAAAGATACTTTTACATATAAGCCGTAAGGAGAAAAAGAATGATTCAGCTTCAGCATAAGATTATCCACCTTGGAATGATTTCGGGAGTCAGCATTCTTTCTGCACTGTTTTTTTATCTGAAGCAGCAGCAGGGGAAAGACGGAATTCATCCGAATGAAACTCTTCAGTACATTGCAATGGGGCTGGGTTTTGTATTCCTTGTCCTAGGACAGATCCTTACAAGAAAGATGGGAGCAGAATTCAAGCCAAAGGATCCTCAAAGTGCCAGAGAGTACATAAACAGGTATATTGTCCTTAAGCTGATCCAGTGGGCGACTGCAGAAGGCGGTGCACTTCTGAATCTGGTGATTTTTTTCCTGACCGGTTTTGTTCATAATTTTTATCTGGGTGTCGGCATTGTTATTGTAATTGCACTGACTGCTCCTTCTGACAGGGATTTTTATTCGATGTTCGGAATCAGTGAAAATCAGTTTACCGCAAAACCGAAAAAGGCAGATTTTGAATGAAAGTAGAAATATGGTCTGATATTATATGTCCTTTCTGCTATATCGGAAAAAGACGTTTTGAAGCTGCATTGGAAAGATTTTCAGGAAAGGATTCAGTCGAAGTGATCTGGAAAAGTTATATGCTTGATCCCGATCTTCTTCCTGTTCCCGGTCAGGATATCTATGATTATCTTGCGAAAGCGAAAAGACAGTCGAGGGAATGGTCGATAGCAATGCACAGGAATGTGACTGAGATGGCGGCCGAAGCAGGACTGAAATATGACTTTGACAGGACTGTAGTCGCAAATTCGAGAGATGCTCACAGACTGATTCAGCTTGCAAAGGAGCAGGGCAGGGGAAATGCAGTTCAGGAACTTCTTTTTTCTGCCTATTTCACTGAAGGAAAAGACGTCAGTAATTTCGAAACGTTGGCCGAACTAGGACAGGCTGCAGGAATGAATCCGGACGATGTCCGCTCTCTTATGCATTCCTACAGGTTTTCCGGTCAGGTTTATGAAGAGGCAGAGGAAGGAGTAAAACTCGGACTTCGGGGAGTGCCTTTTTTTGTCATCGACAGAAAATACGGTGCATCCGGTGCACAGGCTCCTGAAACATTTCTGAAAATACTGAATGAGGCATCAGGAATATCAGGTTAAATACTGAAGTCGGCAGACGAAAAACTGCCTGTATTCAATTTCGGTGATTCTGTGATGCTGCTGCACATTACTCGATTTTTTTTCAGACAAGACTGAGTCTGAAAATCAGAATCTTGAAAGGGCCGGTTTTGCAGTTAAATATATTATTCTTGATTTTGAATATCTGTCTGAGGATATTTGAGAGTAAAGAGTGTGAAATGACAAAGGTTCCTTTTGGTTTAAATAAAAAAGAAATGGAAATACTGCAGAAATGTTCAATTGAATATGCGCCGAAGTCTTTGGATACGGTGCTGAAGAAATCCTCCGAATACTTTGACAGTGTAAGAAAGGCAGCTTCGGAAAACTCTGCAGTCAATCTGAGACTGGCAAATGCCATTCTTGAGAGAATTCAGAAAATTCCTAAATTCCGAAATCAGCTTTCTACGGAAGGACTGTTCTGGATCAAGGGCGGAGCAGCATATTTTTTTATGGCAGAAAATGCACATATACTTTCCAGTTTCGAGGATCATACTGAAGTGTGGAATGCCTGCGCGAAAATTGCAGGACTGGATGAGCTTTCCATCTGGATGGAAGACTTTAACTGAATTTATGTGTATGCAACACTGATCAAAGTCCATATACATATTATATGCTATGAATTAAACTGAGTTTTGCAAAGTCAGACAGGAATTATTTTCTGTTTACTTTGCCTGCACTCATTTTCCATCGTATTAACGGAAGCTTGAACGAATGGAAATGAATGAGAACAGTGCAGTGCAGAATTCTATTGAGAAATTCTGTGATTCTTACCGGGAAGCCTTGAATGCCGAAGCGGAAAAAGAGAAATACAGGGACTTTGATCCGCTCTGGCTGGGCGCCTCGCATAACAGCTGGGATCTGATTCCTGAAAAAATCAGGACTGCAATGCAGTACGGAGAGATTGATCTTTTTTTCGGTGACAGGGAACTGAAAATATCCCTTTATCCCAAAAAAGATTTTCCTGGTCTTTCGGATGTTCTCCGATTTTTCCGGTTTCGGGCAGAGATTTATTATTCCGGTCATTATCATTATATTTTCAGTAAAAAATATTCTACGGAACAGAATCTGGAACGGCTCTGCGGATACTGGAAGCCGTTTCTTGATTCATTCAGCCCGGCTGAGATCGACGGTGAAATCTGCCTGGACATTGCGGACATACTTCAGAATTCAAGTCTCTCCTGGAACTGTCACTGGAAATTCAGGGACACTGTCCTGGACAGATATGCAGGAGATCAGATTGATTATAACAGTTTCTTTGTGAGTCATTTTTTTTCGAAAGAAAACTCTGAAAGTTTCGAAACTTTCGTGAGAAGTATGCAGAAAAGAGGAATGAACAGATCTGAAACCTGGAAACTGTTTTCCCCCTCAGGAGAAAGAATCTTTTCACTTGCAGCTGTTCTCGAATTCGATGAATACTTCAGCAGGTTTATCCTGGAAACTGGGACAGAGTTTCTGGACTTCTATATTTACGGAAGGAGATGAAGAAGAATTGGATTGCTGTCGGCTGTATGCGTCATTTTGCACCGTCATTCATTCTATCTCCCTTCGAGAAATGATATGTCCATAGGGTTGGGCTGCATATACATCCGAAATTGCACGGTCGGAATTTTATTCACCCAAAGGTGTAATTCAGTGAAGAAAAAAATGAGAAGTTGACATTTTTTTTACAGGTGTATTATATGATAGATATGAATACTCTCGAAACTTATGATGCTCTGAAAAAGGTAAATTTCACAGAAGAACAGTCCAGAGAACTTGTACGTTTTTTTGGAAAAACGTTAGAAGCAGATCCTGCCAGTAAACGGGACCTGAGTGAGACTGAACTCCGGCTACTGAAGGAGATTCGAGAACTGGACGTAAAACTCACTGAAATTCCTGCCTCTTCCAAGCGGGATCTGAGCGAGACCGAACTCCGACTGCAGAAAGAGATTGAAGGAATCCGTCTGGAGATCAAAGAGCTGGATATTCGGGGCAGAGAAGCGGACAGTCGGATTATTCAGACAATTTCTGATTCCAAAGTGGAGATTCTCAAATGGGTTGCAGGTATGCTCATTGCAAATACTGGGTTGATTGTTGCACTGAGTAAATTGCTGAAATAGGGGATGGAGTCTTTACTCGGCTTCTACCCACTGCTCAAACGAGCAGTCGAACATAATTTTTAACGGGCTTTCTTGATGACTGAACTGATCTCTTTCAGATCTTTCGCTTTCAGCACAGCTTTCAGTATATTCTGCAGAACAGAGATATCTTTTATCGTTCTAATTTCTGGAAGTAAAGCCAGGCCTTTGGAACTGAACTTAGCTTCCAAAGCCATCTCGATGC
>DAORDI010000011.1:0-37641 GCA_035345895.1 Leptospiraceae bacterium
GAGATATCTGTAGCTGAGATTATCAGCATACTGAGGAAATCTAAAAAATTCTTTATGGTCATTGATGCCTGCAGAACATCCGAAGATCAGGCAGATAGCGTATCAGAGAGTTTTATGCCTCTCACTGACCCGAGCAGCATTTCGGGAGGCAATCGTATCATTCTGTATTCGGCAGGAAAGGGTCAGACAAGCAGAGAATCCAAAAAACTCAGACACAGCGTGTTCACTTATCATTTTATTCAGGAACTTAAGGAAGAACTGGACAATCCGGAAATTCTCAGACTGGATGCAGAACAAGTCATTCTGGGAACCAAGGAAAAAATCAGCAGACACTATACGGAATGCACTGAACAGGATTGTATTCCAATTCATCCGGAGGTAAACAGTTCAGTAACAGGAAAATATATCTTTATGGAAAAAAGGAGATCCTATTCCGTTATGGACTACGCTGTTCCAGGAAGATATCAATGGAAGAACGGAAAAAAATATAAAACATATATAATGTATCCGATTATTATACTGCCTGCACTGTTTAGAATGAATTCCGATTTTGCCCATTACAGCGAGGCGGAAAACTCTTTCAGAAGAGACAAGAAGCTTCTGTTTATGAATTCTCCCGGGAGGCTGGATTCACTGGATCTGTATTTATATCAGAGTTCTTCCGATTCCAGAAAAAAAATGAACGAGAACAGAGCAGATATTTTATCCGTCGGAGCTCTTTCCGTATTCCTGCTGTATTCAATGAATTTTCTGGATCTGAAAGTTCTTTCGGAAAGAGAAAACCTGTCAATGCAGTTCTGTTCATACAGGGAAAATTATATTTACAGTTATAATAATGCATATCATTTTTCAGTTCAATGGAGGTTCTGATATGAAAATTCTGTTTCTGTTCTTAATCCTGTTTTCTCAGTGCAGGCAGGTTTCCATGGAACCTCTGACTCTGAAAATCCTTCTGGATATCCTGGCTCCTCAGGAAAAGACAAATGCTGCTCAGCCGACTGAAACAGCACCGGTGCAGACGGTTCCCGATACTGTACCGCCTTCCGTGAGTTCCGGAACGCTTTCTTTTTCTAAGGTGCAGGCAGTCAAACTGGACATCAGCTGGAGCAAGGCTTCCGATAATGTCAGTTCTCAGGCAGACCTTGAGTATAAAATTATGATGTCCTCATCAAACAATATTTCGGATGTGACTGGAATGGAAACATCCGGAAGCGGACGAGTCCTGATTATGGACTGGACAAAGAATGTAAGCACATATACAGTCACTGGACTGTCTGTAAACAACACATATTATTTTAACATAATCGTAAAAGATCAGCCAGGAAACAAGTCAGCATACTCTTCCGGATCTTCTCTCACAAAGGATGTTTATGACAATTTTAACGGAACAGTTTCTTCCTATTCCAGGAACAGGACATATACCAAGTGTTCCATGGGGCAGGTCTGGAATTCTCCGGAAAACGACTGCAACGGCACTGGAAGCGGAGGAGACGGATACGGTTATACAAGTCATCAGTACTGCAATACGGCGAATGACAGCTGCAATCCTACCGGGCCAAGCTGGGATTTGGACGGTCGCGGGAACAGCGGTGTATGGACTGTCTGTGATCAGCTTGTTCTTGCGGGAAAGACAGACTGGAGAGTGATGAACTCAGGAGAACTGTTTGAGTTTTATCAGAGCATATATTCAGTCAACTTATCATTTTTCCCAAGAATGATTATGGCGTTTTATTTCGCCAGCTCTGCCAATTCAGGATTTATGCAGAATGGATTTGCATCTGCAGTAAATATGCAGTTCGGCACACAAAGCAATCTGAAATCCAAGACAGATTCCTCACCGATGCTCTGTGTGAGAGACGGGTTATGAGGCTAGGCGGATGAGTTCAGAAGACAGTCTCCGGCATTCAGATTAAAAACATATCTGCTCTCTCTGTAAAAGACTTTGCGAGTGTAGTTTTGCCTACCTGCCTCGGTCCGCCTAAAAACACCATTTTGGTCTTCAGATCATTTTCAATCCAGGATTTCAGTGCACGGTCAGTTTTCATATTACTGAAAAATTGAGGCATGTTTAACACCCGCTCACAGACCCGGAAGCTGCTCCTTGGGAATATGGATTGGGGATTGAAAAAAAATTTCGAGCCGGGAAAAAAAGCAGAAAAAATGAAAAGGAAGATGCACTTTAGTTAATAATGAAGGACAGGTGAAACGAATGAAATGGTTGATTTTAGTGCTGCCCGCTGTAATAAGCACGCTCGGATGCATATCCTATGTAAAG
The DNA here is from genome assembly GCA_035345895.1 of Leptospiraceae bacterium. Taxonomy (GTDB): domain Bacteria; phylum Spirochaetota; class Leptospiria; order Leptospirales; family Leptospiraceae; genus DAORDI01. Next base: position 2,276 of record DAORDI010000011.1, read on the forward strand.
GCAAAAAAGATGAATATTGAGATTCGAGTTTAAGTCAGGAACGGAAAGTTCTACAGAAACAGAAAAGAAGGATCAAAGATGAAAGATGGAAGAAAAATTTCTTTGTCTTTCATCGCGGTTGCGACAATCAGCAGTTTAATTAACTGTGAAGCATAAACATCATCTTTCTTCAATATCATAAACCCTATTTGCAGAGAAGCAGGGACATTCCTTCGCATAAGTTCCTGCTTCTCTTTTTTTTTAAAAGGAAATAATGGGTCTCTTATATATGTCTTTCATAACTCAATAATACCCAGGCAAGTGCGGTACTGCGAGCTGATTTCTGTCTGAACTTTTTTGATTCCGAATCTGGGTCATTCCGACTCTCTTTTACTTTTTTTCCTGTCAGCTGATTGCCCAATGTTCAATGATCTTTGACTGAATGCATAAATCGGAAATTAGTTATATGCAATCTGCGAAAATTTCAGAATATCAGTATAAAGAGGAGATTTTATGAATCAGTCGATTGATTTTCAGACAGTAATGCAGGCAGTGATCCGCGTCATAGGTGCGGTTCTGATCAGTGCAGGAGCCTATCTTGGGTATCTTAGTTTTGAAAAGGCCAGGATGACTCTGGACAATCCGAATACACTTGCAGTCTGGCTGGAACTGGAAAAAAAGTTTCCTGCACCGGCAGAAAATTCTGTACAGGTTCCTGCCAAAAATACTGCAGCAGATCCGGACAAGGCCCTTCTGCGGATGTACTACGAAGTAAAATCATATATAATCTTATTTTTGAGTTATATTTATCTTTGGATTCTGGTCAGGATATCAGCGTCCTTTATTCAGTCAGGGATTCAGATCCTGCTCCATGAACCGAAACCCAGGAATAAAAAAGATGAAAACACATGAAAAAAGTACAAAATAGAATACAGTTTTGGAGAGACTTGGGTTTCTTTGAAAAATACAGAAAGTTGTCGGATGAAAAGGCAGCAGAAGCGATTGTGCGAATTTCTGAAGACAGTTATTGGGGAGAGCTCAGTGAGGATATGGAAGAGCTTGATCTGGCCATTCTGTCATTGGAAAAAAAGAAAGTCTGGTTTATGGAAGATTTTTATACATACGGAAGTCTTTTCCCGAATGTAAAGAAAATGTATATAAGTGCCTTGAAGAATTTATCGAAAATTTCCGGGGGAGGTTTTCTGCCGGCTGATCCGAAAATCAGACAGGATGGTTTCTGCGACGGACGATCCGAAAGATGGGTGCTCAGTTTTCTTCTGGAGGAAAAGAGAGAGGAAATTATTTTCTGCGGGGATCTGGAGGTTCTGACATTCTGCTGGGTCAGCCGGATCAATGAGCTGATACAGAGCAGAGGTCTGCGTTTCTGCGTCATCCGCGACGGATACGGTGCCGCTGCAGTTTTCTGTCTTTCTATGGAAAAGGCTGAAAAACTTTCTGAAAATGTTCAGCTTCTCGATCTGCAGCCGGAAAGCTTCTGGCAGGATGCAGGTGACTATTGCAGTCAAAAGGGGGATTATGAAGAAGCTTTACTGTGTTTCGAAAAATCGCTTTCTGCCAATCCTCAATTTTGGCATGTTTATGCAAGTGCTGCCCTTTGCTGCGACAGTCTGAAACTGACTGAAAGAAAAAATGAATTCAGACAGAAAGCAGTATCCCTCCTGGAATCTGTCTCGGAAAGAAGTGATCAGGAAAACTGGTATCTGGATTTTTTTCTGGGAAAATTCTGATGAGAAAAATATTCTTTCATGAGGATGATTACTGTCATTCCCGTCCTCTTCCTTGCCCCTCCATTTTTCGGAAGATGAGCACTTTCAGATACTTTCCTTCCGGAAATTCAGGAATGACGGGGTGGTCGATTTCCTGAGGAAGCCTTGCAATTCTTTTCATATTCAGATTCATCTGCTCAAACACTTCTCTTGCGATTCTTTCAAAGTCATTTTCATGAATTCTGGCAGAGCATGATGATATAATGAAAATTCCGTCAGGATTCAGAAAGGGAAGAGTCAGATAAAACAGTTTCTTGTAGACTTTCCTCGCCTTGATCTTGTCTGATTCCTTTGCAGTAAGGCTCGGAGGATCTATAATTATGGTATCATACATTCTGCTGTCTTTTTTCAGAAAGACTTCCAGATCCTTGAATATGTCCATCTGGACCAGTCTGTTTCTTCTTCTGTCCAGAAGATTGACTCTGTGAATGTCCAGGCACTCGTCGCTGATTTCTGCAGAGGTGATGGATTTTGCTCCTGTCTTTTCGAGACATACAGAAAGAGTTCCAGTATTGGAAAAAAGATTCAGCACATCGTGATTCTGAAAAGAATCTCTATGTTCCAGGATATATCTTTTGAGATTTCTGAGATCGTTGAAAATCCCTCCTTTCTGCATGACCGGATTCAGATGAAACTCAGCATTTCTGAAATGGATTTCGATATCGGAGGGAATTTTCCCGCGCAGGACTCTGTTCCTGTTTTCAGGATCTGCTCCTGAATTTTTACCTGTTCTGACCGGTTTCTGAAGTATCCAGTTTTCCACGGGAAACTCCGGAAACTGTTTCAGTATGGAATAGGAGAGGGCGGAAATGAGTCTCGCCCATTTCTGAAGAGATTTTCCGTAGAAGCGCATCACGACAGTGCCGCTGTGCCAGTCGATTGTAATTCCGGGAATCCGGTCATTTTCTCCGTGCAGAAGTCGGATGCTGTCTGTCTCTTCTGCGAGGGAAATTCTTTTTTCAAAGCTTATCATTAAAATTTCATGAATTACTGATAGGGAAAAATTCTTTTCAAAGGAGATGATCTTTACTGCAGAAAGATCTCCCGGGGTATATATCCCTGTTCCCAGAATGTTTCCATGGCTGTCTGCGATTCTGACAAAGGAGCCCGCCTTGATTTCCTTCGAAACCTTGTTCAGTCCTCCTGAAAAAATCCAAGGGTGAAATTTTTTTACGGAATGTTCCGCCTTGGGAAGGATTTTTACAGTGGGAAAATTTTGTCCGGATTTCATATATGCCATTTCTTTCCAAGCCCCGAATAAATCCAGAGGTTTTAGTTCTTATGTACAGGGCATTCTGTTTTTGCTCCGATGCTGAACATTGTGTCTCTTCTCAGGCAGAAGTGAAGGAGGGATTGTTGTAATGCAGATTATAATACTTTTTTCATTACAGTGATGTTTCTTTCTCCCAGCAGGAGTCGTTCAATTACCTCCCAGCCGAGTCTGCTGTAAAGACTTTCTGCATTCAAATGCAATTCTTCCGGGAAGAATCGGCTCTTTGCCGTATTTCTCAAGTTTTCTCACAGAAAAACCGGAATCTCTCAGAAGTCCTGTCAGATGATCTTCATCAAGCATTCTGAGTCTGTGTATTTCAAAAGATTTTCTGTAACTTTTTTTTATTTTCCTGAAAGAAATAATTTCTCTTTTTACAATATCCTTATCAGCAGTCACTCTGGAGAAAATGGAAAATTCAGAACGTTCATGGATGAAGTTTCCTGAATAGTCATGTCTGTTTCCCAGAATGTCAAAAATGAAAATGCCATTATTTTCTAATGATTCATATATTCTTTGAAAAAAGCCGTTGACTTTTTCAAGCGCCCCTTCCTCTGCAAGTGCATAGCTTAGAATTTCGCCGACCATGCTGATGATATTCACTTTCGGAATCCGGATATTCAGAATATTTCCGGTTGAAAATGAACCTTCGGGGAGGCGTTTCCTGCATCTGCGGATCATTTCGTCCGATATGTCGAACCCGTGCATTTCGGAACAGTTTTCTTTCAGTTTCTCAAGAAGTGTCCCGCTTCCGCATCCTAAATCAGCAATCCGAAAGGGAATCAGGTCATCGGCTGAATTTCTGATTTCTTCTGCGGCCCCTTCTGCGATATGGCCGAACCATCTGTCGTGAATTTCAGAAAGTATTTTTTCATACATAGAAAATCCTTAAACCTTCACTCAGGAAGCAGATCCGGATTCCACACGATTTCCCAAAGGTGTCCGTCCGGATCGGTAAAATAACCTGCATAACCTCCCCAGAAAGTCTTCTGTGCTTTCTTTATAATCTTTGCGCCAGCCTTTTCTGCAGAGTTCATTGTTTCGTCCACTTCCTGTATAGAAGAAACATTATGTCCTAATGAAAATTCAACGGAGCTTGTCTGATGCAGAGGAAGCCCGGTATCCTTGGAAATGCTTGTTCTAGGCCATAGAGCAAGCTTTAAACCATGACTCAGATCAAAGAATGCGACCGCACCGTTTTCAAATTCCGTGCCGATGATTCCCTTGCTCGGAAAACCCAGCTTATTATGATAAAACTCAAATGATTTTTCCAGATTGTCTACCCCGAGTGTTATTACCGTGATTCTTGGCTTCATTTTTTAACTGCCTTTCTTTGTTTTGTTTTGGGTTTCGGTGCAGGAAGTTCCTTTTCTGTGATTCGAATCAGCTCAGAAATCCATTCCCGGTCATCAATCTGATCTTCGATCAGAAGACTCATTTTTGCACCAGGATAAGCCGGTGCTTCCCTGAAATCGCCGATAAATTCCTTTCCGGCCTTTGTAGACTTTACAAAAAGCTGATTGTCGCAGATCAGTGCAACGACTTTATTCCCTGAATAGACTGCATACTCGCCGAACATTTTCCTGGTGGAAATATTCCCTGCACTTCTTATCTGGTCGGTGACGAAATCCACAAATTTCTGATCTGATGCCATTTTGGTTTCCTTTGGAAAGGCTGCTCTGTAAAATCTGAATCTTTTCCATATCTAAAGACTTTTATTATTTCAAGAATCTAAATGTCAAGTGCCTGAAGTCAACTGCTTCGTCCCTGATATTTAAAAAGAATATGGGAAAGCTGATTTCGGATTTCTCGGAGCTGATCCTTTAGTATTTCAGTCTTTTCAATATCTCCGTATAACATTCGGCTCAGGAGCTTCACTGAAAAAAACTGGATCCAGGTAAAAATATTCAGTCCTTTTTTTAAAAAAGACTCTTTTATCATTATCTGCTGAACTGTTTCGATTTCTGGAATTTCTTTCGGAGGAATATTGTCTTTTACTAAAATGACTTCCCTGTTGAATGAGTCAGTATCTCTCTGAAGAATCTCTTCTTTTTCCAGCAATGCATCACATAAGTCCAGTAAATAACGGATATAGTCCAGATTTTGCGGGTTCATTATTTTATCCCTGCAATGTCATTATGACGGACGGAATCGGTTTTCTGATCTCAGATACTGAACCCTGCCGAAAAAATGCGCATTCAGTCAGCAGCATAGCCTGTTCGCTGTGATGCAGATTTTTTTCTGCTTCAAATTTTGATTTTGCCGCGATCAGTGTTTTTCCATCTTCAATGTGCGATATCAGCTCCATCAGTTCCCTCAAGGAGAACCTATGCTGTATCATTGCTGCCATTGCCCCGTCCAGTATTAAGATCTTCCTTTCTGCTTCGATTTCTATCCTGTGCATCATATCTCCTCCGATACTGTAAATATATCCCATTAAAATATGAGGATAAAAAGATTTATGAAGAATGCAATCAGTTTTCTATTTACTCATATTTCCAATAGTGAAGCGTTTTATCCGGGGTTTTTGACAGTGGAAAACGGTTGAGAAGTTTTTTCGGCTGGCTTGAAGAACTAAAGTGAGTTTGCTCCCCGACAGATTTCTCTGTCGGAGTGTGTATTGATTTTTTAATTATTTTTTCTTTACATCATCATAGTTTGTGACTGTAGGTCCTACATAGATCTGACGGGGTCTTCCGATTTTCATATCGGGAGATTCAATCATTTCCTTCCACTGAGCAATCCATCCTGGGAGACGTCCCATTCCGAACATTACAGTGAACATATTTGTAGGAATTCCTAGAGCACGGTAGATGATTCCGCTGTAGAAGTCCACGTTCGGATAGAGTTTTCTGTCCACGAAATACTGATCCTTCAGTGCAGCTTCTTCGAGTTCTTTTGCGATATCCAGAAGAGGGTCCTTGATTCCGAGCTTGTTCAGAACTGCATCACATGCTTTTTTAATGATTTTTGCCCTAGGATCGAAGTTTTTGTACACCCTGTGTCCGAAACCGGAAAGACGGAAAGTGGAGTTCTTGTCTTTTGCCTTTGCTACTACTTCACTGACTTTCATTCCGCTCTTGTAAATTCCTTCGAGCATTTCCAGAACTTCCTGGTTTGCACCGCCGTGACGAGGACCCCAGAGAGCGCAGATTCCTGAAGAAATCGCAGCATAGATGTTTGCGAGACTTGAACCGACCAGTCGCACTGTGGAAGTGGAACAGTTCTGTTCGTGGTCCGCGTGCAGAATCAGAAGAAGATTCAGAGCTTTGACGACCTCAGGATCTACGACATATTTTTCAGCAGGAACAGAGAACATCATATTCAGGAAGTTTCCGCAGTAGTCCAGAGTATTGTCAGGATGAACGGCAGGCTGACCTATGGACTTCTTGAATGCGAATGCAGCGAGAGTAGGGAACTTCGCAATCAGACGCACAATGGAAATTTCTCTGTGAGTCGGATTTTCCGGATCATAAGAATCTTGATAGTAAGTGGACAGAGACGCAATCAGACAGGAAAGAATTGCCATCGGGTGCCCGTCTTTCGGAAATCCGTTGAACAGACGTTTCAGATCCTCATGAATCATTGTGTGGCGGGTGAGAAGCAGACTCCATTCTCTGAGTTCAGTTTCGGATGGAAGTTTTCCGTAAATCAGCAGATAGGCTACTTCCACAAAAGAAGATTTTTCCGCAAGCTGCTCTATTGGAATCCCTCTGTAACGCAAAATCCCCAGTTCTCCGTCCAGGAAAGTAATCGAACTTGTGCAGGCACCTGTATTCAGGTATCCGCTGTCCAATGTAATATACCCGGATACTGCCCTGAGTTTAGTGATATCTATGGCTTTTTCGCCTTCAGATCCGATTACGACCGGCAATTCATATTCTTTGCCGTCAATTTTGAGTATAGCCTTATCTGCCATAAGCCTTCCTTACAATAATTTTTAACCAGCCTGACCGGAACTTTCTCCAGCCGGCAGCAATCCCATCCAATTAGATTCAGAATGGGCTTTCCGGCAAGTTTTTTATTGGAATGCAAGCGGACTCTGTCCGCATTATAACTTTTCTTTAATGCTGTTCAGAGCTGTTTTGGCCTTAAATTCAGGGCTGAAAGGATGAATTTATCATGCTTCCCTTCTGAAGCATTTCGATGATCAGATTCAGTTCAGGGAATCTGATTTCTTTTGAAATTGCAAAATCAAACGCTGCCAATCATTTCAGTATCTTTTAAAAGTCATCCTTAAAGACCGTCTGAACAGTCCTTAAGGAGCAGAAGAGGATTTTTTACTTTGTAAAATACCAGTAGATCTGATAAGGCGATGATACAATATCCAAAACTAATGCGACAGGAAAGAGAACATACCGAAGTGTCTGAAGAGATCCGTAGGCCAGATAAGATCTCTGATCTCTTCTGATTTTTGCAGGACCCCTGTATTCCAATATATCATCTATTTTGTATATCCCTGCACCAGATTTTCGCAGAAGGTATCTGACCGTAATGAGTCCCTCATCTGTTTTTTCCAGATAAAAGATTTCCAGTTTTTCATTCTTCAGTCTGTCCTGAAAAAAGCGGTTCAGTGAAATCTTCACTGTTTCTCCTTTTTTGATTTCCCGTGCACCGGGCAGAGTGCTGTCCTGATAGACATTCAGACCGGGATCATCAGGCGACTGCACAATCGGGGTATTGTTCATTCTGTATGTTATGTACGGAAGCTGTTTTTCCGGTTCCGAGGAAAGCTGTTCTTCGGATTCCCAGGCATTCAGTTTTGCACCTTCCAGAAGTTCCACATTCAGAATCCTGTTCTCTCCTTCGAGGACTTTTCCGAACTGAAGCACATCTGTGTTCCCCCCTGTTTTTTTCTGCACAGAGTAGTTGAAATTCTGAGCATATTCCTTGCTGATATTCAGATAATGCTCGCCGATGTCTTTCTGTGAATACAATGCTGCGGTGAGACAGTTGGCAAAGGACGGAATGAATAATACAAGACTGAGTTTCTTAAAGATTTTCATGGTTTCTGTCTAATGAGTACTGTCTTTAGGTCAATCAAAAAATAGTATTCAGAATCAGAGAACTTCATAAAAGCGGCATAGAAATTCTTCCTGTTGAAAAAATATATAATAAATCATTACACTTTTTCTGCCTGTTCTCATTGATCGAATAAACTGGCTTTTTCCCACTGCATTGGGATTGCTCATTTTTTGCTTGACTTCTGAATTTCAGAGACTAGCCTTTCCAATATGCCTGCTGCTTTATCGGAACACCCTGAAATTTTGGAATTTGCAGTTCCTATTTCGCTGGATGCGTATCATACCTTGTGTGAGCTGTATCCGAAACTGGAAAAAACAGAACTGATTCAAGGAGTCATAGTTGAAAAGATGACGAAAAGTCCGGAACACAATTTTTTTTCAAATCTGCTTATTCAGGAACTCCAGAAGTTGAAACCGAATGCTTCAATACTGCTTGTGGAAAAACCATTGTCATTGGCAGGTTCTGAACCGGAGCCGGATTTAGCTGTTGTGGAAGGCACAATTTACGACTATAAATTCAAGAATCCAAATACTGCAATCCTTGTTGTGGAAATTGCGAAAACTTCACTGATTCTGGACAGAATCAAAAAAGAGATTTATGCATCAGCCGATATTCCAAATTACTGGATTGTCAACCTGAACCAGAAAGAAATAGAAGTTTATTCCGATCCTGTTTTGGGCAATTATCGAACTGTAAAAAATTATACTTCCGGAGAAAAGATTTCAATTTTCGGATCAGAACTGGATGTTTCTGTTTTATTTGAATGAGATCCGATCACTGCTTCAGAAGAAATTTATGAAGATCATCTTATGAATCCATAGACCGCAGTGCAGACGGCAAGGATCAGCACCCCGAAAAGGATCAGATCCGTTTTTTTCTGATAAGCCAGGGCTTCGGAATATTTCATATCCTCTCTCTTTGCATTTGTCATCGGATCTCTGTGGAAAATTTTATGCAGTATTACCATTCCGACAGTCTTGACTCTGCCGAACCAGACTGGATGAAATCTTCTCAGATCCAGTCCATGAAAGCTGATTTTTGAGATTGCATCTGCTTCGGGTTTCCATTTTTTCGTAAAATTCTTTATGGATTCAGAAACGATATCCTCTGTGTTCATTCCCGTTTTCTTCAGCTGCTCTCCCAGGCATCCATCCAAAACAACTGCCATTTCCATTGCAGCATTTACTCCCTGACCCACAGGCGGAAACGGTGCAGCTGCATCTCCTAAAAGCACAATTCTCTCAGAATGAAATGCGGAACAGATTTTGGCCCTTCCTGTGGAAATGTTTTCCTGTTTTGCAAAGTCCTCGATTGCCTTTCTGCCTGCATAATGAAGAACTGAGTTATTTTTCCTGCCGGGATATTTTTTTCTGAGGAAATCTTCTGCCTCATCAACAGAGCTGAATTTTCTGGAACCGGAATAACCGATCTGACAGAACCAGAGAGGATCGGATGGGCCGTTCTTGCCGTTGATAGCACCTGCCACTGCAAGAAAAGGAGGAAGACCGAATATATACAGATATCTGGAATCAAGCTCTTCCGTATTCCTGTCAAAGGGAAGCATCATTGCATAATTGTCATTGTCCTTGCCTGCAACCTGGAAATCAGGATCAGATTCTCTGATCAGATTTCTTGCAGGAGAACCCGCTCCGTCGCAGGCGACAATCAGATCAAAGGTTTCCGTCTGCCTTCCTTCATCGAAAGAGATGATCCCTTTTTTCAGGTCCGCAATTTTTGCCTCAGTGCCGAAACGGATGACAGTATTTTTGCGCGAGACATTCTGTTCCGTCAGTTCTTCAAGAATTGCTTTTGCAATATCGCCTCTGGACCCAGTCCATCCCTCTCCATTGTATGTCTCTTCAATCATTGGACGGAAAATCGGCAGACGAATCCCTTTGAACCGGATCAGATCCCTGCTGAAACGTTCATTCAGGTTCAGATATTTTACCGCTCTTGCTCCGTGCCCTGTAATGTCAATTGTATAAGAGCGGAGAGGATTGTAAGAAGGAGCATCTCTGTGATCCGGACCTTTTTCAAATACAGTGATATGCAGATTTTCTCTTCTGCAGAGTGCCAGTGCCAGTGTCAGTCCGGAAGGGCCTGCTCCGATTATGCCGATACGAAGTCCGATCTTTTTCTCATCCATAGCTCATTCCTGAATCCTCACGTCGGTCACTGCATTTTTATGTCCGCCGATCCTGAGAATTTGAAAGTAAACCCTGTTCTGTCAATGTCAAGAAAATATCTGGTCTGAGATCTTCTTTCGAAATCCCGAATCAAAACTAATTAGTTGAAAAAAAAACCTGTCATGGCAAAAAAGCCAATAACAAGGGTTTGCGGGGGAGAATGATAAGTTTATTCAGAAAAACATTGATAGGAAAATTGGCAGTTTTTCTGCTCCTTCTGCAGTTTGCGGGAAATATGAATCTGGAAGCTCAGGAACGAAAGGAACCGAGAATTCCCATCCCAAGCCTGAACTTTAACGTAAACGAAGCCAAGACACCCAGAGAAACCAGTCTCTCTCTGATGATCCTTTTTTTGGTCACAATCCTTTCTCTGGCTCCCGCAATCATCATGTCCATGACCTCATTCACAAAGATTGTCATTGTGATGGATTTTGTGAGAAGGGCGCTTGCGATACAGAACCTTCCCCCGAATCAGGTGATGATGGGGCTTGCGCTTTTTATGACATTTTTCATTATGGCTCCTACGCTGAAGAAAGTGAATGAGCAGGCACTGACTCCGTATACGGACGGAAAAATAGAGACGAATGAATTCTTCGATAAGGCGATGGTTCCCATTCGCGGATTTATGATCCGTCAGATCGGAAAAGAAGGCACAAAAGACGTCGCTCTCTTTCTCAAGCTGGGCAAAGTCGAAAATGTATCGAGTTATGACGATGTTCCGTCCTATGTTCTGATTCCCGCATTCATGCTTTCCGAACTGAAAAAAGCTTTCATCATCGGAATATATCTTTTTATACCTTTCATCATCATAGATATTGTAGTGGCATCCACTCTGCTTTCGATGGGACTTATGATGCTTCCTCCCGTGATGATCAGTCTTCCGTTCAAGCTGATCCTCTTTGTGCTGGTGGACGGATGGAATCTTCTGGTATATGAACTTGTGAGGAGCTACAAATGACGGAACTCGATGCAATCACTCTCCTTCGGGATGCGATTTTTGTGACATTGAAAATCTCCTCCCCCATCCTCATCACTGCCCTCATCGTGGGATTTGTGATCGGAGTGCTCCAGACCACCACTTCCATTCAGGAACCCACAATTGCATTTGTTCCTAAACTCATCGCTATTTTTGTAGTGATTGTAGTCTTTTCCGGCTGGATAATAAAGGTTCTTACGGACTATACCCGCGATATTTTTATGATGATAGAGAAGATTTAGATTTTCGAGTTTTCAGACTTTTTCAAAGATCCATTCTCCGATATTTCTGTCTCTGAACTCTGCTCCAAATAGAAAAATCTCTTTGGAAGAGGACTGATATTTTTCGTAATACTTTTTAGATTTAATCTGATTGAGAGCATCCTGCGCTCCGGCTCCAGTACTGCTGAATTTGAACTCAAAGATCAGTATATCTCTGTCATCAATCACTGTGTCTATTCTGCCGATATTTGTTTTTACCTCTGCAGAAGTTTTCAGCCCGATTAATGTGAATATCAGATAAAATATTGTCTGATAATATTTTTCCTGATTGATCTGCAGATCATAGTCAATTTTCAGAAATATCTCTCTGAGTCCGTGAAAAAACGTCTCCCAGTCTCTGTCTCTCAGGCTTCTGATCAGTGAATTGATCGGCATATCCGAATGATTTTTGGAAAATGCAGATGCGAGAGCTTTTGTGAAAGAATTCTTCACTTCAAAATTAGGATATCCTAATATATAACTTCCGAATTCTTCCGAATATTCCTTAATGGTCAGATAACCAGTCTGATACAGAAGGGGAATCGGATCCAGGTTTTCAATGTCATACACGGAAAATTTTTCAGCCTCGGCTTCCGCTGATTCCAGACTGGAAAGAGGGAAATCTGTCTGTTTGAGAATATTGACTAAAAAACTCGGTGTGCCTGTCTCAAACCAGTAATTGCGAAATTCATTTTTATCGAAAAGGAGCAGTGTGGAAAAAGGATTGTAAACCCTTTCACCGATGCCTGCAAAAAGATAACCGTTGTACCAGGCCCGGATTTTCTGAATCAGATCCTCCACGGAAATATTTTTTTCTGCAGCAAAAATTTCCAGATAGCCGCTGAAATTGTCTGTAATCTCATTTTCTGTAAGCCCGAGGATTGATGCATATTTATTGTCCATAGAAATATCATTCAGATTGTTCAACCCGCTGAAAACACCTGCCTTGGAGAATTTGGACACTCCAGTGAGCAGCACAAACCGCAGGTTTTCGTCACCGGCTTTGATGACAGTATAAAATCCTTTGAGAATTTCCCGCATTTCTTTTGCCAGTTCCGGATTTTCCAGATGGTCAATGATCGGTTTGTCATATTCATCAATCAGAATGACAATTTTGCTTTCCTTGGAAAGAAGCTGAATCAGCTGATCAAAACGTGAAAAGTATTCCTGATGAGTCAGTCTGATTCCATAGTCTTCCGCAATATAGTCCAGCTGTTCTTTGATAAACCGTTCCAGCTGTTCCGTATTTTTCGCTTTCTGTTTGGAAAAATCAATTCTGATGATGGGATATTTTTTCCAATCATAGTCAGAATTTTCCATCCAGAGTCCTGAGAAGGCTTCTTTGTTTCCCAGAAAGATTTCATTGAGAGTGGATATGAGAAGACTTTTGCCGAATCGTCTCGGACGGGAAAGAAAGAATACGCCTCCGTTTTTTACCAAAGCATACAAGTAACGGGTCTTATCCACATAGACTTCATTTCTTTCGCGTATGTCTTTGAATGACTGTCGTCCGATCGGCAGATTCTTCATAATTCCATAACCTTCCGATTTATCTGTAAAAGCAAGAGGAAAACAGATGGTCTGTCTGTAAGAAGCTTTGGGGATCATTCATCTGTGAAAAAATAAGTTGACCGAAATAATTTCTGAATAATACAGTGTCCAGCAAGACCGGCCGTGTTAGAAATCTTTGTTTACAATTTCCAGACTTTTATGATGATTTTTTCCAGGATCATCGCGCTGTTCTTTATTGCTCCTATCTTTTCTTCCGATGCAGTCAGTTATCCTTTCCGAATATTTCTGGGCTTTCTGATTTCCCTTCTGCTTTTTCCAAGTGTTTCTCCCTATATGCTGAAGGTCCCGCCCGGAATGGGGGAATATGCTCTGATCATTCTGTCTGAAGTTTTTGTAGGAGTTCTGATCGGATTCATTCTGAATATCCTTTTTGCGAGTTTCCAGATGGCTGGGGAATATTTCAGTGTTCAGCTGGGATTCGGGTATACGGAAATCCTCGATCCAGTGAGCCAGACATCTCTTCCAGTCATCAGCACACTGAAAAATATGATTGCCATTATGCTCTTTCTCATCACAGGAGCACACAGAAAGGTGATCGAAAGCATTGCATTTTCCTTTGAAAAGGCAAGCATCTACCATCTGACTGCAGAAATGGAAAACGGGATATTCCGTACTTTTGAATATTCCATCGGTGCGATGTTTCTGATTGCATTCAAGATTGCGCTTCCGATTCTCGGTGTCATTATACTCGTCACAGCTGCCGAGGCACTGATGGGAAAGGCTGCTCCCCAGATGAACATTCTTCAGCTCAGTTTTCCCGCCAAAATTGCCATCGGACTGATTGTAATGATTCTTGTCACACCTTTCATTGAGCAGCAGATGGTGCAGGGATTTGAACTGTCTTTGGACAGGATAGACAAAATGCTCCGAGGCTGGCCCCGCCCGTGATGACTCCGACTGACGTTTCAGACTGGCAAAGTCTTGCACTGGCCGACTTTCGAATTGATCTGCAGATGTTTGCTGCAGAGGATGAAGGCCGTACTGAAGAGGGGAGTGAGAGACGAAGAAGGGAAGAAAGAGACAAGGGAAATGTCCCTAGGTCTCAGGAACTTCCTTCGGCACTTGTGCTTCTGACTTCTCTCGCATCCATTTATATGCTGGGAGGATTCATATTTGAAAAATGTTTTCTTCTGTTCAGAAGATACTTTGAAAATATCCCTCAGTACTCAAGATTTGGAAATGAGGAAATGAGAAGACTTTTTCTGAGCGCGGCCTCGGATCTGATGACCATTTTTATTCCTGTCGTCGGGATGGGTTTTTTGGTAGCGATTGCAGGAAATATCGTCCAGGTAGGGTTCCTGTTTTCGCCTGGAGCTGCTTCTTTTAATTTCAGCAGAATTGCCCCGAATTTCAAAAGAGTACTTCCTACGGGGCAGACTTTCTTCAATCTGGCAAAAGCCCTCGCCAAGGTGATTCTGATCGGCTGGATCAGTTATATCATCATATCCATGGATTTTTACAGTCTTCTGATGAGCGGAAATATGGGAGTCAAGGCTGCCCTTGCACTTGTAATGCGGTCCGCATTTAAAATTATGCTGACGGCGGGAATCGTATTTTTTGTCATAAGTATTTTTGATTTTTACTATCAGAGATTTCAGTTTGAAGAGTCCATCAAAATGACTCCTTCCGAGGCAAAGCAGGAACTGAAAGAAAGTGAGGGGGATCGGAGCATTCTGAACCGAAGAAGGCAGATGGTCAGAGAATTCATCCGGAAGGGAATGATCCAGAGAGTTCCAAAGGCAGATGTCATCATTGTAAATCCTACACACTATTCTGTCGCACTCATTTACGACCCGGCCATTCATTTTGCACCGGTGGTCACTGCAAAAGGCGCGGATGAACTCGCCTTATTAATTAGAAGACTTGCCAGAAAACACAATATTCCCATTGTGGAAGATAGAGTGCAGGCGAGACTTCTTTATGACGAAGTAGAGGTCGATGAACCGATCCCTGCAAAATTTTTCAGAGCGATTTCACTCATAATTGCCCGATTTGATAAATATAGGAGAGTTGTATAATGCAGGAAAAGGGGCCTTGGTACGCACAGTCAGAAGTTGTATTGGGCATCGGCGTCATAGCCATCCTTGCAATGCTGATTATCCCTCTTCCCGGATTCATCCTGGATCTTCTGATTGTAGTCAGTATGGCAATGGGGATGATCATACTTCTGACTTCTCTTTCCATGAAAGAGCCTTCTGATTTTTCCATATTCCCGAATCTGCTTCTCATCACGACTCTGTACAGACTTGCATTGAACGTATCCACAACCCGACAGATTCTGTCTCAGGGAAGTGCATTCAACAGTCATATCATTGATGCGTTTGGAACGTTTGTTGTAGGGGGCGGTTCAGGTCTCGGGAAATATATGGTCGGATTCATTATCTTTCTGATTCTCATCATTGTTCAGATCTTAGTCATCACAAAGGGTGCCACCAGGATTGCGGAAGTGGCCGCCAGATTTACTCTCGATGCGCTTCCAGGAAAACAGATGGCAATCGACACTGAGCTTTCGAGCGGAAACATCAATGAGGAAGAAGCCAGAACACGAAGAAAAAAAGTGCAGAAAGAAGTGGATTTCTACGGGGCTATGGACGGTGCGAGTAAATTCGTGCAGGGAGACGTACGGGCGGGACTTATCATTACTGCAATCAATCTGATCGGAGGAATCATCATAGGGATGGCCATCCGCAAGGAAAGTTTTGGATTTGCAGTGGAAACTTATGGAAAGCTGACTATCGGCGACGGACTTGTTTCTCAGATTCCCGGGCTTTTGGCCACCACGGCGACCGGTATGATTGTGACTCGGGCAGCATCTGAAAAAGAACTTTCGCAGGAATTCAAATCTCAGATTTTCAGCAATCCTAAGACTCTTTATGTAGTTTCCGCCTGTCTTGCACTGGCTGCATTTATTCCCGGTCTTCCTATGTTTTCTCTGTTTTTCTTTTCCATCGGTCTCGCGTATCTGGCATACATCATAGACAGAAATGCAAAAGAGACAATTACGAGCATAGAGAAAAAAGAGGCAGAAAACAAGGCGGAGAAAAAACCGGACTATTACAAGGAACTCAGAACAGATCCGATCGAAGTGGAGCTTGGGCTGAATCTTGTTCCGTTGGTAAATGCCTCCTTGGGCGGTGTTCTTTTGGACCAGATTACAAACCTGAGAAGACGTTTTGCCACTGATACAGGTCTTGTCATTCCTGCAGTCAGAATTCTGGACAACCTTGAACTGGATCCGGATTCGTATGCCATCAAAATACACGGTGTGATTGTTGGCGACAGCAAGATACGTCCTACTAAACTGATGGCAATTGACAATTCAGGAAAAAGGGCACTCGATCAGATTATGGGAGAGGAGTTCCTAGAGCCTACATTTGGATTCAAGGCAAAATGGATTGATCCTGCAGACAAGGTGGATGCCGAAAACAAGGGTGCGGCTGTAGTCGATCCTTCCACTGTCATTGTCACTCATTTGAAGGAACTCATCTCCAATCATGCAGCTTCACTTCTCGGACGTGAGGAAGTAAAAAATTTACTTGACCACGTTAAGACCTCATATCCTACTTTAGTCAGCGAGATAGATGAAAAGAAACTTGGGGTAGGACTGATTCAGCAGGTTCTGCAGAATCTGCTCAGAGAAGGACTTGGAATCAAAAACTTAGCCTCCATTTTGGAAGCTATACTGAACAATGAGCCTAAGACGAGAGATCCGTTCTTTCTTTCGGAAAGTGTTCGGCAGGCGATTTCCAGACAGATTGTCACTGATTATCTGAGCAAGGATGGAAAACTGCATGTAGTGACGATGGATCCTAAGGTATCTGAAAAACTGAGTAAATCCATAGTCGTGGATCCGATTGAGGGAAGTCTGATTTCAGTGCCTCCTGACTACTATCATAAACTGATAGAAAGCATAGCCAGAGAATACAACAGGTTTCACAGTGAGGGAAGGTTTCCAATTATTGTGACTAGCAGGGCCTTGAGACTTCCGCTTTCCTATATGCTCGCCAAAGAGTTTCCGCCCAGAAACTTTGCAGTTCTGGCAATGGAGGAAATTCATGCTGCTGTGAAAACATCTATGGATGGAATCATCACAGTACAGACAGCAGACCCGGTTCGTGCCAGAGGCTCGAACTACGAATGAGGGAGTGACAGATGGATTTTGTGAAAATCAGGGGGAAGGACATTCAGGACTGCTTTATGCAGATGAAAATGAAATATGGACCTGAAGCCCACGTTTATGAGCAGAGAATAGTGACCGAAGGCGGAATTTTCGGTACTGGATTTCTCGCAAAAAAATATGTAGAAATAGAAATCGGAGTTCCTGAACAGCAGTCATCCAAAGAGAAAGTGGAAAAAAAACTTCAGGATCTGAAGGAACTTCTCAAGCAGAAATCAGAAGAAGAAGGGCCTAAGAAAAAAACTCTCACAAATATGAAACCTCTTCTTCAGAGAGAAAAAGAAAAGGAAAATTCCAAACAGACCGTAAAGGACGATTATATCAGTGACGATTTTCTGGACAATGATGATGAAGAGGAGGATTATATTCCTCCGAGCAATCTTGGTCTCTCCATTAAAGATGAACTGACTAAAAAAGAGAGTGTCTCCGCATCTGCAGAGAAAGAAAAATCCTCTCAAATTTATGAATCAGTCTATCTGAAAAGAATGAAGGACAAACTCGTCAGAGACGGTTTTTCCAATGATTACGCAGAGGAAGTCATCAGCAAGGCAGACAAATACCTTTCCTATGTAGACAAGGCAAAAAGCTCTGCAGTCAATGAGAAGGTGATGGAAATTCTGGAAGAAAGGATCGGGGTCGATGCAGACCTTTTTTCATCGACTGGCAGGGGAAAAAGAAAGGTCATCTTTCTGATTGGCCCCACCGGAAGCGGAAAGACAACGACGATCGCCAAACTTGCTGCCAAGTATTTTCTTCATATGGGAAGAATGGTCTCTCTGTACACTACTGACAATTACAGGATAGCGGCCATTGAACAGCTGAAGCGATATGCAGACACGATGGAAATCCCTTTTTATCCTGTGAAGGATCTTAGAAAATTCAAGGAAAATCTTCTGAGGGATGGAGCTGAACTGATCCTCATCGACACTGCCGGTTACAACCATAGAAATTCTGATTTCTATCTGAAGATGGAACAGTACAGAGAAGCTTTTTCCGACAAGGATCAGGTGGAAAACATACTGGTGATGTCTTCTACTATTGCCTCAAACAATATGAAGTCTGTACTGGAAGCATACGACAAGATCGGTTATAAAAGAGTTATCCTGACCAAGATTGATGAAGCGGAAAGCTTAAACTCTGCTCTGGAGCTGGCCGATACTCATAACAAGCTTTTATCCTATTTCAGCATCGGTCAGGAAGTTCCTTTTGACATTATTCCTGCGACTAAAAAGATGCTGGCGGAACTGGTAATTTTTCCAGAAAAAATCAAAGAAATTAAGGGTGAAACATTCAGTGTTTCTCCCTGATTGTATCCTGCAGGTGATATTGTAATGGATCAGGCATCCGGACTTAGAAAACTTAAAGATGAAATTGCACTGCCCACTAAGGCATCTATAAGTGTAGTTAAAAAGTCCAGTGCCAAAATATATGCTGTCAGTTCAGGAAAAGGCGGAGTCGGAAAAACAACCGTTACTGTGAATCTGGCAATTGCACTCGCAAAGGCAAACAAAAAGGTCCTTGTACTGGACGGAGATCTTGGGCTTGCCAATATCAATGTCATTCTCGGAATAATCCCTAAATTCACTTTGTACCATGTGATCAAAGGCCACAAGACTCTTCAGGAAGTTGTGCTGGAAACCGCCGAGGGCATCGACATTATTCCGGGAGCAAGCGGTTATTCGCAGCTTGCCGATCTGGACAGTACTGCACGGGAAAGCCTGATTCAGAATATAATGGAAATCAATGACTACGATTATATCCTGATTGATACAGGAGCGGGAATCGGTTCAATTGTCATCAGTCTGATTCTGGCCGCTGACGAGGTGCTCATAGTGACTACTCCTGAACCTACATCGATCACCGATTCGTATGGACTCATAAAATCGATTACAAACAGGAATAAGGACTTTAAACTGAATGTAGTCATCAACAAGGCCAAGGATGAATTGGAAGGGAAAAAGGTAGCAAGAAGGGTGATTGATATCAGCCAGAAATTCCTGAACGTACTTCCTTATGAAATTGGACTGATATACAGGGATGAGGAAGTGGAAAGAAGCATTCTTGCACAGAAACCTTTTCTTGTCACTGCTCCCAGATCCAGGGCCTCTGACTGTATGATGAGGCTTTCTCAGCAGATTCTGAATACTACAATTGAAACACCTGCAGTAAATGATGAAAACAGACTGACCTCATATTTCAGAAGATTTTTTCATTTGGCCGATCATAAGGATGGTGCCTGAATATGCATATTAGAGTTGCCGGAGCATTTGCGATTATTGGATTTATTATCAGTCTTCTGAGCGGGATCACTGTGGGAAACAGGATCACTCATATTTTTACTGTGACATTGATTTCCACTGTTCTGTTCGGTGCACTGGGTTATGGTCTTTATGCGTTTCTGCAGAAACAGGTACCTCAGTTCATTGATTTTCTGCAGGAATTGGAGCTGAATTCCGGAATATATGATTATGAATCTGGATCTGAAAAGGAAACAATCGAAAGCTTTTCGAATACAGTGTCTACCGGCTCAAAATCAGGGTCATCTTATTCCTCTTCGATAGGGGGATCTGACGGATATGATACGCCCAGGGCTCCTGCCAAAAATGGGAAATTCGGAGATCATATCATTGTGGACAACATTGAAATCAAAAATGAGCCTAAGCTGATGGCTGAGGCAATCAGAACAATGATTGCCAGGGATGAAATGGAAGGAATCTCCAGTTCAGCAGCTCAGCAGCAGACTGTGCCGAAGAAGTAATGTGTCCTTCTTTTTTTGTGGAAATAAAACTCTGATTTGCCGATAATGGAACAGTAGACCCATATGGCTAAATTTACAGAAGATGAATTGAGCAGGATTTCGGAGATTCTCACTCCGTTAAACCGTAATCCGTTGATTACGGAGAGTCTGAATCCGACAGCCAAAACTTTGCGCAGAATCAAAGGCGAGCCGGAACCTGAAATTCCTGAGCATGATGAAGATTTTGTTGATCCATCCAAATCCACAGGTTCATCGGAAGGCGGTTTTGAAGTTGATCCGGACAAGACAATTGAACCGCCTGTATTCAATGATACCATAGATAATGATGATACAGATATTGATGCACTTCTCAGCGGAGATATGGATACTATCCTCGGAAAGAAAACAGACGAGGAAAAAGCTGAGGAAGAGTTTCCTGAAGAGACTTTCACTCCGGATGTTCCCGACAGTCTAGTCACTGAGGACATTCCGACTGAGGAAACACCGGATACTTTTGATTTTGGAGATGACCTTACTGGAAAAGAGGAAGGAACTCCTGAAACTGATCCATTCAATTTTGATCAGGATTTTACAGATGAAAATAAAAAGGATGAATCTCCGGTTGAAGAACCTTTTGACTTTGGGGATGAACCTTTCGGAAAAGACGAAACAGCCAAAACTGACGATACTTCTGCTGATCCGTTTGCAGATATAAATTCCGATAATGATCCTTTTGCTTTTGATAAAGAAGATAAGAAAGACCAGGGAGATATAGATCCTTTTGCGGACGGCGGGGATGATCCTTTCTCTGCTGTTTCAGAAAAAACACCTGAAGCTGATTTTGATCCATTTGCCGATATGGGTGATACGGATACCACTCCTGAAGAAGTCAAATCTGAAACTGATATTCCTGATTTTAATGATATCGATGACGGTTTCCATTCCGATTCGAGCATTTCCGGAACTGACAGCACTGATAAATGGGGAGATATTGATGATGATTTCTCCTCTCTTGCAAATATTGATGCTGGAACAAATAAAAGACCGGAAACCTTCCCGATCACCGAGGAAGAAAGCACTGATATTTTTAATGGCTTTGAAAACACTTCTGAGCCTGAAAGAACAGACTTTACATATGAACCTCAGGATTCGATTCCAAATTTTACAGACACTGAATCCGAAGATCATGGAGATGTAGATCATTTCGCAGATTTCTCTCCAAGCAAGGCTACTTTTGACGAGGGAATTGATACAGACGAGTCTCCTTCGCTTGGACAGCTGGATTCGGAAGATTCTTATGATTCCGGTGATTTTACAGATGATGATTTCTCCGGGATAGGAGAGGAACCTGCCAAGGAACATGAGCTTTCTGATGAAGAACTTGCTGTCATTCAGCAGGAGATTCTTCATTATCCTCCTAAACTTAAACGCACAATTATCAGTGCAATTACATCAGAGGAACTGAACGGAAAAGAAAAAACTGATCTTCTGGATCTGATTAAAACACAGCAGAAGCCGGAAGACATTGCTCAGTATCTTTCTGAAAGACTGGGAAGACCTGTAGAGTTGTATGACTCATCCGGACTGTATTCCGAGAAGGGAATTCCGATCATTGCATCGGATCCTATCTTCACCAAACAGGGTGAATATGAAAGAAGACAGTATATCAAGAGACTTGCTCTTGCTGCCGCTGCCGGAGTCCTCGCCATTACCGGTCTGATTACCGGTTATAAGTATGCTTATAAACCTCTGATGGCTGCATCCCATTACAAAGACGGGATTGAGCAGATTAAAAAGGCCGGTTTTGAATCGGACAGAGAAGAGAGAAAGAAAAAACTTGACAGAGCGGAACTGAGTTTTCAGAAAGGTGAAAAAATCAACCCGAACGATCTGGAATATCTCAACCAGTACGGAATGGCCTACCTGAAGATCGGCGAATATGACAAATCATTTGAAAAACTTTTCGGAAAGGTAGATGCTGATTTCGGTGCAGAGACTGATGCCAGAAAGACCTCCTGGACGGAAAGAACTGATGTTCCGTATATTGAATTTGCAAAGGGTTCTTCCTGGGACAATGCAAAGCTGGAAATGGCCGGAAGAAGTTTTGAAATGAGAGACGCTCTGAAACTGGATCTGCTCAAACTGACAGCACAGGACAAGAGAGAGAGGACAATTCAGAAAGCAGGTGCATATATTGTATCCAGGTTGTATTATAAAAAACACGACAATGAAACTTATATAAATCTGGGCAAATTTCATTCCTTCAGTACTGGTGATGAAAAATACAGACTGAAATATAAGAATGACGCTCTCGCTGCAAACTATTTCAAGCTTGTATTTACTGACGGCGGAGACCCAGTGAATGTGGAAGCCACTGCAGGTCTCGCAAAGATGTACTATAATCAGGGGAATTTCGGGAAAGCGGCCTCTTATTACAATAAGATCATTGAAGCGCATCCGAAGAATCCGATCGGACACGGAGGACTCCTCTCCACTTACATAGAAATGTGGAGAAAGGACAGAAACCCTCAGTTCGTACTCAATCATCATCGTATTGTCAGAAATGATCTGAGCATTGAAGATGATCTGTCACTTTTTACGCTGACCAAACTGGCTGCATTCTATATTGATCTGGACCCGACTGAGATCAGAATCAAATACAATGTCACTCCAGAGGATCAGGTTTCGAATATGGACATTGATGACAATATTCTGCATATACTGAATATTGCCTTTAAAAAGTCTGAAAAACAGGACGGTGTGGAAGTCAAGGGTGACGAATATGCGGAGCAGTACTATCAGAGAGGCAGATACTACATAGAAAAAAATGAATCTATGAGAGCACTGAAGCAGTTTGAGCTTGCTGCCAATTATGACCCTGCACATTATCTCGCCATTATGGAGATGGCTGAACATTATATGCGCATAGACAATAATGTGGAGGCGGACAAGCTTCTGAGCAATGCACTGATGCGCTACAATGCCTACAGCAAGAAATTCGGAAACAAGGAAGAAGATGAAACTCTGATCAGAGGAGATGTAGGCAGAATTTACTTCAATCAGGGCAAGATTGTCTATTTACGATCAGCGCTTCTGAACAGTTCCGACCGAATAGACGAGTTTCCTGCAAGAAAGGTTTACCCTGAAAAAAGCCTTGGAAATATGACAGACATTGAAAAGGAAAGAAGAGGCGAGCTGAACAGTGCAATGAAATTCTTTGATGAAGCATTGAAGGCAAACCTTCAGGATCAGTCCAAGAAAAGAGAGCTTTATTATTATACTGCGTGGATTAACTATATGAATTCAGAGTATGAGACCGCTCTTTCCAGTCTGGCAAATATGGGTGAAGAGGATACACTGACAAATCCGAATGTGATGCTCGCCCGTGCAAATTCATTTTATTATACAGAACAGCTGAATGCAAGTCTAGGGAATTATCTGAAGATAAAGGAAGATTTTGAAGAGAAAGAAGCTGCGATATCTCTTCCCGTTCCTGAAGAGTCCAACCATCAGGAAATTTATCAGACCCTGATTGCTGTATACAATAACATTGGAGCAATTTACGAAAGAAAAGGCAATACTGCACAGGCATTGAAACACTATTGGAAGTCGATTGAAACGGCCAGAAAGATCAATACTGTTACAGAAATAGCAAATTACAATAAGGATCTTTCATTCAAGGGGACTTCAGACAAAATACCTCTTCTTGATGACTGGCTTTCTCCGACTGTGGACACTATCCGCGATCTGAAGAAAAGCAAGAGGAAGAACGCCTGGCTGTAATCGCGTGATCATCATTGCTCACAGAGGAGTCAGCGGTCATTATCCGGAAAATACAATGTCCGCTTTCCGTGCGGCTGTATTCAACGGTTTCTGGATTGAACTTGATGTCACTTTCACCCGTGACAGAAAGATTGCTGTCATTCATGATGATACTTTGGACAGGACTACAAACGGAATAGGTCCTGTAAATGAATCGGACTACAAGTTCATTCACAGACTGAGTGCAGGCTATATTTTCGGCAGAAGTTTTCCGAATGAGAGAGTCCCTCTTCTTCAGGATGTCTGCAGGCTGATTTCAGAAAACCCGAATGTTTCAATGAATATTGAAATCAAATCCTCCGCTTTTGAAACAGATTTCAGCAGAGAGGGCATAGAGAAAAAAGTCCTCGATACTGTATATGAGTTTAATATAAAAAAGAATACAATTATTTCCTCGTTTCATCCCGGAATACTGAGCAGAATCAGGAAAAATGATCAGGACATCAGAATATCCTATCTTTCAGAAAAGACTGAGAAAGTTGACCAAATAAGCATTTTGAATGACTGTGAAGAGCTGAAAGTGTTCAGCCTGAATCTTCCACTGGAAGAGATCGGTTCAGAGCTTTTCCTGAAAGCACGAGAAAAAGGCATCCCGGTATTTATCTATACTGTAAACACGGCAGAACAATGCAGGAAAGTCAGAGAAGCTGGAGCAGAAGGAATCTTTACAAATTACCCTGAAGAAATGAAAAAATATCTGAAGTGAGGCTGCTTTTACACAGCCTCAGACAAGTTTAGTTTTGAGGCGGCAGAGGAGGAGGAACTGCACCGAAAACTGCTGCAAGTTCAGGAACATCGCCTGCTTTCGCCCAGTTTGCCATTCCCTGCTTCCATACCAATGTATCTCTGTTCATCTGATTCTGCATTACAGCAGCTTTCATCTGATCCAGATTCCAAGGACCCTGCTGTGCACCGCCAATGGATACAAAGAACGCAACTTGATTTGGAAGCGGAGGAGGAGTCTGCTGCTGGTTTTGTCCCGGATTCAGAGAATTAGTCACCATATTGGCCATTCCAATTCCCATACCGATTCCCATACCGCCGCTCATCATACCGCTGCCTTCTCCAGTATTCAGTGACAGATTTTCCATTGCATTTGCTGCCTGGAATTTTGCATACTGATCCAGATTTCCAAGAACGTTCATCTGACTTCTCTTGTCGATTGCCGCTTCCACTTCAGGAGGCATACTGATGTTTTCGATCAGAAACTTTGCAACCTCGAGACCCATCTCCTTGAATCCTTCATTCAGGAATACAGCAATCTTGGAACTCAGTTCTTTGTAATTTGCTGCAAGATCCAGTGCAGGAATTTTCAATTCACCCAGTGCATCTGTAAATTCTGTGATGACGAGACTTTTGAGTGCATCGTCCAGATCATCAATGGAGAAATCCGAGTTTGTTCCTGAGATTTCCTTGAACAGTTTTTCTACATCAGACACTCTGAATCCGAAAGAACCGAATGCACGCAGACGTACAACGCCGAATTCCGGATCTCTCAGAGGAATAGGGTTTTTTGTGCCCCATTTCTGTCCTGTAAACGTTTTTGTATTGATGAAATACACATCTACTTTGAATGGAGAGTCAAATCCGTGCTTCCAGCTTTTTAGTGTGGTCAGGATCGGCATATTGTTTGTAGTTAATTCATACCTTCCAGGCTTGTAGATATCTGCAAGTTTTCCTTCATTTACAAAAACTGCTACTTGGGACTCTCTGACTGTGAGCTGTGCACCGTTCTTAATTTCGTTGTCTTTGCGGTCAAATTTGTAGACTAGAGTGTCGCTGGAATTATCCACCCACTCGATGACATCTACAAACTGCCCTTTGATTTTGTCGAATATGCCCATTCCGAACTCCTAAGTTAAAATTCTTACAAATACTGTCAGCTCCTGATAATGGAACTTCGTCCAAAAAACTCGTCCGGCATTTGCACGACGGTTTTCAGTAAATGCAGGATGCATGATATCCGTTAGACTGTTTTTTTCCAGTACTTTTTAAAAAAAATAGGAATGTTTCAGTTTTCCGGCCAGTAATTGTCATCGATGGACTCTTCCAAAGAAAACGGGAGGTCTTTTGGAAATTTATTTTCAGGAATCTTCGTTTCCAGGCTTGCTCTCCTTTTGGCTTTATCATAAGCCCGGTCAGTGTTTTCCTCAGCATACTTCTTTAGATTTTGGCTGTCCGAAAAAATTTTGTTCAGTTCATCTCTCTGCTTTTGAATGGAAACTTACCAGCTGCTTCCCCTGTAATCTTTCTGCGTCATCCATTTCAATAGATGAAGAAACAGTTCAATCATCCTGGAAAACACTTCTCTGAACTGAGATTTTCTCATAATTTCGAGTTCCTCCGCAATGTGTTCCCAGTCTGCTTCTGAAAATCTTCCATTCCGCAGAAGCTGAATATTTTCTATAATCCAGAGACTTTCGTCCTTTGTATACAGCTCTTTCAGTGTGATTGTCTTGGCAGTCATGACCTTATGATAGGTGAACATACATTTGAGTCAAGCAGCAATCGGTTTTTCTGACCCTGAAAAAATGGAAAATGAGTTTAAGATATTTCATTGTATTCTGATATTATCCAAATGAACTGCTCCTGCAGGCTGAACAAAGGATTTATATGGAAAAACTTCTGGAACACATAGATCAGATTCAAGGCACAGGCTCCTTCTGCACCGGAGGCATTCTGGACAGCTGTATGCCCGGGATCAGCATAAAAGGCTACGGTGAGATTTCACTGCCGCTTCAGGAAAAAGAACTGCCGAATCTGGAAAAGTTCTTTTCACCTGCTCCTTACGGAAAAGGTGAAGAAACTTTGGTGGACAGAAATGTCAGAAGCACAAAAGAGCTGAACCCGGAAAGGTTTTCTCTCAACAATCCTGAATGGAAAACTTCAATGGACAAGGCTGTGCAGGAGACTGCACTTCGGCTGGGGCTGGGAAAAAGTAAAATTAATTACAGTCTATGCAAGCTGCTTCTTTATTCTGAAGGCGATTTTTTTCTTCCTCACAGGGATACTGAAAAAGAGACAGGGATGTTTGCCACTATGGTGATTGCGCTTCCTTCGGTTCACAGCGGAGGCGATTTACTGGTTACACATAACGGCAGAACAGAGAAGTTCTCCTTCAGTTCACGTAAATATCTTTATCAGGCAGGTTATGCTGCTTTTTATGCAGACTGTGAACACGAGGTCGGCAGAATTAAAAAGGGAGCAAGGCTTTGTCTTGTATACAGTCTGAAAATGGCAGACTTGAAAACACCGCCTGATCTGCAAAGCCAGTCATACCAGATTGAACTGGCTGAGGCTCTGCTCAGGAAAGCCAGAATGAAAACAGACAAGGCCTTTTTTCTGCTGGAGCATAAGTACACTCAGAGAAGTTTTTCAAAAAAATCGCTGAAAAGTTCTGATATTGCCAGAGCAGAGATTCTGTTTCAGTCTGCAGAAAAAACAGGTTATTCAGCACATCTGGCACTTGTCACTCTGAACAGGACTCATGACCTTCAGTCAAATTATGATGATTTTTTCGAAGTGGATGAAGCAGGCGGTCTGATAGATTCTGTTCTGACTGCAGACTGCTGGTTCGATTCTGAAGGAAGACCTGCTTCTTTCGGCAAAATGGGGATTGAGGAATCTGAAATCTATTCTTCCAGGCCGTTCGGAGAGGGTGAGGCGGATGAGACGGAGAAGGAAGAGTATACAGGAAACGCGGGAGCCACTGTAGACCTTTGGTACAGACGGGCTGCGGTTGTACTGTGGAAGAAGAAAAAGCATTTTTCCATTCTTGCAAAAGGTCTGGACAGGGATGCTGCCGGTGCACTTCTTTTAAAGCATCTGAAAAGCAGTTCTTCTGAATATGACAGAGAGGATCTGATCAGTTTTGCATATGATATCATTAAGGAATGGAAACAGGATCTTCTGTCAGGCTCAGTCAGTCTGCAGAACCGGATGCTCAGTTCACTGAATATTCTTTCAGATGCAGACTTGACAAAGGAGTTTTTCAGAGAGGTTCTTGCATTTTCATACGGGAAAGGTTCTGCAAAAAATATTTCTGAATCATTATATCATCATGGGATAGAAAATTTTAATGATGAATTGAGGATTTTTGTAAGAGCTGATTCCGATAAACTGAAGACTGATTTTCCGGAACTGCTTTTTTATCTGGTTCAGTCCGCGGAAAAAAGTCCGAAGGGGATGAAGACCTGCAGGGGGCTCGGCAGGGACTATCTTTCCTCACTTTCCAAGGCAGACAGAAAAATTTCAGAAAGGAAAGGCGGTAAAAAAGCAATGCCCCAGAATGAGGAAGACGAGCCGGAAGCGCATCCTGCCAGGAATTTTTCATTGGAAGGCGTCTGCTTCACTCTGGTATCCCTGATTCGTCTGGATTCAGAAAATCTTATAGGAAAAATTATAAAACATTTTATTAAGTATCCGAAGATATATTCTGCTGAAAAACTGCTCGCGCCGGCTCTTCTGAAAATGGAGGGAGACGTTCTGAAAAAATCGGATTCTCTTCAAAGCTTAAGCCGATACTGTATTGAAATTCTGAAGGAAAAATCCGTTCCTCCGAGAGAGCCTGCAGACTGGAGACAGGAGACAGTGATTCAGTGCAGCTGCAGGGACTGCCAGGCTTTAAATCAGTTTATTCAGGACCCTGATCTGAAAATTTTTAAAATTTCTGCATCGAAAGACAGAAGAAGGCATCTGCACAGGCAGGTCGATAATTATAACTGCGATATGACTCATGTTACGGACAGAAAAACATCTCCGGAAACACTGATATTTACAAAGACAACCCGAGCCTATGACAGGAAGATGAAAATTGCAGATACAAATCAGAAGCTCCTGAGCGGGCTCAGAAAAAAACTGAGGAAGTGATGAACTCTGCAGTTCATAATGAAAACTGGAAGAATCTCTGCAGCACTGTCTCAAAATTAAAAATCAGTATAGCCGATTTTATTGACTGAAACTGGCATTCCTTAAACTTATCGTTTAAGAATCTGATTTGAGAAATACACTGAAAAAGGAAAAAAAGAGTTTTGAGGAAAATGAAGATTAAGTATAAGTTCTTTCTTGCTTTTCTGCTCTTGAATATTGCGCTCTCGGCACTTTTCGGAATTTCGATGTATTTTGTCGCATACCAGCTTTTTTTTAAGCAGTTTAGGGACAGCAAGACTGCCTTGGTAAAAAATATTGCATTCTCCATTGACGGCGATCAGCACAGAAACTTGAGAGATGAATCTGCTTCCGGAAAGCCGGAATACAGGAAACTGGTTTCCTATCTGGAATCAGTTTTCTCAGAGGAAACCTTCATCAGGTTTCTCTATACCTTCAACTATGAAGAAAGGACAGATTCTTTCTATTATGTCGGAACAGGGTTCAGGCTATCCCGGGACACTGTCTGGATAGAAGCGGATCATTTTGCATTTTCGATTTATGCCAAAGAAGACGGAAGCATTTCTGTAAGTTATGATGACAATGTGTACGAGAGCGGGAGCTTTATTACAGATGATGGGATTAAAAAATATAAGTTTAATATTAAAAAGAAGGATAATAAAGAATATATTTTTCTGGAAGATGCAGAATTTGCAGAGATTCTGAATTCCTCTCCTCTCTCTGTAAGATTTTTTGCAAAGTCAGCAGTGAATGAAAAAGAAAACTCAATCAAGGGAGATTTTTCTCTTCATCAGGATAAAATGTCGTATTCAATCTGGTTTACAAAAAAGGGAGACCTCGATCTGACTCCTGGACAGCCTCTTATCAATTCCAATCTGAATTCTATCAAAGAGCAGATGAAGACAGGAAAGGTTTTTACAAGTGAGAGTTTTCTGAGAGATGCTTACGGAAGCTTTCTAGTAATTCGGGCCCCTATTAAAGATCGGACAGGAAAGACAGTCGGATTCACTGAAGCGAACATTTCTGAGAAGCAGGTAATTCATTTTCAGGAATCTGTGAGGGGTGTGGCATTTTTCGTTTTTATTATTGTATTCATAGTCAGCCTTGCAGTTTCAATGATGTTGAGTGTATACTTTACAAAACCCATTCAGATCCTGACAGAATCCACTGTGCAGCTGGCCAAAGGAGATCTGAACTACCGGATCAGTATGCGGAGCAAGGATGAATTCGGCAGACTGGCAGATTCATTCAACAGTATGGCAAGCTCCATTGAATCCTCCGCCAATATGATACTGCAGACAAATATTGCCTACAGGCGATTTGTTCCTGAAGAATTCCTGCATTTCCTGAACAAGGACAATATTATTGATGTCGGACTGGGAGAATACATTCAGAAAAAAATGACCGTGCTGTTCTGCGACATTCGGGATTTTACTTCTCTTTCGGAGAAAATGACGCCAAAGGAAAACTTTCTGTTTCTGAATGCATTTTTGGAAAGAATGGAACCTATCATTAAAAAAAATTACGGTTTCATTGATAAATATATCGGAGATGCAATTATGGCTCTTTTCAGCGAGAGTCCTGACGATGCGCTGGATGCAGCTGTTGAAATGATTCAGACTCTGGGAAGATTCAATGAAGAAAGATCTGAAAAGGGTCTGCCGGCAATCAGGATAGGAATCGGGCTGAATTTCGGGGAACTTATGCTCGGTACAATCGGCGGTGAAAGCAGGATGGACAGTACTGTGATCGGTGACACTGTAAATCTGACTTCCAGACTTGAGGCTGTAACTAAAGACTTCCATGTTCCGCTGATCGTTTCGGAAACTCTGGTGAAAAATTTAAAATCGTCAGAGAGATACTGTCTCAGAGAAATTGGAAGCGTCAAAGTCAAAGGCAAGGAAGAGAATGTAACGGTTTATGAATGTTTCAGCCATGAGCCGGAGGATACCATTCAGAGAAAAAAACAGTCACTGGATTTTTTCAATTTTGGAATTCAGCATTATAAGCAGAAAGCGTATTCCGAAGCAGCAAAAATGTTTTCCAAATGCCAGACATTGTGTCCTGAAGATCCGGTGCCTGTCATTTATCTTTACAGATGCAGAACTCTTATGCAGAACCGGGCAGAACAGAACTTTTTTGACCTGAAAGAAGAAGTGTGGTATCCCAAAAAGATACTGGTAGCTGATGACAACAAGGCGGTGCTTGATCTTCTGACAGGGTTTCTGAGAAAGAATAATTTTCAGACGATCAAGGCAGAATCAGTATCTGAAGCAGTGGATAAATTCAACCTGTACAGACCTGAGTATCTCATCACAGACTTTTATTTTTCAAACGGAATTAACGGGGACAGGCTCATCAGTCATATTCGCTCAAGGTCAAATGAAACAGGCAGCAGAGTAAAAATTGCAGTTGTCAGTGCAGAAGATCCCGGTGCACTGAAAGAAAAGCTGAAAGATTTCAATGCAGATCTTGTTCTGAGCAAACCTTTTCAATGGGAAGATATTCTCGGTTTTTTAAAGTGACTTACAGTAAATTCTATTATAAAATGGTCTACTGACTGACAATTGCTTTAATTCGGTCTGCCCTGAATGCAGCGGAGTCTGAAAGGAAAAAATTTTCTGATGATCGGAATGAGAATTTTCCAGAGGCTGTTTTAGGCAGCCTCTGAAGTTGGAATTAATCTTCGTCCGGATGATCAGCATCATTGCTGTCATCATCGTCATCATCTTTTCCTTTGTTTTTCTTCCATGGAGGAGACATTGCATCCTTGCAGGAAGGAGACAGTTTTGATTCATTCTGCTTCAGGCATTTGAATACACCGCCTTTTTCTCTAGGTGCTTTTGAGCAGAGTTTTTTTGCATCACTTCCGCAGGCTGCCTTTATCTTTTCTCCGTGTTTTTTCATCATTTCAGATGCCTTATCCAGCTGAGCTTTACAGTCCTTGGATACCTGACTTTTTTTCTCATTCAGACATCTCCAAATCTTTCCGCCGCCTTTCTGAACTCCTGAACAGAGTTTTGCTGCATCATCCTTGCATGGATTTTTCCCGTGTCCTTTGTGCCTGTCATCGGCATTCAGCCCGAATGTCAGTACAGCAGCAATTGAGAGAATTATATTAAAGTGTTTTTTCATAGTGGTTCCTTTGGAATCATTCCGATTACCTACCTTAGACTGCTTTTGAAAACGGCAAAGCAAAAAAAGTCAGATCCGAATTTGCATATCAACATAAATACAGAGGACAGAAATTCCATTTTTCTGAAACGTCTTTTGGGTTCAGACAGTTCATTCTTTACTCAATTCGGAAATAATTCAGGATGTTTAAGTTTCCTGACTGCAAATCTATTCCCGTCAATTGCAAAAAAAAGAGAATTTATGAGCGGTAAATTTGCATTGGCTGCAGGCGGAAGCAGGGGCATAGGAAAAAGTGCTGAGATAAAGTCTGCAGAGCAGGGTTAGAATCTAATTATAGAATATCACAAAAAAAGGAAGAGTTATTCATATTTCCTCCGCACCGCAAGGTATTGTGTTTTATGATATTCTATATACGCCTCCATACAGGTGCCGTATAAGTATTCACAGGGTATCTGGCAGAAGAACTGGGTTCAGGAGGTGTTCCTGCCCCGGGCTTATGGTACGCTGTAATACGGAACAATCGTCAGATGAAAGCAGGTTTTTCTTCCATGACCGCACTTGGAAGGGCAGGGAAGCTGATGATATAGGAAAAATCTTCTCGAAGATTGAATGATGTCGAATGCACGATCAAAAATGTAGAAAACAGTCTTGCAAAAATTATCTATTTTGTGCTTGACTTGTACTGTCTATAAAAAACATTGGCAATGAACGCTGCCTTAGCTCAATTGGTAGAGCAGCTGACTTGTAATCAGCAGGTTGGGGGTTCGATTCCCTTAGGCAGCTTTCTTTAATTTCGGAGTAAGCAGCGTTCAAAAAAGTTCCTGTTTTCACAAAAACGGGTAGGTACTCAAGTGGTCAACGAGATCAGACTGTAAATCTGCCGGCTACGCCTTCGGAGGTTCGAATCCTCCCCTGCCCACTTTTTATCCGATATAAATCCTCTCCGGGTCCAGCTCTCTAAGAATAGCTAACTCCAATTCCAGAACCCCTTCTTCCTGTAGGAACTCCTCAGTTCCAATTTTCCAATCAGAGAATTTTTCGATACATTCAGATGCATTCAGATCCGGTTTTTCAGGAACAGGAAGAAAGCTGCTGAGTGAAAATTCTTCTGCACCGTTTTTATCAAAGACTCCGAACTGAGTGACAAGAGAAATCACTCTTTTCCCCGGTGAGGTCACATAACTAACTTTGGAGACAGCTCTGCCCTTGCCTATTCTCGCAACGGCCAGACAGTCTGCTGTGGAAGCGATATCATTTGCACCGCCTGAACCGACGATGAACTTCCCGTCTGCACTGAGTGTTGAATTTAGATTGCCGAGAAGATCGATTTCTGCCGCTCCTAAAACCCCAAGGCATCTGTCCGGAACTGCAGTCCCCAAAATTCCCTGAATATCTGTCAAAGAAGCGGAATTGTCTGCGTGAAGCTGGCTGAATAAAAAAACATCTCCTTTATAAGGAGTGACATCATAGAAGCCGAGCTCTGCCAGAACAGGGATTTGAATTCCCTCTTTTTTTAGAAGAAGGGAAGCCAGCCAGGCAGAGATATGTGCGGCACCTATTCCAGCCAGTATCGACTTATACCCGTTTTTTTTCACCAACGAGCAGATTTTACGTGCAGCAAGCACAATGATCTGTTCATTCGAATTTGCCTTCTGCGGTGCTTCCTTTTTCGTTTTAGGGGCGTATTTTTTGGGGTTGACTCTCTGTGGGAACTCCACTCCCAGTTTCCGAAAATACTGCGTGGGTTCCGAATTTTCCAGAATCCAGTTTTCGAGCCAGTCCTGCCGGTCTGCAGGAGCTCCTCCGGTCAGCCGATTGGTTTCTTCAATGAAGGAATAGTCATCAAGATATGTTTCAAGTCCCAAAGAGGCAAAGAAAGGCTGATCGGGCACACGGAGAGACTGAGGATGAGTGCCGAAAGGAATTTCAACGACTCCGAGCACATTTGTTCCGGAAACACTGATGAGAGAGGACGGAATCATACCTGCAGGAACGATCTTTTCTGCAGAAACAAGAATACCTCTTTTTGCAGCCAGTGCTCCGTAGAAGGATTCCCCGCCCGGTTCAGACAATACGAAATTTCCTTCTTCATCTGCGACTACTGAATGAATCAGTGTGATGTCAGGGTTCATTGCCTTCAGAAGAAGAATTTCTTTTCCTTCTGAATCATTTTGAATGAAAGCCGTTTTTCCCAGTTTGTCACTGATCATATCAGAACCCAGAAGAGAGTTCGATACAGTGTATTCCAGTTTCATCGAACCTGCCATCAGTCTCTGTACGAAGCTCCAGAGCGACCAGAGTTCCAGCTCAAACGGATTTCCTTTCCATACATTTTCGTAAAGTCTGTTTGGAATAGGTCTGGGATAATTGTCTCCCAGAAATCCGGTAATCATTCTGGAACAGATTCCAGACAGTGCAATTGCATTTGCATTGGAATGAATGCCTGTGACACTGACAGTAAACTCAGGCTTCTGATGATAAAAAACTCTGCAGAGCTGATTGATCAGAAGATTCGGCCTGGACATCACTGCGGAGAGATGGATATGATCCTTCTTCCGAACAAATTTTTTCAGAAGCTCTTCAGGGTTTTTGAATACTCTGCCCATCAGACTTTTGCGAGGCAGACCAGGGAAGTCTGGCTTCCTATTGCATATGCTAAAGAGAGTGCAAGATTTACTTTTCCGGGACGTTTTCCTTCTGCCACATGATCGTGATCACATTCAGGATCGGGAGTCTTGTGATTGATTGTCGGACAGAGAGTCTGATTATGAATCATCAGTGCAGATCCGGCGACATTGACTATTCCTGATGCACCGAATATATGACCGTATATCGGTTTCAGCGAACCTAAAGGAGCCCATTTTGTCGTCTTCTGAATCTTGTAGTACTGACGCATTGCGCGGCTTTCAGAAAGATCATTGTAATGTGTTGATGTTCCATGTCCGCAGAAATAGCTGATATCGGCTGCAGTCATATCGCCAAGTTCCAGCACTTTTTCCATTCCTTCAGAAAGTCTTCTTCCGGAGAGATCCATATGGAGAGGGTGATCTGCTTCATTATAATTGTAATAGGACAGAACTTCTGCGTAGATTTTTGCATTTCTGGCCTGAGCGTGTTCCAGTTTTTCCATACAGATCACGATGCAGCCTTCTCCCAATGAGAACCCGTCCCGTCTTCTGTCGTAGGGTTTCATTGCTTCCTTTGGATTTTCACTTTCAATGGAAAGCGCTCGGGCTTTAGGGTCTGAATACGTTCTGATGAGGGGTTTCAGTATAGGAAAATCATGTCCGCATGCGAAGGCAATATCCGCTTCTCCGTTTCGAATTGCCTGTGCAGAAAGACTGACTGCATGATGCCCACCCACACATCCGCCGGAAATACAAGTGACAAATCCCTGCACATTATATGCAAGCGCAGACAAAGTGGCTGGATTGGAAGCCATTCCTGTAAGAATTGCATGTCTGTTGAAACGGCTGTCCATTTCAGGTTCTGTATAATGAATACGGTAAGCCTCATCCCACCAGTACATAGAAGATCTGGAGGATGAATCAAA
>DAORDI010000011.1:37741-41642 GCA_035345895.1 Leptospiraceae bacterium
GAATACGGTAAGCCTCATCCCACCAGTACATAGAAGATCTGGAGGATGAATCAAACAGTTGAACTCTCTCCGGCTCCCAGCCTTCATAATCCAGACGGCTGTCTTCAAGACATTTTCCCAAGGTATTCATCAGAACAAGCGTCTCATAGCTGTACTTGTCCACAAATTTAGGGTCAAGGCGGGGAGGAAGGTTGATTTTAGGATCAAAACCCTTCAGTTCAGCGGCAACTTTGACAGAAAGATCATCGGTAGGGAACCGTGTAATAAAATCAATCTGTGACTGACCTTCGGAGATGTTTTTCCAGAAATCATCAACAGTCAGAGCACCAGGCAAGACTGTACCGATCCCTGTAATTACAACTCTAGGCTTAGCCAAAAGTTTTTTCTTTCGGGCTATTAGGTTTAGTCGTCTTTCGACCCATCTGCTCATATTTAGGTTTTCATCATTTTTGGTGAACCTTAAATTAATGCAAGTAAATTATTGTACCTTGAAAATGTCATAATTTGAGCTCTTAATTTCTCAGTTTTCATCTTGAGGAAAAAAATTAGGACTGCAGAAAATACTGAATTTCTGCCTCCAGAAACCAAGTAAAAATACTTAAAAAAAGACAACAGTCTACTTTGAACTCATTTGAAAAACACCGTTCCAGTCTTTATCAGGAGGATGTTTTTTAAAAAGTTCACAGCGTTCTATAAAAATTTTGGAAACACTGTCGTTTTTCTTTATTTTCAGCACTTTCCTGAAAAGACGCAATGCTCCGTTCCAGTCTTTTTTCACATATAATGAAAATCCATTATGAAACAGTTCTATCCATTCGAGCAGGTCCGAATCGGCATTTTCCCTGCTGCAGATAAGTTCATAGATGGAAGTGGATTCCAGCTTTCCTTTTACGGCCGCCATATCTGTCTTTCTGGCAATCATAAAATTCTTTACTTCCTCATGTACAGCCTCGCTGATCAGAATTTCAGTTCCGTAGAATTTATTCAGTCCTTCCATTCTGCTGGCAAGATTGACCCCGTCTCCTATTGCAGTATAATTCATTCGTGTGCTCGAACCGAAATTTCCGACGATGACTTCGCCTGTATGAATTCCAATTCTCTGTGTCAGTACAGGTTTTCCTTCAGCCGCCCATTTTTTCCCAAGTTCAGCAAGGCTCTCGTTGACGGACAGAGCCGCCCGACATGCATAAAGCGGATGATCTTCGAGAGGCTTAGGAGCTCCCCAAAAAGCCATGATGGAATCGCCTATATATTTGTCGATTGTTCCTCTGTGTTCAATAATCTTCTGACTGCAGGTTTCCAGATATTCCCCAAGAAGAACTACAAGCGCCTCAGGAGAAAGTCTTTCTGAAACAGACGTGAAACCTGCAATATCTGAGAAATATATTGTAATTTTTTTTCTTTCACCGCCCGGAACAGCCTCCCTGCCGAGAGAAATCAGCTCGCGCACCAGATCGTCAGGAACATATTTCTGAAATGATCTCAGTCCCTGCTTCATTCCGTGAAAGGAAACAGCCATATTGTCCACTTCTCTGAGAAAAGAATGAATTTCTCTGTCAGAGTTCATATCAAAGTTTTTCACAAGCTTCATTTCTTCTTCAAGCACAGAAAGAGGCTCTGAAATCCTTCTGGCAAATATCAGACCTGCTCCTACAGCAAACACCATCAAAACAAGCGATGTGATCCATATAATCCTGTTGTTCTGCTTTATAAGATATACATAATCGTCTTCCGGAACAACGATGCCTATCATCCAGTCAAAATCTCTGTTCTGCAGAGCCAGATACATATTCATCATTGTGCTGCCCTCAGATTTATAGGAAAAGAAAATCGGCTTAGTCTTCAGATCAGTCCAGCTTTTCTTCTTCACCTTTTTTCTGAAATTCTGAACTGATCTTACAATCTCTGCATCCTCTTTGTTCGGACTGTTTTCGTCGATGGAATGGAACTTTTCCTCCTTCAGAAAGGGATGGGCTATGATTTCCTTTCTGTTATTGATAAAGAAGGCTTTTCCTGTCTTTCCAATCTTCTGCTCTCCCAGAAAGTAGGACAGAGTCTTCATCCCCACATCCAGACCGAACACTCCTTCCAGTTTTCCGTCTGCATACACGGGATTGCTGTGGGTCAGTCCCGGCACATTGTCAGGAACAAAAAGATAAATGTCTGTCCACGCATGATCGCCTTTTTCCGCTGCCTGTCTGTACCAAGGGCGTGTTCTAGGATCATAGTATTCGGCGGATTCTTCTTTCAGTTCGGGGGCAGTCTTATAAAATTCCGGGTTTTCATGCTTCCAGGAAACCATCAGTTTTCCACTTTTCGGAGCCATATAATTTTCGCTGATTGATCCGTCCTTCTGTCTTTCGAACATCAGAAACCGACCGTCTTTTTCATTCCCGAAATATACTGAAGCTACCTGCGGATTTGCATTCAGTATGCTTCTGAAGTATCTGTCCAGTGATTCTCTTTTGCTCTCGCTCAAAGGATCTTTTTTCATCATAAATTCAGAAATCTCTGCACTGATTGTTGCAGCCTGCATATGGGACAGTGTCCTGTCAATAATATGTGTACATATGTTTTCCATCAGTTCTTCTGAAAGGAGATATGTTGTTCGCTGCACTCCTATAAATGAAATAAAGCTGATCAGACCTCCTGAGAGAAGGATAATGAGGGCCGCAAAACTTACCAGACTGACTTTGATTGTAATTTTCATAGACTCAGTTTACACATCGTCAATTGCAGCAGCAATTCTGAATTCCTCCACGGTTTCCGCAGAAATTGATTATCGCTTTTCCTGAGTTTTTCTTTTTGTCCAATACCGGCAGATATGCCTGATTGATTCAATTGAGTCATAATACTGCCAGTATTTCTGCCTGCCGAATTCAGCTGAACGGCGGAAAAATTGCCCTCAAGTCGGACAACGGAAAATACCTTGCCAGATGCAGAAACTGTTCTCCCGGGGCGGCCTATGAGGATACAGTCACTGTTCACGCAGATGATCCGGAGAATCAGGCATAAGCTCAGCGGGATACGTCTTTTCTCCCCTGAGACCTGATTCCAGCCAGCAGCAGTGCTGGCTGGAAATCAGCACAATCCCTCACTGAATCTTTCGGATCTTGTTTTTGTCGGAATCAGCCACATACACAAATGTGTCGTTGCTCCCGATGCAGGAACACTTGAAGCGCTGCAGGACAGTCTTTGTTCAGATGCAGAACTGCAGGATTCTCATTGACCTCATCTGCACCGGAGAAAAATTGAATTCAGACGGCTTCGGATTTGCAGACAGTTAATCCGGCTGAAGCAGGAAATATGAAACAATATACAGTATTTTTTTCTCATGGAAAAGAAAGCGGACCGAACGGAAGAAAGATTCTCGCTCTTGCCGCCATAGCAAAAAGTTTCGGTCTGAAGACAGAGGCTCCTTCTTATGAGGGAATGGAACAGGGAAGAGACAGGATTGCAAAACTGATTTCGCTTGCAGAGAATACAGAAAATCTGATTCTGGTCGGTTCAAGTATGGGTGCCTATATCAGTTCTGTCGCTTCGGAATCACTGAAACCGGCCGCAGTGTTTCTGCTTGCACCTGCATTCTATATCCCCGGATATGAAATTCAGGAACCGGTCATTCATTCTCCAAAAACTGAAATTGTGCACGGATGGAATGATGAGCTGATACCGGCGTCGGCAGTATTTCGATATGCAGAAAAGTTTCAGATCCCTCTGCACCTGCTTCCTTCAGGTCACAGACTGGAAAATGTGATTCCTGAACTTGAAAGACTTTTCAGATCCTTTCTGGAATCAATGATTCAGAACTGATCTTCGTACAGTATATACAGTAATTAACTTACCTTACGCAAATACAATATGCTATCTAGATTCTGTAATTTTCAGAAGGCATTAGGAA
>DAORDI010000012.1:0-38171 GCA_035345895.1 Leptospiraceae bacterium
TTCAGCCTTTTTCAGACACTGAGCAAAGATGCGGAAGGAGCAAAAGTCTTTGATGAAAAAGGGATAGAATTGGACAGATACAGATTTTCGATTCAGGGAAATATCTATGACACGGCAAACGGATTTACAGCAGGACCTGAGAGTCACAGCGCAGTCTACGGAAGAAACAGACAGTTTTTTACTTCGCCGCTCCCGAACGGAATTGCAGTCATCTGGCAGGATGAAAAAACAGATGATGTCTATGCAAGCATCCTCAGCGAAAAACTGGACTCTCACAGACAGGTAAAACTTTCCTCAACTGCAAATTACCAGCTGGCTGCGGCGACAGCAGATCCTTCCGGAAACATCTATCATATGCTGATTGAAAAACCTGCCAAAAGTTTTTCTGCAAGAAAGGTCAGTGTCTTCAAATCAAGTGCAGACGGAAAAGCCCTGAAAACAGCATCACTCGATGCCTCGGAAAAAGGACTGAACATCACTAAATTCGGAGAGGACACAATTGCTTCCATGGTGTACAGCAATGAAAAGCTTGGGATGATCATTTCAAGAACAATGCACAAGTCTTCGGACGGACTCAATCATCAGGGAGCAATAGGGATTGTGCTGGATGCTAAAACCCTCACCCTTCTGCACAACCACGGTCAGACTTCCGGACATTCCTTCGGGAACATTCTGGACAGAGATTCAGAAGGAAAATTTTTAGGAATAGATCTTGGAGACAATTACCCCAGAGGAGTCCACCTGCACCGCTTTGATGAAAAGTCCAGATCCAGCCGTGTCGTATACACATTCAAGACAGAACATGGAGACAGGGCAATGTCTCCTGCAGGAAGAAATTATCCTGTCTACAGGGAAATCAGTGGAAATGGGAAGACTTATTATCAGTGGTCAAATGATAACCGCACTTATACAGAGCTTGCAGGCATCCATGAAACGCAGAGCGGAATTGCTGTATTCTTTGCAGGAGAACCGGACTCTTCCGGGAAGGCAATCAACAATTCCCGTGCACAGGGATACATCACTGATGCGAGAAACCTCGGAATGGTTCTTCTGAAAAAAGATTTCAAGGGAAAGGATGCTGTGATCTCCTCCGGTGAAGATGAAAAAGGCGGATTCTATTCATTCGGCGGAACATTTTCAGAACAGGAAAACAAAGGAATCAAATGGCTGACAGGCTACAGCAATCCTGAAAAGGAAAATGTATCCAGGGCCAAGACAGCCGAGCTGAAAGACGGATCAGTCCTTGCAGTCTGGGAAGTCTGGACAAAAAACAGTTATGTCAGAACAGAGATGAGCAGAATCAATCCAGGGAAACAGTCTGCATCAAAACCGGTATCTCTCGGCTCCGGCCTCCGTCTCAGCTGGAG
The DNA here is from genome assembly GCA_035345895.1 of Leptospiraceae bacterium. GTDB lineage: Bacteria > Spirochaetota > Leptospiria > Leptospirales > Leptospiraceae > DAORDI01. Next base: position 1,368 of record DAORDI010000012.1, read on the forward strand.
AGACGATCCTGCAGTGAAGAATGGAAAAGTGTTTATCGTTTCAGGAAACCCTCTCGAAAAGAAACTGGAAATCTCAGTGATATCGGTGAAATGACAGATGATCCGGTAAAAAGGAAAATTCACTGACAAAACATTTCCGATAGACCGGACTTCAGAGTTCGAATGCCAGCTGAAAATTTTCTTTTTTATTTCTGCCGGCATTTGAGCAGTAAGGACAGCTGAACTCAGGCAGTCACAGCAGAACATGCAGAAACATATACATGATAATTATAATACGTCCTTCAGTATGCTGAATGCATTCAATAATTCCAGTACTTCTTACAGAAATCAGGAAGAATATGCAGTATTTGTAAACGCATCTTTTTCAAGTCGCCCTTTGAACGGAACTTCCTTTGCCAGCCTCTGAAACTTACTTTGCGAGAGACGCTCGAAAAGCCCCGACCAGCATTGAAGCTGCCGGGAGCCTCAAAGCTTGGCGAGGGAACTGAGCCCCTTCACTGCTTTCATACTTCCGACAATTCCGCTGTCAGAAATTTGCTGAATTCAGCAGTCTTTGCAGTGAACTTTCTTTTTATACTGCCTTCAGAACAGAGCACTTACCATCAGATAATAATACCTCGATGCAGGTTCAAAAGTGTATGTCGCAGTTTCAGAAATCTGTCTTGCATTTCGGATCGCATCCTGAGCCTGTATCAGCGAAAACCCTGCCCAGAAAGACACATATTCTTTATATGTGAACATATAAGTAAAGTCATACTGATAAAAAAGTCTTTTCCCTAAATGAGCATTTGCATCATACTGATATCTGTTATTGGTCCTGTTCTCCGAACTTCCTCCGGAAACAGCTGCTCCGCCCACATTGTACCAGGCATCCTGGGACTTTGCCTTCTGAATATCATATAAGGCGAAAATGAACGTTCCGAAAGAGGATTTTATATTCAGTCTTGTGGAATAATTCTTCACATTCTGAAAGCCAACCATGGTAGACTGTCCGTTCATCATATTCCAGTACGGCATACTTCCTGCAATCTGAGGAAACAGAGGCTGCCAGGTCCCGACCTTTTCATCATTTCTGTTTGGATCGCCCGACGCATAAGTATAGCCGACGCCCCATCTGAATTTTTCAAGGAAATGCACTCCTGCTTCCGCAGAAAGAAATCTTGCATCGTATTTTACTTGTTCAGTAAACACTCTCTGTCCGCTGTAAGTCTGATTCAGCAGATCCCAGTCGGCCCCCACTCTTTCACCTGTCAGTCCTTTCTGCCAGGCAGATTCTACAGTCCAGTCAAATATCTGTCCCTTGGGAAGATTTCCTTTGTCTGTCCTGTTTGTGATTCTGATACCTCCAGTAATCAGTTCATCCCTCTGTCTCTGCCTGTCCTGAGTCGTGAGAGGAGATGCAGGCTGAATCCATTTCTTATGAACTCCAAAACCGTAAAGATCTATATGAAACAGATCCGACGGTTTGAGTGTATTGTAAGAACCGGTAAAATAAGCATCATCTATTGATCCACGGCTCTTTCCGTTTGAAGAAGCAAGACCTGCCGGACCGTCATGCTGTTCAGACAGAACTGTTCCGAAAAGATGAGATGAAAAATATTTAGAATCATACATAAACCGTATTCCGTCAAACGAGAATCCCGTATATACCCAGTTCAGCGGACCGATCAGTTTCAGATCACCGTAGGCAAAAATCTGTCTTCCAATCTGGATATTGACCGGAAGAATTTCAGTCTTCTTAATCATGATAAATGCTTCCCTTATGTCAGTGGAATTTCTCAGGGTTGTCGGGGCGGATGTTGCATTTGGAATAATTACTTTCCCGGCACCTGTCGTATTTGCATAGCGGGAATCGCCGCCTGCTCCCGAATTCTGAGATCCGCCCCAAAGTCTCGCATCCTGAAGCGTCAGCTTGAAGGCAAAATAAGGTGAGGGGTCTGCCAGAAACCAGACCTGTGTCGTCTGACCGATAAAATCGGCATAATCCGATGTAGTTTTATTGAAATCGGCATTCTGTCTGCCTTCATATCTGGATCTGCTGTGAAAACCTATCTTCAGACTGTCATACCAGAACAGATTTCCCTTCCTGACTGCCCCCGCCTGTTCGGGGGTTGCAAGAAATGATCTCATGTACTCAGCCGGAATGTCTCCCTTCATTGAAGTTCTGTATTCTTTGGACTCTTCCTGTGCAGGTTTTTCATTACCTTCAGTCTTCACCGGTTCCTGCGCAGAAAGTCCCAAGGAAAAAAACATGTATATAAAATATACCAAAGTATTTAGAAAAAAAATTTTATAATTATTTTTCATTCAAAGAATTCTGTCTCTTTCCGGAACAGTCGACTAATTTTCCGAGAATTCCTGCTCTTTCCTGAGGTGCATTAAACTCGGCGAATTCGTTCTGCAAAATCCGAAAAAACTGTGTTTTTCTCTGAAAGCTCTGCACCCGGCTGATGTCTGCACCTTTATCCTTAATCGTCTTAATGTCGAAAATCAGATCCGTAAGAGATTTCATTGCTGGATTTCGTAGTTCGTAATTTCTGTCCTGAATCTGTTCTACGCTTCCTTTCATTTCTTTTTCATCTGCATGATAACAGTCAATGCAGTTTGCCGCCGTTCTATGACCGTCTTTCATCCAGACGGAAAACTGCTTCTCCATCATATGACAGTCGGCACAGTTCCCTATCTCTGCATACAGGAAGGCGGAACATCCTATACTGAACAGAAGCAGAAGCATATTCCTAAAAGCATTTATTTTCATCGTAACCGAACAAATCATAATCAGCCCAAAGTGCAAATCAAAAATGCATCTAAAGAATAAAAAAGTTTAAGATGTGCACTCTTTTCTTGATTCATTTCAATTATTTTCATTTTCATTTCTTACTCTGCTTTTTTCAGCTGAAAACTTAATCCAAATGAATTTCGAAATCCACGAAAATCAAGTCGGCAGAAATGAAATCATACCATAATTATAAAAAAATACGCCTAACGTGCACGGTTTTCAGTTCTTAAAAATAGACAGGAGAATCTGCATCTGCTTTGATAACCGGAGAACCGATACAGGCTGAAAGAAGTTTCTTTATTCAGATTTCGGATGACAATATGACTATGCAGGAATGAACAATGTACAACAGATTTGATGAAAGACTTTCAGAGGAAGCAGAAAAATTCTACAGATCCGGGACAGGAAATAAGCTTATGCAGAAGACCGGAAAGGTCGGAAAAAGAATGAAATCTGATCCTGGAGCTGATGACGACCTTCATCCCCTTCTGAATGCGGCAGGAATCTGGATGGAAGAATATGCGAGAAGAAAAAAATGGAACGGTGATGAACTTTCGGAAACATATATTGCGATCACTGAAAAAATTCTTCAGATTCTTTTCCGATTTAAAAAGAACGGCTATTCCAACTTCCCCTCCTATCTGGGAAAATACATAAAGAACTGCAGAATGAACATTATGCGGAGAGACTTTGAAAGAGACAATCCTGCTCTGTTTGAACTCTGGGACGAGGAAGGAAATTTTCGGAGGGCATTGACAGCCGAGGAGCCTCTGAAGAAAAACCAGAATCTCAGAAATGCTCTTCTGGCACTGAATCCGCTCAACAGGATGGTTATTTCAATGAGATATAATCTCTCTTTTATGAAATCGGACGCGGACACATTCTTAAAACTGATGAATGAATCCGACAGGACAGAGATGATGTGCAGAAAGGAAAAGTTATATCAGTGGGAACAGAAATTTCTGGAAAGACTGACAGGTCTTACAAAACGAATTCTTGAAAGAAAGGACAATGAGAGAAAGCTGCTTTCCGAAAGGAAAAAAAGGCTTCTGAAAAAGCTGATGAGACCAAGAGAACTGTTTTCAATTGCTGAGCTGGGAAAAATATTTGGAATGCCGGAAAGCAGAATTGCAAGAGTCTGCAAAGTATCAATCAGTCAGATCAGGGAGGAATATGAGAAAAGCCTTAAGTCATCTGACTGAAGAATCTCAGGGGACTCAAAAGCTGAAACTGCTTCCTTCAAGTCCCCTGTTCTCCCCTTTCCTACTCGCACTTATGCTTTTGTCTCCGAACATAAACCTTGGCTGTGATTTTTTTTATTCACCGTGAACCATTCAGATTCTGTTCTATTGTAGTTGACAGAAAAGTTTCTGCACTTATGCCTGATCCGATTAAAAAAAGTGAGAATATTCGGGGTTTTCCCTGAACGCTTACAGAAGACCCCAGTTTTTAGCCTCTTCAATCAGTCTGTTATTGTCCATTCCGAGCTTCTTGTTGATTCTTGTTCTGTGAGTTTCTATTGTTTTGAGAGATATGTTTAAATTGACAGATATCGTCTTCTGCGATCTGCCTGACAGAAAGAGTTTCAATATTTCAATTTCCCTGAAGCTCAGTGCCAAAAAAGGATTTGAAGGATGATTCCAGATGAATTCAAGACCGGGAGAAGAAAAAGAAGAATAGTAGGTTTCCCCCATCAGTATTTTTTTTACAGCGTTGAGTATGCTTTCTCTGCTCTCCGATTTAAAAATATATCCTTCAATCCCTTCCTGCTCGCAGATCAGACGGATTTTTTCTTCTTCGTTTGAACTTAAGACTGCAGTTTTCTGAGACGGGTTCTTTCTTTTGATTCGGATCAGTGCATCGAGCCCGTTGATTCCAGGGAGCAGATAGTCGGCAATGATCAGATGATAGGAATGCTTAATCACTTCTTCAAGAATGGAGTCTCCGCGTTTGACCGACTTTATATAATAGCCGCCCTTTACTTTCAACAGTCTTATCATCCCTGACAGGCTAATCTCATGATCATCTGCTATCAGTATGGAATGTGGCGGCTTCAGATTCATGCATCCCCCTCAAGTTCAAAATAAAAATTCGCACCCTCTGCCGTATTTTCGGCATGAAGAGAGCTCCCTGCTTTTTCCAGAAATTCCTGACAGAGAAAAAGACCTATCCCGAATCCGGTTTCATTTTCCATATCCGGTCTCGGATTCTGAGGAAAATGATCTTCAATTTTCTTCAATGCTTCCTTGGAAAGTCCTGATCCCTGATCCTGCACAGAAATTCTGACCTTGTTTTCCTTCAGCTTCATTGAAAAACCTGCATGGATCACAGATTTTTTCCCGGAAAACTTGATGGAATTCGAAATAAGATTTCTGAGCACAAGACGGACTGTGTTCCTGTCTGTTCTGCAGTATACAGGCACATTGAAACTGTGGTCAATTCGTATTTTTTTCTTTTTCAGATCGGATTTAAAAAACTCGACTGTTTCCATTACAATGATGCTTATGTCCGTTCTCTGCTTCACCGCAGGATCGGATGCAAGTTTTCTTGACGACCATACAAGAAGGTTTTCAAGGACATACTTGTTCCTTTTCAGATTCAGTGAAATCTCCCTGATGATTCTCTTGAAATCTCTGCCGCTGAGCGAATCATACTGAAGCACGTTGATCGAATCCTGAAGAAGATTGAGCGGTGATCTTAAATCATGTGCAAGAACGGTGAGAAGTCTTTCCTTTTCCATATTGGACCGCTGCAGATCAGTATTTGTCTGCTTCAGAACTTCAGACTTCAGAGCCACCTCCTTTTCCAGTTCTGCATTGTAGTCGGACTTCATCTGTATAAGCTCTTCCTGTGCAGCATTGTATTTTACTGCAATGGAAACAGAAGTGCAGAGAGTAAGAACAAGAAAACTCTCACCTAGAAAATGAGTCACCGGAACGATCCCGTTGAAGCTGAAAACAAACTGAAACGCAGATATCGCGCAGAGAACAAGCCCGACGGAAATAATCTTGTTTTCGAGAGTCATTCTTTTTCTGACAGAGAATACGGTCTGCAGGATCAGAAAAGAAAGCGCAACGTACATTACAGTCACGGTGAACATGACGACATAGGATCTGAAAAATTCTCTGACTGCATAGGAGAACAGTGTAAGGAAAAGTATCCCCAGATTGACCGAATGAACCGAAATCATAAAAACGGAAACCCAGTTCAGTCTTAAACTGAAGAGCCTGGATATGAAGAAAGGGAAAAGAAGGAATCCCCCCTGATGGGAAATATGCAGAGCATAGAAGTGAAAATAAAAATTGGGAACAATTACATAAGTAAGCTTATAATATCCGAGTGCACCTATTCCTCCGCAGAGTGCTATTATCCCGAAGACAAGCAGCTCCTTGTTTTTTCTGATGACTGCATAAATAAAAATATGATATATCGCAATTGTAATAAAAAATATCGCAAAACCGCCGTCCCTGATCATCTTCAGATAGAACTTTCTTTCCAATTCCCCCGATTCGCCGAATGAAGGCATCTCAAGTATCCCTCCTCCCGAAGCAGAGTCCACTATCCGGAGCATAATGACGTTTTCGTCTTTCAGGAGATGAGAAGGGATATCGTATAATGCAGGTGAGGGGTTCGGCTGAATCAGATTCCCCTGAGTGTCAAAACTGCCCTTCCCTCCGATCTTTTCCGAATTCAGATATATTTCGTGAGAATTTATGACGTTGAGAAGATTGATGGAATACCGAACGTTCTGATGATTCTCTGCCTTGAAGTGAAATCGGCAGATATGCGATTTTGCTGAAGGCATTGATGAAAATTTCCAGTAGCCGGGAAGTTTGATCTTGAACCACTCGAAAGCATTTTCTTCATCTTTCTCGGAGGAGATCTGGAACCCAGGCCGGCACTGCATTTCGGAGACAGGCAGAATCCTGTCCGGAGTAAAATAATAAAAGACTTTACTTTCTTCGGCAGAAATTCCCTGAAAAAAAAATAAAATGACGGTCAGGATCAGCAGGATAAAAATGTCTTTCACTGCCCGGCCCATAATGCCTACTTCTTCTTTCGTTCTCTGTTCCAGATTCTGTCCGCATCCTTTTCTCTCCCAAGCTGAAGGGACAGGAAGGCCGCATAGTAGGTGCTTTCTGAAATGGAAGGGTCAATCTGTGCAGATTTCAGAAACAGTCCGACTGCCTTTTCCCTTTTCTGGATCATCATTTCAGAAAGTCCCCATTCATAGTACCAAAGTCCAAGAAGTTTTTCATTCGGAGTAATCTTTTCAATTTCAGTGATTTCAGAGGAAAAAATAAATGCCGCCTGTGCATAATTGTCCTTGATCCTCTGAAGAAGTTCTTCCCGTCTGAATATGCTGTCTTTTTTTTCAGGAAGGACAAGATCATCTCTGTAGAGATAACATTCAGCAAGCCTGATTCTGTTGATTCTGCTCTGACCTTTCAGATCAGAATTTTTTTCAAATAGCGGAATTGCTTCTGCAAAGCTTCCCTGCTTATAAAGACGCACCGCCTCCGAAAGACTTTCATCTCGCGCAGAAACAGCAGAAAAGCAGAGACTAAAAATAAAGACAGAAATTATTGCCTTCATCGGGAAACTGCCTTCTTTCCAGCAGAAACTGCAGACCGCTGTCCTGAAATTCAGACAGAATGGAATAAATCCTTGCGGACGGATCCGAAAGAGAAATGTATATAAATTCATTTTTCGCAGATTCAGCAACAAGATCAGTCCGGTCGGCAGCAGAGTAAAGCCTCTGAAAAAGCCTTCCTAAAAGATCCCTTCTGATTTTCAGTGAAAGATAGTTTGCTGCGGTGATTTTTACAATATAAAGACGGTCCGCCGTCCCGGAGTAAATATGCCTTTCCGCAAAATTCTGCATACACTCAAAAAAATTAAACCTGTCCTGATCGTTCAAATTGTCCTCATCAGCAGAAATCTCGCTCAGGATCGGGGAGACAGTGTCCAGAACATCGCAGACAGCGGGAGAAAGCTTCTCAAATTTTCCGGAAGGTTCCGACTCTCTGCAGAACACGATCAGCTTCGAGACGGGATTGGAATAAGGGATGATCAGCATCCCGGAAAATGTATTTCGGTCAGTTGTAGAAATTTTTTTCCTGAAATGAGGGTTTTCAACCGCAGACTGGGAAAATTCAACGAAAACCGGACTTTCCGTGTCCTCCTCCCAGAATAAATCTCTTTTATGGAGATAAAAGTTTTCTACAGTAACATCACTGATGCCCCGTCCGAAAATGGGCTTGTAAAACCCTCCGTCAGTCACATAAGTGCTCCATAGAAATGCTCTGATTCCGATTTTTTCAAAGCTCTCAGCACAGTAGAGTGCCAGATTTCTGCCTTTGTCAATCCCGGAAAAAACACTGTGAAGTGCAGAAAAATAGGCTTCCTCATCCTTTTCGAATACGCGGATCGGAGTGCTGTCGAGAACAGACTGCTCCTTTTTTTTCTGTGATACCTTCTGAACCAGATCCTCGAGTTCCTTGGAAAAAATCTTTTCCTTGACCTGTTTGATTTCAGGACGGATTTCCTGGGGTTCATCCTGTATGATTTCAGTTTTTCTGACGGAAGAAGGAGTGATGTAGACATTTCGGAACTGTTTTCTCAAAAGGGGCAGTGAAATGATTTTTTCTTCTTTTTCCGAATCTCCCATATTGCAGGCTAATCTAGGCTTGACCCGTATGTTTGTCAAGCGTACTTAGGGAAATATGAACCGAATTTTACTATTTTCTCTGCTGCTTCTTGCCTTTCAGGAGTGCCAGAGAAAAACAATCAAGAAAGACGATCTGGCTCTTCTGAATGAAGAATACTCTGCAAAAACTTACTATTTGAAACAGAATTTTTATATTACTCACAAAGACATTCTGCCGAAAGGTACTTCTGTAAAGATATGGATAGAAACATCAGCATCTCTCATTAAAATAAAGTGTTATCCAAGCAACCAGGAACGCGAGAGCGCAATTGGAAAAATGGTGGCATTTATCATTCAGGAAGAACTCAAAGACAAACCTTTGACAAGTGAGCGTCTGGATTCGCTTATCAGCGAAAAACTGGAGGAATACAGTACAACTCCAAATAATTCAGAAATTATTCGTAAAAAATAATTGACGTATCGTCTAATAAAAAGGGATGGTGTTTCCGTGATTGCTCATTGGTGGATTTTCATTTTATTTTTACTTACAGTGCTGTTTTCTTCGGCTCTATTCGCAAATCCATTTGATTCATTTGAAGATGAATTAAAGGATTATATTGACTCGGAGAACAATCAGAATATCGATTTAGACCCGCAGCTGAAAGAACTCTTTCAGCCTGAGGACAAGTCAGAAACAGCAGCGTCCAATCCTGGAACTTATTCCAGCGTATCTTCGAACTATAAGCTTCCTTCTCACATATCAGTGACAAGATTGATATCTACCACTGTCATCAAGGCTGAAAAGCCGGTGAGCGGCGGATATAGAGTCAAGGCAAAGGACACATTGAGTGCGATTGCAAGAAAATACAGAATGCAGGTCAGTCATCTGAAAAAAATGAACGGGTTGCGTGGCGATATTATCCGTATTGGTCAGACACTCAGAATCAACGGATCTCAGCCTGCAGCAACTCAAATGGCCGGCACGATCTACAAGATGAAAGTATTTACTATGCCCGTCATCAGCGGAAGAGTCACTTCCCGTTTCGGTTACAGAAGAGATCCTTTCAATCCCAACATCAAAAACTACCATTCCGGTCTGGATCTTTCCGCACCTGTCGGCACTCCTGTAATAGCTTCTGCTGATGGAATTGTGGAATTTAAGGGCAGAAACGGCGGTTACGGCAATACAGTCATTATTCGTCATAAAGGCGGTTACAAAACAATTTACGCACACTGCTCTACTACAACAGTGGAAGTGGGTGATCAAGTAAAAATGGGCACAGTGATTGCTTCGGTCGGAAGAACTGGAACAGCAACAGGTGCACACCTGCATTTTGAAGTGATGCTCAGAGGAAGATTTGTAAATCCTGAAGCAGCACTGAAAAAAGTAGAGATTGTAACAACAAAACCAGGTCTAAGTAACAAATCCTGATTTGCTGCTGCACCCAATGAGAAAAAAAGCAACCAGAATTGGTTGCTTTTTTTGTTTTAGGAGGACAATACATTGAACGCATGGATTCTCAGACTGCAGAAAAACAGTTTTTACCTTCTCATACCAATTGTTGTCCTTTTGAGTTATTCAATTGCCTACGTATTCAGATCCATTATCATACTGTATCTGCCGAATCAGCAGTCGCAGCAGAAAATCACTAAAGAACACAGGGCAGCAAACAATCAGTCCATTCCTAAATCAGTCACAGCCTATGAAGAGACAGTCATCGGAAATATGATTCGAGGTGCATTGCCTCCTGTTCCTGGAAAGGATGGTGCGCCTGGTGAAGTTTTTTCTGCAGACACACCTGAGGTAGAAGAACTGCTCCTGACAGGAACATTGAGCGGAAGCAGATCCTTTGCTCGGGCAACATTCCTCTTTAAAGGAAGAGAAGAAGCTGACGAGTTTGCATTGGAAGAAAAGGTGGCAGACTATATAGTCAAAGAAATTGGACAGCATTCTGTTCTATTGATGAAGAATGAATACAAACTGAGAGTGGAAATTGGAGAAAGTCTGAAACAGGCCAAACTCCGTTCTACAGAAGTGAAAGAGACTGCAGCCCCAATCCAGCGAGGAAACTGTACAGTGGAAAACAAAAGAGTTTCCAGAACTGACTTCGAAAGAAATTTGAAAAACCCTACTGATATAATGAAAGGACTCCGTACAGAGTACAAACAGGCAAACGGCAAGATTGAAGGCATCAAGATCCATGAAGTTCCTCAAAGCAACGTACTCTTTCAGCTGGGAGCGAGAACCGGCGACTTTGTGCAGAGGGTGAACGGAATGCCTCTTCAGGATATGGAAAAAATGATGGAAATGTGGACAAACATCAAGAACTCCACCAAGGTCACGATTGATCTGGACAGAAGAGGAAAATGCTTCGTCTACGAGATCAATATCACCAACTGAAAAAAAAGAGTATTCACTTTAACAAGAGGTCTAATACGTTGTATAGAATCCCTGCTATACAATATTCAGAATCAGCGGCTCTGCCGAAGCAGTCTTCGGCATTCAGCAGTACAGATATTGTAAGGAGAACAAATACATATAGAAACCGGAAACAGGCTTGCCTGAATCCAATTCTTAGTAAAATTGGTGCAAAATGATCAGAAAAAAACTCGCGTACGGACTCTTGATTTTCAGTTCCATTTTCCTATTCAGAAGTGATCTGCATCTGCAGGAAGCCAATACTGCTCCTGCAAAAGATGATGAGGATGCAAAACACAATAAAAATGCCGGAAAACTTTCTCAGGGAAGGGATGGTAAAGAATATTTTACTGCCGACTGGAGAAATGCTGAACTGAAAGACTTTCTGAAAGGAATGAGCGCGATCGTCAAGAAAAACATTCTGATAGATGATTCCATCAAAGGTAAAAAGATCACAGTGATCTCTCAGAAAAAAGTGGCCGTCCGTGATGCCTATTCCTTTATGAAGTCCGTTCTGGAAACTCAAGGATTCGGAATTGTAGAAGAAAATGAACTGATCAAAATAGTCAAAAGCAAGGATGCTCTTGCAAAATCGCCTATCGTCCGGGTTGGGCGTGATCTTCTCACTGAAGATGAAATCAGAGAGTTCAAGACAATTACTCAGGTAGTTCCCATTTATCAGGCAAGTTCCTCCGAACTCGAACCGCTTCTGAAAAGAATGACCTCTCCTGACACAGACATCATCGTTTACAAAAACTCAAACACTCTGATGATTTCCGGGTCTTCTGCAGATATCAACAAACTTCTGAAGCTTGTAGATAAACTGGATCAGAAACAGGAAGGCCCCGGAGCAGTTTCCTCTGCAGGTGATATCCATATTTACACTCTCGAGCACAATGAGGCAGAAAAGCTCGCCGGAGTACTGACCAAGCTGGATATGCCGGTCGTAGATTCAAAGGTCAGTGCCGATCCAAACAAACCTGCACAGCCGAAGACTGATAAAATCAAGGCAGTTGCTCACAAGGACTCCAATTCAGTCATCGTCACTGCCACAAAGGAAGAATGGCAGGAAATACAGAGAATCATCAAAATTCTCGACCTTCCCAGAAAACAGATTCTGCTCGAAGTTCTGATAGTGGAACTGACCTCAAATGATCTGAACGATTTTGGTATTGACTGGAGATACAACGGCGTTGCCAGAGCCCAGTTTAACTCAAATTTAGCCCTTCAGGGAGGGATTCTGGACAGCAAAGGCCGTCCTACCCAGGTCAACACCCTCTCAGGCTTTTCTTTGGGTTTTTTGAAGCCGGGCAATCCGCAGATCATTGGGATACTGAATGCAAACCAGACAAACGAGAACTTCAATGTCCTTTCAGCCCCTCAGATACTTACAATGGACAACCAGGAAGCAGAAATCAATGTGGGACAGGATGTACCTGTCAGAACACAGAGCCGGAACGCCGGTCTCGGCGGTTCAAACGCGGTCACAGTGGACAACTTTGAATACCGTCCGACTGGAATCAAACTCAAGTTTACTCCTCATATTAATAAAAATGACAGGATCAACCTGGAACTTTACCAGGAAGTCAAAAATATTGCAGGTCTTCCCACACAGGGGGGAAACCCGATTTTCAACAAAAGAGATATTAAGACAACCATTACAGTGGAAAACACTCAGACAATCGTGATCGGTGGACTGATTTCAAATGACAAACAGAAAAAAGTCACCAAGATCCCTCTTTTCGGAGATCTGCCTATTCTGGGATCTTTTTTCAGAAGATCCACAAGTCAGAATGTCAGAACAAATCTGATGGTATTCATCACACCTCATATTCTTGGCGACCGTGCAAAGGCAGACAGAATCACTGCTGAAAAGCGTATGGAACAGGAAAGAATTGAAGAAGAAAGGGAAAAACAGCTCAGATGAGAAAGACACTCGGAGAAATTCTTGTTGAAGACGGAGTCATCACAGAGAAGGAACTCAGTGAATCATTAAAAGCACAGGCAAAAAGTCATCTCCCCCTGGGTCAGATCATTCAGAAGAAGGGAATCGCGGGAGAGATGGACATTATGAAAGCTCTCTCCAAAATCCACAATCTGGAGTTTGTGGAAAAGATAGACTTTCATAATTATGACGATATTTATAAACTCGTCCCTTACAAACTGATTCAGAAAAGCAGGATGATTCCATATCAGTATTCAGGCGATGTAGTCTGGGTGGCAGTCACAGATCCCACCGATCTGCATCCTATGGATGATTTCAGAAATTTTCTGAGAGGGTACAAGGTAAAATTTGTACTCGCCCCTGAACCTGAAATTCTGAGAATCATTCATTCTCATTTCGACAAAACTGCATCGAATGCAAAAGAGATGATGGATGAAATGGTGGACGGGGAACTGTCCGACCTGGCAGGAAGTTTTGAATCGGAGGATGCACTCGATCTCAGCAACGAAGCACCGATCATCAAAATGGTAAACGTCATCCTCTCTCAGGCAGTTACAGAAAGGGCCTCAGACATTCATATTGAATCTTACGAAAAATCGGTATCTGTCCGGTACAGGGTGGACGGGGTTCTGCATAAAGTCCTCTCCCCTCCCAAATCCTATCAGGCCGGAATCATTTCCCGTATCAAAATTATGTCCAACCTGAACATTGCAGAGAACAGACTGCCCCAGGATGGAAGGATCAAACTGAAACTGGCCGGAAAGGAAATAGATGTTCGAGTATCCACTCTTCCCTGTCAGTACGGTGAGAGGGTGGTGATGCGTCTTCTGAACAAAACGGACCAGAAGTATTCTATGAGCACGCTTGGATTTACGAAAAAACTGCAGGATGAGTTTACCGAACTGATCTACCATACACACGGGATCATATTAGTCACAGGTCCGACTGGATCGGGTAAATCCACAACACTTTACTCCTCACTTTCCGAGCTGAACAGTCCCGAAAGAAACATCATCACCTGCGAGGATCCAGTGGAATACCAGTTTGACGGAATTTCACAGGTGCAGATGCAGGAAAAAATAGGGCTCACTTTCGCAGCAGCCCTCCGTTCCATCCTGAGACAGGATCCGGACGTGGTGATGGTCGGGGAGATCCGTGACCAGGAGACAGCCCGAATTGCAATTCAGGCATCATTGACTGGTCACTTGGTATTTTCCACACTTCACACAAATGATGCAGCATCCTCTGTCACGCGTCTTGTCGATATGGGAATAGAACCTTATCTGATTACCTCTTCGGTGCTCGGATTTGTAGCTCAGCGTCTTGTCAGGGTAAACTGTAAAAACTGCAAAAAACCCTATGAACCTTCAGACAAGGAACTGGAATCCTTAGATATCAAAAGAGAAGAGCTGATTGACGGAGTTCTTCACAGAGGCGCAGGATGTGCCGCCTGTATGAACACTGGATTCAAAGGCAGGATGGGGATCTATGAGCTTCTTGTCCTGAATGAGGATATCAAAAGAACAATCCTTGCCGGCTCTGATGCTTCAAAAATCAAGGAAGTCGCGTTGAACAACGGAATGATGACACTGAGGGGATATGGGAAGATCAAGGTCATCGAAGGTGTGACAACTCCTGACGAAGTTTTAAGGGTGAGCTGATGCCTCTTTATACGTACATTGCTTTCGGAAAAAACGGGAAAGAAGACAAGGGAATCGTTGATGCCGCAAGCGTGCAGGCGGCCAGAAACAAACTTAAGGCTAAGGGACTCTATGTCCGTTCCATCAAGGAAGATTCAGAAAAAAAAGAAAGAGAGCTTTTTCCGTTCCTCACTGCAATTCTTTACAGAATTCCAAGAAAATCCATTGCGCTTTTTGTAAGACAGCTAGGGACTCTGATTGGTGCCGGAATTCCTCTCGACAGGTCCCTCGCCAATATCATTGAGCAGACGGAAAATCAAAACTTCAAAAAAGTCATCATAGAAATGAGAACAGCCATCACAGAAGGAAGTTCTCTTTCGCAGTCAATGGAAAAACATCCCAACATATTTCCAAGGCAGTATCCTTCTCTCATTTCAGTCGGGGAAAAAACAGGGGAATACGAAAAGACACTCCTCCGACTTGCCGATCTGGAAGATGCATCTGCAGAGCTGAAGAATAAGGTACAGGTAGCGATGATTTATCCATTCATTATGGGTGCGCTGTCTTTTTCCGTAGCCATATTCCTTCTGATGGTGGTCATTCCTCAAATACAGGAACTCTTTGCACAGTTTGATGCAGAACTTCCTCTCATTACAAGAATTGTCATCGGGATATCCAATTTTTTGACCGGTTACTGGTGGTCGCTTCCTCTCGGAATAGGAGGCGGTGCCTATGGTTTTATTCGCTGGAAAAATTCACCTGCAGGAAAGCCGAAATGGGACAGTTTTGTGCTGAAGATTCCTATTTTCGGAACTCTTATGAAGAAAATGATTGTGAGCAGCTTTGCCAGAAACCTGGGAGTTCTTTTGGCAAACAGAGTTTCACTCATTATTGCACTCGAAATTTCCAGCAATTCAGTCAACAATTACATTTTTCAGTCTGAGATGAAATCATCTATAGAAAAGGTCAAGGAAGGAATTAAACTTTCGGAATCTCTGCAGGGTTCCCAAGTTCTGAGTCCTATGTTTCTGGGAATGATAGCCGCAGGGGAAATCTCGGATACTGTTCCCGAAATGATGAATAAGCTGGCCGATATTTTTGACAACGAAGTGGACAGTGCAATCAAATCAATGACTCAGAGTCTTGAGCCGATGATGATTGTAGTGATGGGGGGCCTGATCTTTACAATTATGGCTGCAATTATGACTCCAATGTATAAACTCACTCAGCAGATTCAAAATCTATGATCTTGAGAGGAAGAAAAAAATGAACTCTATAAAAATTCAATGGATAATTATTTCCATCCTGATCATTGCGACAGGGGGCCTTTACTTCAATTTTTATACACTGAAGAATGAAATGACTGCCCTTTCAGACAAGGTAAATGCCGCACACCCCGATCCTAAGGAAAAACATTTGGATCAGTACAGAGAGAAGGCAGTGGCCAAAAGTCTGAAAAAAAAGAATTCTGAAATCCAGAAATGCTACAATAATTTCCTGAAAACAAATCCCAAAAAGACAGACGGATCAGTGGATCTGGACTGGCAGATTGACAAGGACGGGAAAGTATTGGTGCCGGAAATCGTCGGTTCCGATCTGGCAAATACCGGACTCAATGACTGCATCAGATCAGTGATTGCTTCAATCAAGTTCCCTCCCCCGCCTTCTGGCAATATCACATATATTGACTATAAATACCATTTCAAAAAGCCGGAATGAAGGAGAAAACTTATTTTTTCTGAAATTTAAACGCCTGAAAGATTCTGAAGAAGAAGTCCATATCTCCCTGTGTCATTTCAGCCTTGTCTAAAATTTTCTTCAGCCTCTGAACAGGAAGATTTTCCGACCCATGATAACTGTCCATCCCGAGTTCCCTGAAAAATTCTTCCGCTTTTTCATACAGTTTATTTCGGGACAGATTCAGTTCCCTTTTCCTGTAAAATTCGTTATCCTGAGTGCCGAACAACGCACCCAGTACATACGCGACAGAAGAGGCCAGATTCATTGATTTCTGATTTCCAGGAAGACGAAAATCAACTAAATAGTCACATTTGATTGCAGTTTCTCTTTTTAATCCCTTGTCCTCTCTTCCGAAAAGTATTCCAGTATGAAATTTTTTTGCTATTTCCTTTAAACGTACAAGACTGATAAAACGCCCCCTGTCCCGTCCATGAATCATTGCTGTGCCTACAATGAGTTCTGCACTGGCTCTGCAGTCCTCAAGGCTTTCCACATACTGAATTTTTTCCATTTCTTCTTCCGCATTATGAGCCATCCATTCCATCTCAAAAATATCTTCTTCTTTTTTCGAGCCTATGATTCGAACGGGTCCTATGTCGAAATTTGCAGCCAGTCGGCAGATCATTCCAATGTTCCCCGAGAACTTTGGGTTTTCAAGAATAATCGAGGGCTTCAGAACAGGATCCAAATTACAGATCCTTTAAGACTGCCGATTCCAGCCCGTCCATAAAGACAGGAGCATTTTTTTCTGAATTTCTGCCGGCAAGGAAACGAAACGGATTTCTTGGAATTTCAGATTCTGAACTCATATAAATATTCATTCTTCCCTTTTTTACTTCAGATTTACCTTCAAAATTATTGCCTTTTTTTGAATTTCCAAACATAGCCTGTCTGAAATACATTCTGAAATATCCTTCAATATTGCCTGGAATCAGTATATCTACCGCATTGCTCAGAATGCTTCCTGCAGTCTTTATCTCCGGATCAGTTTTCTCATATCTTCCCTGAATATGCGATTCTGTTCTGTCATTCTGACTGTATTCGATTCTGTATTTTAAGCCGTTCATATAAATATTCATTCCGAAAAGAGAAACCTGCATTCTGGAATTGAACTGCAGAGTTCCTTTACCGTAAGACTTCAGTACTGCATCCTGGATATTGAGATGAAAGCCCTTTTCATCAATTGCAAAAACAGCAAAACTGATCCCATTGTGAATCATTTCAGTATTCAACTGGATCCGTTCAGTCATTTTTTTTACGGAACTGTAATGTGCAGGATCAAAGGATTTGAGTTTCATTCCTGGATATGTATGAATTGATAGAACAGTGCCTTTTACTTCAGTCCTGCATTCATAGTATGTACAGATATAGGCAAATGTATTAGATTTTTCTAATACAGCTTTTCTTTCTTTTAAGCCTGCAAACAGGAATACTGAATTCAGAAATTCTGCAAACCCGTAGACAGGCAGATCCTTGAAGACTGATGACCTTTTAAAGATATAAGTATTTTCATTTTCAAAAACGGATTTTCTGTATTCTGCATCCACTCTGAATTTAAAATTTGAATTTCGATTTTCCGGTTTTCCTAATGTGATGTAATTCTCATTTGTGTTTTCGGCGGATAGGAAATAATTTTCTGATCCTCTGAAATCCTTTTCAAATTCCTCCCGAAAACCACCGTTCAGAAAAGTCCATTCCTTTCTGTTGAAAAAGCTTTTTCTGAAACTTTTCTGGATTTGAAAGTATTCCGTCCAAAAATTCTTGCCAGATGAACTGACTCTGCAGTCCGAAAATAAAAAGAAGATAATGAATGGAAAAAGAACCTTTAAAGCTGTCAGTGAATGAACTCCCCTTCCATATCGTATTCCAAAAAAGAACCGATTTTTACTTTTCCAATCTGACCGACAGACAGATCTTTCCTGAACGGTGTGAATACAATTTCATCAATTTCGGGAGCATCCTGAAATCTCCTTACAAGGATCTGATCCTTAGAAACCTCATCCACGATGGCCGGGTAAATTTTTCCGATCCTGTCCTGATGAATGTCTTTCAGTACTTCGAGATGCACTTCACGGACGTAATTCACCCGTCTAGCCGCCTCTTCTTCAGAGATATCGTTTTCGAGTTCTGCTGCTTTGGTGCCTTCCTGCGGCGAAAAAGCAAATAGAGCCAGTTTTTCGGGTTTGACTTCCTTTATGAACCGGACAGTCTCTTCCAGATCGTCCTCAGTTTCACCGGGATATCCCAGTATCAGTGAAGTTCTGATCTCAAGTCCTTTTCTCGCCTCTCTGGCTTTTCCAAAAAGGTCCGCGAAAAAAGAATAGCTGCCTGATCTGTTCATTCTTTTAAGCATTTTTTCAGAAACGTGCTGAATCGGTGATTCCAGATAGGGCGCTAATTTATCATTTTCTTTAAAATAATCGAGCAGATTATATGTTTTCTTATCAGGATAAAGATAGAGGAGACGGAGCAGCTCCAGACCGTTTATTCCGGAGATCTGATCCAGGACTTTCTTCAGACGGTCTGTATCCTTTCCATAGAAGACAGTATCCTGAGATACAATGCATATTTCCTTTGCACCGGCAGAAACAGCTGACTGCGCATCCAGTAGAATTCCATCCTCCGACTGATCTCTGAAATTTCCTCTCAGATTGGGAATGATGCAGAAATGACAGCCTCGATTGCATCCGTCAGACACTTTGACATAGGCATACGGTCTGCCGACTGTCTTTCTTTTCTTGTCCCTGTTCAGATTGTCTCTGTTGATCTCCTGAAGACCGTTAAACTCCTCAGGAAAATGAGATTTTAGGATGGATCCTGCACTGGAATATTTTCCTGTTCCAAAACTTAAATCCACTTCAGGGATATCCGACCGGATGGCATCCGAATAACGTTCGGCAAAACATCCGAGTACGATCAGCTTCTGCTTTCTCTTCTTTTTAATCTTTCCAGCCTGAATGATCGTATCTATTGTCTCTTCGGTAGCGGATTGAATGAAGGTACAGGTATTGATCAGATGAAAATCTGATCTGTCCGGGCTTTTGGCCTCTTCCAGTCCTTCACTCATCAGAGAAAGCCTTACGTGCTCCGAGTCAGCCACATTTTTAGGACATCCTAGTGTGGTAATGAAAAATGATTTTCCCGGTGCGGCTGAACCCAAAATTACTCTCCCAGTTCCTTGATTTCGAACTGTGTATTATCGAAACGGTTAGGTGTTTTGACAAAAATCTTTTTTACATGTCGGTTCGGTTTCCCCATTTTTACTTTAGGTTTCCCGTTTTGAACGATATCAACAGCCCCGCCGTCTCCAACCTTGATTTCCAGTCTGCTCATTGCTTCGAGCTGCTTTGTCTCGCCCGCTGGTATGATGCCGCGCTCCCCTCCCTGTCCATCGATCAGAAACTCCGCAAATGTGGATTTCCCAAAAAACAGTGTCACCTGGATCGGAACATCACCCACTGGGTTGTTTCCTGATCCCTGCTCCGTTGCAGGTTTGGCCTCGCCTAGAGAAACAAGTATCTTTGCCGATTTTTCTGTGATCGCCTGAGTGAGTATTTTTATCTCTCTTCTCAGATTGGAAAGTTCAGGATTTTTACTGCTCAGAACGGAATTTTCATTCACCTTTGTTTCAAAAGTGTAAACCTTCTTATCCGGAAACAGATTGAACCCAATGATCGCAATGTTTTCATTATCTTCATTTTTTCTGACTCCCTTGATGAAAATCTTGCAGAGCTGATTGTTCACGCTGAAAGTAAATCCCTGTTCCGGAGTGAGTGTAAAAGGGACCCTTTCTGAATCATGGACTGACTGATTGATAAAAGAGATGTCTGAAGGAACTCCCTGCAGATATCTGTTTTCATTTTCTCCTGCTCCGGACGGATTGGAATTTTCCTGTTCAGGCTCATAGAACTGGGAAAAAGCAAATACACCGATTCCTACGATCAAAACGAGGATCAGAGGAAGAATTGCTTTATTTCTTCTCACTTCCACTGCCATCATCTTCATTGTAGGTTTAGTCAGTTCCTGAAGAGGAATATTTGCATCTTCGAGCTGTTCCCCCCGAAACAGATTGATGATGTGACCTGTATCGAGTTTCAGAAAATCAGCATACGTCTTTAAAAACCCTACTGTATATGTTTCTGCGGGAAATTGACCGTAATCTTCATTCTCCAATGCAAGCACATACTTTAAAGGAATATTTGTTTCCTTTACAATGTCTCGTACAGTGAGCCTTTTTTCTTCCCTGGTATCTTTAAGTATTTGACCAACACGTTTGCTCAATGCTGTTTACTCCTTCTTCTCTTTCTCTGCCGGCGGGCTGACAAGTGGATTATTTACAATCTTTGCATTTCCGCTGATGCTGTATTTGAAAATTCCATCTTCAAAATCCGGATTCAAATTGATGTTACTGTATTCGATAACTGTTTCCTTTCCTCTGGCATCTCTGCCCTTTGCTTTCTGGATAAGGTAAGAATCTGAATCTACGTACAGCGTCATAAATTCAAATCCTCCGATTTTTTCTCTCTGCTCCAATGCCAAGACGAAATAATTTTTTCCGTCCATTTTCTGGGGCTGTTCGATTGAATCAAATTTGTAATGGTATTTACGGAATATTCGATTCAGTCCTGCTGCAGTATTCTGCTGAAAAATCGGTTCTCCGGAACTGTTCGTTTTATTGATCTCCAGATCCTGTTTTCCCACTGCACCTTTTTTATGAATATAAATCCAAAGTGTTTTTCCGTCAGAAACAATCGCGTCTCCGTCCGGCTGAGAGAAATCATAACGGATTTTCCCTGGATTTTTGATTTTACATACGCCCTTCATATTGACTGTCGATTTATTGTTCGTTGTCTGTATCTTAAAGTCAGCAGAATATGCCTTCAGTTCCGCATATTTCTTCTTGATTTTCTTGACTACCTCTGAAGGAGAGTTCCAGTTATGTGATTGTGCAGAAATTGCTGATGAAAAAGCTAAAAACAGAATTCCAAAATGTTTCAGATAAAAATGTCTCATAAGACCTCAAAATCGTACCTGAGACAATTTTTTTAAAGAAACCTACTCTGTTAATCAAAAAAATTCTGAAAAGGGAAAAATTCTAGGTTAGAATTTCGGGTAAAGGAGTGAAAAGTATGACCCCCCATCAATGAAATTAGATGGAGGGACTTGAAATTCAGTTAATTTGAAGTTCAGGAGAAGTATATGCTACAGTCTTAAGTTTGGAACCGTGATGACGGTACAGCATTCCCCTCATAAAGTCACGAATCTGAGATCTGAAGGCACCAGACTCATCTTCCAGAAGATCAAAGACATAAGGCATTACGGAAGGTTCATCGATTTTATCCAGCGAACTCAATACTTCCTTTCTCAGAACAACATTTTCTGTTTTGTCCTTCAGTCTGTCAAAAAGAACAGGAACCGCTTTTTTATCCTTCAAATGTCCAAGGGTTTTTGCCACTTCCACTCTTACGTTGACAGAAGGTTCATTGCTCAGTGATCCAATCAGAGAAGACAGAATTTCTTTTGCACTTAATTTCGAAGCGGTGAATGCAGCTTTAATTCTTACATTTTCATCCAGGTCATTCAGCAGAGCATTTGCAATCCCCTGACCGCCTCCATGATTTCCAAGAACCATAAGAGTATCAAGCATCTGCGAACTTAAATAGGAATGTTTTTCCTTTTCCAAGGCCTTTGAAATCGCAGGAGCATAGCTGGAATCTCTGAAGGACTTCACACTCTCCAGTGCAACTTCACGCACTTCTCTATGGGAATCAAAAAGTCCGCCCTGAAAAATATCTGTTCTGAAACGCTGATTCGTGGTTCTGGCATAAACAGTAGCAGTCTTGCGAACCTCATAATTGCTGTCGCCTCTGGCCATACCCAAAATCTGAGTCTGCTTGTCTTTCAGATTCAGATTTTCTGCGGCCTGAATGGCGCCAATTCGGAGAGCAGGACTCAGATCAGCCAGCATTCTTGGAACGTGGACGCTGGTTCTTTCGTCTCGGATAATCTGAAGCGCTTCCAAATAATAATATCTGTAAATCGGCTCCTCTGAATTCCCAAGCTCCATAATGTAAGGGAGAGCCCTGTCGTCCCGGATAGAATTCAGATACCTGTACGTTGCTTCCCTGATTTCAGAACTTTTATGGGTGACGAAAGGAATAACTGTATAGAGGAATTTCCTGTCTCTTCTTTTCTCAAATGAATTCAGAAGTCTGACAAATACATCCTCTTCCTGAAATTTTTCCTGGAAATACCATTCATAGTCGTCAATGGAATCCGGAAGGTGCGAATCTAAGTCAAAACCGTAAGATTCGTACAGATCTAATATAGCCACCTGAATTTCTTTGGAGGTGCTCCTCTTTTTCAGAATTTCAGAAACTCGGGGAAGAAATTCGTCCATCCCTTTTGCACGGAAAGTACGAAGAGCTTCTAAAGTCTCCTTGCCTCCCGATGTAAGTTTGCTTAAAAATTCTGATTTGGTCTCTTTTTCTGAGGATGATAATTGATAAAAAGAAGTAAAAAATAGCAGTAGTATAATATACATTCGATACGGCGACATAGTTCATTTCGAGACATAACGTCTCTTTTAAAAACCTCCAAAAGCGAAAAACTTCTACCAACTGTACAAACGCAGGAGTACCTGTCAAACGAATTGTACGAAAAATTTATTTACAATACCCATAAAAGCAGATTTTTTCGATTTTTTAACCAGATTTCGGCTTTTAGGAAAGATTTTCATCAAAATGATCCTCCGTTCTTTGAAGAGCTTCGGTTTTCTGTATGATTCCAATTTTTCACTGTTCCTTAGGGAAAAATTCCCCAAGTTGATCTGCAATACAAGATCGTTCCGTCAGGCTTCAATTGTCGAGATTACAAACGGTTTATCCTGAAAATAACAAGAGGCTTATCCATACAGACAATCCCCTGTGTCCCTCGCGGTAAAAAAAGAATAAACAACCACGGGAAAAACGGGAATAAGAGGAAGCCTTACAAAAATTGCATCCTCCCGCTTTTATTGCACCTAAAGTGTAAAGAACCGAAGAAAAGATTCAATTCTTGACGTTTTTTACAGGCAGGTTTATGATAGAACGCTTGAATACTCTTTTGAAACACTCAAAAAAGTGCAGTTCGCAGATGAGCAGTACAAGGAAATCGTAATGCTGATTGTCAGGGGTTTATAAGAAAGCACCTGCAAGCAGAAAGGATAAAAATGGAACAGGGGCTGCACATCCAACAGTACAACCCCTGTTGAGGATTTACAACTCTGCTCTTCCTTGAATAGAAGATTCATAAGCTGCTCTAGCTGCTCTTTTATTGCTGTAGGCTTCAGTCAGAGAAGGATCCAAATCTATCGAATTCTGAAATTCCCTCATTGCCTTTTTAAACTCACCGTTTTTGTAATAGCAGAGACCCAGATAATTGTATGCCTGAGCCGCAATTTTCGGTTTTACATCGGATCTGACAACTGCGGTCAGTTCTTCAATTGCTTTTTCCCTATCCATCATTGAATTCGTGTCCATTAGAATTCTGGCAAGAGTCAGACGGCCTTCCATATCATCAGGATCCATATGAGATCCGCGATAGGCTTCATCCTTTGCTTTGGATTTGTTCTTTTCATCCCCTTCCGCATAGACCAGGGCCAGTTTTCGATGGGCCAGCTTAATCTCGTCGCCGTCCTTGGAATTGTTCAGAATATGAAAAAGAGATTTTTCTGCATTGCTGTAATTTTTCAGTCGGAAATAGGCATCTGCAAGCTTGAGTCTTGCCTTGTAATTTCCTGGATTTGATTTGACTATTGAATTGAACTCGTCAGCAGCTTCCTGATGAAAACCGGCTTCCATATAATAGTCCCCGATCGCTTCCATATTTTTAGATTCGCCGGGATTAAGTGCAGAAGCTTTTTTCCAGTTTTCAATGGCCTTTGTCGGCTGACCTGAATTCTTATATGCTATACCCAGATTGTAGTATGCGTTATCATTTTTAGGATTCAGCTGAATTGCCTGTTCAAATGCCAGAACTGCTTCAGAATATCTTTCCATATCATCCAGAATGATACCCAGATTGATAAGTGCATTCTCTGTGTTCGTATCACCGGGAGTACTTTTGATAATTTTTCTGAAAAGATCCTCTGCAGAAGACAGATTTCCTCTGGAATAATAAAGATCTGCCAGCTGGAACATTGTATCTGTATCATCCGGTCTGATCTTCATTGCCTTTTCGAGTGCCACTGTCGCATTGTCAAACATTCTGAGATCTTCGAAAGCTTCTGCAATGAATCGGAAGACCGCAGGATCGGAAGAACCTGAATCAATTGCTTTTTGGAGGTAGGAGACAGCCTCTTCAGTCCTTTTCTGTTTCAGCAGAATCAGTCCGAGATTGTAGAGATACTTTCCCTCATTCGGCTTGATGGCAGCGGCTTCCTTAAAATGATGCTCAGCATTGTTCAGGTCATCCCTGTGGTAAAAAATCGTGCCTAAGTAAGCGTGTGCAAATTCTGAGACCTGACTTCTTCCGGTCACCTGAATGACTCTCTGAAAATTTGCCACTGCATCAGCAACCTGTCCCTGCTTGTACTGACTGATGGCAAGATTGTACATCAGATAGGGGTCATCCGGAGAGTTGGAAATCCCTTCTTTGTAAATTTCGATTGCAGCCTTTGGGTCATTTGTCTCATTCAGAAGATTTCCTGCCAAGAGGGATATTCTTGAATCATTCGGAGCCATACTCTTGGCTTTCATAATTACATTTCTTGCCTCAGTGTACTGTCCTGCATGCTTATGAGCCAAAGCCAGATCGTAATAGGCATAAATGTTCTTAGAATCGTAATCCACTGCCTTGCGCAGTCTCTCGACCGCCTGAGTATACCTGCCTGCCTCATCAAGAATGACACCGAGAACTGTGAGGGCTACAGATTTGTCCGTATCAGAAGCCGGTGAGCTGAGAAACTCTTCACAGGCGGAATTTGCCTTTTTTACATATCTGTCTCTGTAAAGAGTGATGCATTTTGCCAGTCCAGGATTCAAGGAAGTGTCAGGAACATACGATTTTTCAATGAACCTGTCGATTGATCCGATCTTTTCATTGAAAAGATCTGTTTTTCCTATTTCAGTACCAGCACCTTCCTTTCTGAGAAACTGGTACCAGATTCCAAAAAGAACGGCTATCAGTACGATGACAAGAATCAGAAGCACGAAAGGCAGATAAGAGGATCTGTTTCTGATTCTGGATTCCCGATACGCTTCAAACTCTTCAGTATCCTGAGGTTTATCAGACAGGTCGTCCCTACCTAAATTTTCAAGACGCATTCTGTTCTTCTTTACTCCCTGCATTCTTAATCTCCTCCTGACGACTTGGCCAATTCATCTCTGTACACAGAATCCAGTATTCCGTTGATAAGGCTGAGAGACTCTTCCGACTCAAATTCCCTGGTAAGCTCCAAAGCCTCATTAATAATAATACGTCCAGGAATTTCACGCATATTTACGAGAGAAAAAATGGAAATCCGTAAAATATTGCGGTTTATAATGGAAATTCTGTCCAGTTCTTTGCCTCTGGAATAAGCCTTGATGATATTATCGAGAACTTCCCAGTTTTTCACAACTCCATTTATCAGAAGTTCTGCCAATTCCCTTTCTTCTCTTCCGAGTTTTTTGTCGTACCATTGAAATTTTACAACTTCTTCGACAGGAGTTTTAGTAAGCTCAATCTGGTACAGACCCTGAATTGCAATTGCCCTCGATTTATGCCTTGAGGCCATTGATTACCCGGAAAAGATTTACCATTTCTACGGCAGTTGCCGCAGCCTCTGCACCTTTATTTCCTGCCTTAGTTCCTGCTCTTTCTATTGCCTGTTCGATTGTATCCGTAGTCAGCACACCGAAGATGACAGGAATCCCTGTTTCCAGTGCAATATTTCCAATCTTTGCAGATTCACCTGCAACAAAATCAAAATGCGCAGTGGAACCTCTGATCACAGCACCTAGACAGATCACTGCATCAAATTTTCCTGATTCTGAAAGTTTCTTTGCTGTCACCGGAATTTCAAATGCTCCCGGAACTCTGACAACTGTTACTTTTTCCAGATCAGTTCCATGTCTTTCCAATGAATCCAACGCACCTTTCAGAAGGCTTTCAGTAATAAACTCATTGAATCTGGAAACAATGACAGCATATTTATGACCTGTTCCGTTCAGATTTCCTTTCAATTCTATGAAACCCATACACTCCCTGTTTGCCGTAAATCGGCATCTCAGACGAAAGTTTGGCCGGATTGATTTTCATGCAATGATAAAAAGGAAATCAGGGTTTATTCAAAGTCAGTTTTCGGAAGCAGCTTCCTCAGATTCTCAATTTCCCTGCAGATATTCGCCACACTGTCAGACTCGCCAGTCTCATAATTTGCTTCCAGAAAATTTTCCAGGTTTTCAAGCCTTGTCTTCAGTGTCTTCTGATCAACACAATCCTTTTTTCGCCAGAACATCCACTCCTCCTTTCGTTTGGCAGACCGAACAGCCTGAGACTGAAATCAGACCGTCATTCAAATGGACTGCAATCAAATCCTGCACGCCTTTGCATTGAGCTGAACCGCAGTAAGGCAGTCTCAGGCTGGCCAACAGGATGAACATACCATTAGTTAGACATAAAATAACATATGGACTAATTAAAGTTAATTACAATCTCAGTATTTCAATCGGACTTTTCAATATGTAGGTTAAGAGGAAAATATGCCCAATTTCCTCATTGGACACCTTTTTGACTTTTTATGCATTATTTAATGAATCTTGTTGACATCTGGAAATAAACAGCCCGAATCTGAAATTCTGGCGGTTTATTAATAATTTCTGTCTCAAGCAGATTCAAGTATCCCCTAGGAGAAATCATCTGATTTGAGAAAAAACCCGTATCTGACGATGTTTAAGATATGAGGAAATCTATCTCACTGATTTTTCTATTGCTCTGCACTATTCAGCCTGTTTTTTTACAGGAAAAAAACGGGGAAAGAAAGAAAGCCCAGACTGACTGGACAAATTCCAAAGTTTCCCTGACTGTAATGGAGTCCCTCCCCCGAGTCATCATTGATACCAAAGACATTGAGTACGGCGGAGACCATACTGCATACAATGTCTCCGAGGCTAGAAACAAAGCCTTGAGCAAGGCAAAGGAAAGGAGTTCTCTTCAGATAGTCAAGGCTGTGGAAAACATCCGTCTGAACGATGAGTATCTGATTCTGGAAAAACTCAATGATGATCCTTCTGGAAAGTTCAGAGAAAGATTCAATCAGTTCTTTTTTGAAGAAAAGTCTGAACTTAAGGTAAAATTTCTGAGAGACAAGGTTGCAGTGGAGTCCATTATTCCGTTTAGAGGGAAATCAGGTCTTTTGAATTATCTGGATGTGGAATACGAAAGGGAAAAATTCCCCGATTTCAGAGATTCCAGAATGAAAGAAGCCTATACCAGTCTGATTGTGGATGCCCGTCATCTGGACTTTGTACCCTCCGTTTTTCCTACAATTGTAACCGAAAAGGGCATTGAGATTTATTCAAAAGATATGGTACCCGCAAAATATGGAATTGATAAGGGAATCGTCCAGTATCACAAAGACTATAAGCAGGCCTTTCTGGACTCCAGGGCGGGCTCCAAACCATTCTTTGTGCTTGCACTGACGGTTGCAGGAAAAAACAGGACGAGTGTATCCATACCCACAGATGAAGCAAAAAAACTTTTTTCCTCGGAAGAAACCAAGGCAAGTCTGAAAAAATGCAATGTGATTATTTTAATGCAAGACTAGCCTTTTTGAACACTTCCTCTGCCTTTGTAAAATCTGAGTTGAAAAGATAGGCAAATCCCAGATCTCTCATTTCATCAAAACTCAGATCATTTCTCTTTTCAAAGCTGGAAATCTTTTCAATTTTTTCCGCAAATTCCTGATGTCTTTCTTCAAAGCTGGGCAGTGCTGAAACTCCTGGGCTTCGGCTCAAAATTGCTTCGGCTTCCTTGTATCTTCCCATCAGCTGAAGAGAAAGTCCTGTTCTGAGGAAAATTTCCGAATCATCCTTTGCCCATTCAAAAATCTGCTTAAAAAACTGAACGACTTCAGCATATTTTCCGAGCGCAAAAAGGGATTTCATTTTTTCTCTGTAAAATGACTGCTCGTATTCCCTTTTCTGATCCCTGGAGATAATATAAAGGCAGGCTTCATAACTTTCACTGAAATAGGCAAGATTTATTCCAAACTCATAAATGGAATAACAAAGAGGGTTTTCCGGATTTTTTATGTAAAGGAGAAAGCATTTGAGTGCTTCTTTTTCCCTGCCCTGCGTTTTCAACTGTAAAGACAGTATGAGTTCTTTCAGATTACTGCCCCGCGAGATGTAATTCTCTGAATTGTCCAGATAAATCTTTTCTGAAATCCAATTAAGATCTGATAAAAATGCATTTTCGGGATTTTTTGAATAAAGAGAGAATACTTCCTCATAGGATCCTGCCTCAAAAGCTTCCCATGCATTTTTTTCCAAGCTCATAAACTCTCCTTTTTACGTCCAATGGATCTATTTCATTCATCGGAAAGCTGCGTTTTTTTTTAATGATATTTCCTGAGGAAGGCAAAAACCTATTCTTCCGATATTGTTTTCGCTTGGCAGGCAGTGTTTTCGCTTGGCGGGCAGCATTCTCAAAAAAAACTGGTACTCGGTGCTTTTTTAGGCAGTGCGAGGTATAAATGATCAGTGTTTCCAATTTGACGGTCCGATACGGAAAGAAAACTCTATTTGAAGATGTCAGCATAAAATTCAAAGAAGGCGAAAGGTATGGTCTGATTGGAGCAAACGGGTCCGGCAAGTCCACTTTTCTGAAGATTCTGGCTGGTATGGACCAGCCTACATCAGGTTCTGTATCCCTTGACAAGGGAATGCGGCTGGGTTATCTGAAACAGGATCATTACGGTTACGATGAAGTCACCATTATGAACGCAGTTCTGATGGGAAATCCTGAGCTCTGGGAAGTGTCGCAGGAAAGAGACAGGCTGTATGCTCTTCCGGAAATGTCCGATGAAGAAGGAATTCTTGCAAGCGAGATAGAAGAGAAATTTGCCGATCTAGGCGGTTATGAGGCTGAAAGCTATGCAGGAGAACTGCTTGTAGGTCTGGGAATTCCTTCCAATCTGCACAACGAACCGATGTCAAGAATCACGGGAGGGTTCAAACTCAGAGTCCTTCTGGCTCAGGTTCTGTTTCTGAAACCGGAAATTCTCCTTCTGGATGAACCGACAAACCACCTGGACATCAAGACAATCAGCTGGCTGGAAAACTTTCTTTCCGGTCACAGAGGAGTGCTGATTGTCATCTCTCACGACAGGCATTTTATCAATTCCATCTCCACAAACATTGCCGACTTGGATTATAATGTCATTAGAGTATATCCTGGAAACTATGATGATTATATGGAAGCTTCGACAATGGCCAGAGAACAGCAGATCAATGAAAACAAGCGAAACAAGGAAAAAATTGCCGGTCTTCAGGAATTCGTAAACAGATTCAGTGCAAATGCCAGCAAGGCAAAACAGGCAACATCCCGTCAGAGACTGATTGAAAAGCTGAAGGGTCAGCAGATAGAAATCAAGCCCAGTTCGAGGGTCTCTCCTTATATCCGTTTCAAGGTAGGAAAACCTCTCGGGAAAGATGTAATCAATGCTGTAGGAATTTCCAAGTCTTACGGAAAAACAAAGGTATTCGAAGATGTGAATATCACGATTGCCAAGGGTGAAAAAGTGGCTATCATCGGTACCAACGGCGCAGGGAAGACGACGCTCGTAAAATGCCTGATGAAGCAGATGGAACCGGATTCAGGAAAAGTGGAATGGGGAACCTCAGTCTTTGCATCGTATTTTCCACAGGATCATAAGGAAGGAATTGGAGATGATAAAAACACTCTGATTGACTGGCTCTACCAATTCGCTCCGCCGGATACAGACACTACTGTTCTCAGAGGTCTTCTGGGACGAATGCTTTTCAGCGGGGATATGGCTCTGAAAGGAACCTCAGTTCTTTCCGGAGGGGAAAAATCCAGACTGATCATTGCAAGAATGATTATGGCCGAGGACAACGTTCTGGCACTCGACGAACCTACGAACCACCTGGATCTGGAATCCATTGAGTCTCTGAACTATGCTCTTTCTCAGTATGAAGGAACAGTGCTGTTTGTATCTCATGACAGGGAGTTTGTATCCTCACTTGCCACAAGAATCATTGAAGTGACTCCTGAAAGAGTGATGGACTTTACCGGAACTTATGATGAATATCTTTCCAAGGAAGGAAACGATTTCTTCAAAAGACAGAACAGCTCAGCGGTTCTTGCAGGTTCAAAGTAAAAATTATCTCTTCGCAGCTTCCTGAAGTTCCCTTGATTTTGCACCGAGAGACTTGGAAGCTGTATGAAGAGACTCTGCATGATCTGTAAGATCCTTTAAATTCTGCGTAATAGCTTCCACTGCACTTCTGATCGTCTTGGATTCTGCATTCTGAAGAGAGGTATTGTCTCTTACATTCTTGATCTTTTCCTGTATGCGTTCCAGGCTCATACTGATTTCGGTGGAAACACCAGACTGCTGCTCCAAAGATTCTGAAATCATCTGAACACCTTCTACAATCTCGCGTATTCCCATAATAATGATACGGATAATTCCCACAATGTCTCTCAGGCTTTCTGCACTGTTCTCAGTATCTGTCTTCATCTGCTGAATAAGTGCCGATATCTCGGCCGCATTTCTTCCGGAAGTTTCTGCGAGTTTTCTCACCTCATCCGACACCACAGTGAATCCTTTGCCCTCCTCACCTGCTCTTGCCGCTTCTATAGCTGCATTGAGTGCCAGAAGATTTGTTCTCTTGGAAATATCATTGATGAGCCTTACAATCTCTCCTACCTTTCTGGAATTTCCAAGAAGGTTTTCAATCTCTTCATTGATCTCTTCGAGTTTCTGCTCTCCTTTCTGAGCATTCTCAATTGCAAGGACTCCTTTTTTGGAAACTCTTTTGGACTCCTTGTTCAGCTCGCTCATAGTAGTTTTCAGTTCATTCATGGAAAGAATGTTCTGTTCTCCCAGCTGAAACTGCTCGGATGTCTTGGAAGCAATATCCGATATGGAGGAAGAAAGTTTTCGGATGGATTCCAGTGATATCTCCATTGAGTTTTTAAGATCTCTGCCCTTTTCTTCAGTGACCTTGGCTGATCCGTCAATTGCAGGAATAATTGAATTCAGTTCAGCGGTCACATAACTGATTTTATAAATCAGCAGTTCTGCATTTTCATAGTTTTCCCTGGCCCTGTCCTCAGCCTCCTGGGATTCATAGAGTACATTCTGAACATAACCTGTCGCAATGGTAAGTGTAATCCCCATCGCAGAAAGAAAAAGTGCGGAAACGGAAACAGTGATGACTGTGAGTTTAGGAGGACCTTTTGAACCCAGAACTGCGAGTTCAGGGAATGCTGTTTTAAGGCCGACTGCCAGACAGAGATACAATACAACATAGGATGCGGATACGATTCCGGTAAAACGTTTTGAAAAACGGAGAGAGGCTCCCCCCACCAGCAGAAAAAATACAGAAAACATGATCGGACTCAGGACTCCGTTAGCTTTGTATATCATTTCTGCTGAAAAATATCCCATCTGAACAATCGCAAATCCGACATACTCAAATGCAGATGTGATATACTTTACCTTGGGTGAATACTGATCTGTTCTCAGGAAATATAATGATATCGGAATGGAAAATGCATAGAGAAATATTCCGACGCAGTAATATTCTATAATGGTATAAACATCACCTTTCAGAAAGAAGGCCATAATCGTTCCCAGTGTAAAAACGGAAACTAGAAAAAAACGCAGATAATTGGAAGTTGTTTCTCCCTTGATCTCGATCTGCAGTTTCTTGGACAGATTATTTTTCGTTGACATACTTCTTTAATATTTTCCTGGCTGCTCTGTCTTCTTCTGTCGACTTGCTTTTCAGAAGCTTCCTGAAAAAAAGCATACCGTCTACAATGGGCTGATTCTTTTCTTCTGAAGAAATCTGAAATGCAGTATTGATTTCCTGTACGATGATACCGTATACCCAGCTCCACATCATTCTTGCAAGTGCAACATACTCATCTTTCCTGAGAGCAAACTCATGCGCTTCGGCTCCCTTTTTCAGAGTGACCAGCAGAACCCTGTAGCTTGCAGGTACAATCTGGAAAATTCTTCCCTCCGGCTTCACATTGCCGACTCTGAACATCAGCTTATGAAGTTCCTGATTTCTTCTGGCAAACAGAAGATACTCTTTTCCCAGTCTTGCCAGTTTTTCATAATAGTTCTCTGTGGATGAAACCGCAAGCTTCAGCTCTTTCAAAAGCTCAGTCTCTCCTCTCTGCACAAGTCCCGCGACGATCTCTTCCTGATTTTTAAAATGTGCGTAGGGACTTGCTACGCTGCAGTTAAGTTCCGCAGAAATCGACCGCATGGAAACTCCAGCAATCCCGTCCTTCCGCAGAACTTTTTCTGCCGCATCCAGGATCTCTTCCCGGTTCAGGCTGTTGCGGATGCGTCTTCTCTTGATTCTTTCCTGCTTTATCTTTTCGAGAAATTTTTTGGTCTTGGTTTTTGTGTCTTTCTCTTCTGAAGGCTTCGGAACGGCCTCAGTCTGTTTCTCTTTCGATAAATTCAATTTTTTTTCCTGATAACTGTCTTTGCTCAAAATGCACCTGAGCCTATGTTTTCTAGTAAGTTTCTGTTTCATTCGATTTATGTAAATCATAATCTTGCTTTGCGAGTCAGTAAAAGACTCCAATGCAGGCAGGCCGGATGCAGGGTTGGCCTGATTCCGATTTTGTTGTTATTTGTAAATCATCCATTCCCTGATCTGTGAATTTCTTTTTTGCTTAAATATCAGCAGATAATCGATTCTTTTAAACTTAAAAAATGCTGAAAATTTAATTTCGCTTTGCTGTCCAGTAAAGAACTCCTCCAAAAAAACAGAATAAGCAAGAGGCTCTTGTACCCGGAAGTCCTTTCTTTTTTTCTGAATTCCTCTGGGTCCAAAGGATAAAGAATCTGCACATTTTCCGAAAACATAACAGAATGCTTCGTCTGAATTTCGTTCAGCATTCTCTGGAAACGGATATCTTTCTCCGCAAGCCTGCCTGCCTCGACCGGATTTTTCCAGAATTCACTGCAGGGAAATCTCTCCTCCAGAACACCCTCGAATCCAATACACACAGCGGCGAACTCGGAAGTGCCCGCTATAGGGCAGAGTGTATACACAGAAACAGTATTGTAAGGTCTTTTCACCGATCCTCCGGAAGAGGTATGTTTTTCCTCCGTGCATTTTTTCAGATCAATCTCTGCCTTGGGAAATACCAGATAATCCCATTTTTCCTGTCCGGGAGAATATGGATTCTGCAGGGTGCCGA
Organism: Leptospiraceae bacterium; assembly: GCA_035345895.1. GTDB lineage: Bacteria > Spirochaetota > Leptospiria > Leptospirales > Leptospiraceae > DAORDI01. The sequence continues at coordinate 34,983 of DAORDI010000012.1, forward strand.
GTGTACCTGCTTTCAGATTTTTCAGATCTCTCTCCGTAATCTTTTCTGATTTCAGCATCCCTGTAAAAATCAGTATGCCGAGTGTGAGTCCGAAAGCAGTCATCCCGTTTCCTGTTCTCATCCCGATCAGAATAAAAAACAGGAAGCACAATGGAGCAGAAAGAAGAACTGCTCCGAAAAAAGGAAGGTATTCAAACAGACAGAAAACAGTGCCTGAAAAAAGAATGCCTGTAAGAAAATGGAAAATCAGCCTGTTCTGAAAACTGTGAAATCTGTGAGACTGCAGAAACTTCTGAAGTTTGTCTTTCATATAAAACTCCTTTGGCCGGGATATATTTTATGACACAGCAGACGGGAGAGTCAAGAAATTTTTGCGGGAGTCGCCGGACTGGTCACGATTAAATTTGAACTGCACCTCAGAAGATTCTCCCTGCAGAACTCATTATTCACTGAAAATATCCGGATGTATTTCAGAAAAAGTGAAAAATCTTGACCTTACTGTTCCTGACTGAATTCTGTTTTTATGAAATCGAAACGCTGCTTCATTGCACTTTCAATCTGCATTCTGTTCATTCAATGTCATCAGAAAACAGAAATTCAAAAACAATCTGAAAAACTCTTTGTCGTTTCCACTGACGGACTCATCCTTCGAGAAAAACCTTCGAAGGATTCAAAGAAAATTCTTCTGATTCCGTTCGGCGCAGAAACCGAACTGATGGAAAATTCAGAGGAACTGGACTATATTGACGGATTCTTTGCCAACTGGAATAAAATAAAATATAATGATAAAGAAGGGTATGCTTTTTCTGCCTATCTGACCAGAGATCTGAATGAATACAGAAATCTGCAGAAAAAGACCTGGAAGGAACTCGAAGAACTGGCAAAACCTCTGTTTCATACTGATCCGGAAAAATCCTCTCATCTGTATTCCCTCGCCTATCTGAAAAGAAACGGTGGATACGGGTGTTTTCGAACGATAATTTCAGATATGCATAAATGCATTGAGCAATGCATTAAGGTCGCGGAACCGATCTATTGCAGGAACTTTCAGAAAGTATTTCATAAAGAAAATTTTCAAGATACTGCTACATTCCTTAGAAAACAGATGGAAAACGGAAGCATTTCTGAAATCATTCCTTATCTGTTCAGCTGTATTCAGGGACAGAGAATCTGCTATCACTGTGACGAATTCGGAATGACAAGTTCAGAGAGCAAACTCAGGCTGATTGCAGTGCAAAGAGATAAAATCGACTTTTACCTAACGAAAATCAATACTCCTGAAAAAACCATTGAATTCTTTCCGAAGAAAAATTCTGAAAAGGGGCTTTACGAAAAATATATGGGGCGTACGGACGATTATATGCAGGAAGTTCCCTTTTTAAAATTCACATTTTTGAAAAATGCAAAGCAGGATGAGGATTGGAAAATTCAAGACATCGACGGAAGAATACTCATCCTGAATCCAGTCAAGTTCTGCTATTTCGGAGCTTAGTTTATCTGTAGGGAAGCTCCTTGTTCGAAATCTCAATGATTCTTCCGCAGTTTCTGTTTTCCCTGCGGATGCTTTTCATAAGTGTTCCTATGATTTTCTCATTGGTTTTGTCCGCACAGACGTAACAGTTTTCTTCACCGAATTTTTTTCTGGGATACCAGAGAAACACTTTCGTGCAGTCAAGTGAATAATGGATATAGGATGTATCTATCCTGAATTCAGGCACATTCGGCCCGGTGCAGAATTTCTGAAAATTTGCAGATGTGCAGATCTGCTCTGCCTCTGCAGAAGAATACAGAAGCAGAAGCAGAAATATTTTTTTCACGCAGGAACCTTGTTCAGATACTTTGCAATCTTTCTCACGGCAAATCGGGGTGAAAAACGGACAGACTGTACTAGAAGCCAATTCATAAATCCAGGGATAATAATGAGTTTTCCTTTTTTCAGTCCCTTGTATGCAGTCTTTGCGACATCCCTGCTGTCTACAAGAAGGGGTCCCTTTACCAGCGCTGCATCGTGCATCCCTGCTCTTTCCTGAAACTGAGTCTTGACAGGCCCCGGGCACAGAATGCTGACACTGACTCCATAATCTCTGACTTCCTCGGAAAGCCCCTCGGAAAAATGCAGAACAAATGCCTTGGAGGCGTAATATCCGCTCATATAGGGACCGGGCTGAAATGCTGCAGTGGAAGCCACATTCAGAATATGTCCTTTTTTATTTGAGATCATATCCTCCAGAAACAGTTTTGTCAGCTCCGCGAGAGATGTAATGTTCAGCTGAAGCATCTCCATCTCGTCTTTCATGGAGTTTTTTGCAAATTCGCCGTTTGTTCCGAATCCTGCATTATTGACCAGAGTCTCAATGAAAAGACCTTTGGATTTTGTAAACTCGATTACTTTTTTAGAACTTCCCGGAACAGAAAGATCTATGCCGAGTACATGAACTTCCGTTCCGTATTTCTTCTGAAATTCGGCTGCAATCTCAGTCAGTTTTTTTTCATTTCTTGCCGCAATGACAAGATCTCTTTTTTCCTGTGCAAACAGTTCCGCAAGATCGTACCCTATCCCGGCAGATGCACCCGTAATCAGAACAGCTTCTTTCATTTTTCCCTCACTCATCGTAGGTTTTCAACTGCAGACAGAGGAGCAAGAAAAAAATTATGGATACTACCAGAGTGTCTTTCTGAGAGATTCCCGAAGTTCGTCTGTAGAACCCCAGTTCTTTTTAGGATTCTGCTGATGTCTGCTTTTGTGATATTTTGTATTCTTCAGATCCTTATTCTTATCCTGTCTCTCCAGTTCTTTTTTAATCAGTCTGTTTTCTTCATCCGTAATTCCTGAAACAGTATTTTTGTTCTGTTCTGTCCCTGAATTCTCTTTGTTCCTGTCGTCCTTTCCCTGATCTGCAGAAGACTTATTCTTATCATCCTTTCCTTGGTCTGAAGAGGATTTGTTCTTATCATCCTTTCCCTGATTCGCAGAAGACTTGTTCTTATCATCCTTTCCCTGATTCGCAGAAGACTTGTTCTTGTCATCCTTGCCCTGATTCGCAGAAGATTTGTTCTTGTCGTCCTTGCCCTGATCTGCAGAAGACTTATTCTTATCATCCTTTCCCTGATTCGCAGAAGACTTGTTCTTGTCATCCTTGCCCTGATTCGCAGAGGATTTGTTCTTGTCATCCTTTCCTTGGTCTGAAG
>DAORDI010000012.1:38271-41263 GCA_035345895.1 Leptospiraceae bacterium
TCCTTGCCCTGATTCGCAGAGGATTTGTTCTTGTCATCCTTTCCTTGGTCTGAAGAGGATTTGTTCTCATCGTCTTTGTCGCCGTTCAGACTGTCAGATTTTTGATTATCATTTCCTTTATTTGTCTCAGAAGAATTGTCTGCAGTCCTGTTTTCCTGATCCCTGTTCTGCTCCTGTTCAGCACTGTCTTCCTTCTTTTCATCCTGCTTCTCTCTGCATTTTTCCTCCCCCTTCTTCTTCAGATCCTCCAGTTCAGATTCAAAAAAGTTTCCCAGATCCAGTGCATTTTCGCTGATTTTTCTTCTGCCGCCTGCATCCGCAGTCTCCTTCATTCGTCTAAGAGCATTTTCAAAAAAAGTCTCAGCTCTTTTCAGATTGCAGATTTCCTCTTTCAGTTCATTCTGCCCAAGTCTGTATAATGATATTCCATCATTGTATAATGCTTCCTGAAAATCAGGCTTTTCCTGAACTGCCTTCTGGAAGTATTCATGGGCCTTGTCGTAGTCCCTTTCCCTGAAATAGGCAACTCCTGTATTGTATTCCGGGATATAGCTTCGGAATCCGTACAGTGCGCTTTTGCCGTAATTCAGCCTGGCCTCCTCCTGACTGCCTTCCCTGGTCTTCGTCCTGCCTGCCTCATTGTACCTGTCTGCCTTGGCTAAAGTCACAGGATCAAACTCCCTGCAGGAAAAAAGATTCAGAAGGAGAAGCAGAGGAAGACCTTTCCGGAAGGAGGAAATAAATATTTTTATATTATTTCTTATATTCCCGGAAAACAGAACCGTGCCTTCCAGAAGCAGGAGAAAAAATACAATCATTAAAAATGCATAGGAAAAACTCATCCTGCCCTCAGTTCTCGTTTTGATCTTTGAGGCTTTTTTCAGTTTCTGAATTTCCGGCACAAGAGAAGAAGGCCAGTCGTGTTTCTCCACAATCAGATTCTTTCCGCCGGTCTTTCCGGACATCTGAGACAGGTACACATTCGATCTGTACGTGCTGATGGAAGTGACAGTCTCCTTCACAGTCTTCATTTCCTTCGTGCCGGACTTGTCGTCCTGTCTTTCTCCCTGTTTCGGAACTGTCTTTTCGCTCTTATAATTGACTATAAAAAAATTAACTGATCCGCCTCTCTTCTCGGTTCCGATTCCGACTGTATGAACAGGAACTGAGCCAACCTTGAGTACATCCAGATCCTCATCCAGCACTTCTTCATGACCTTTAGGAAACTCACCGTCGCTTAAGAATACAACCTGGAAAGGCTCACTGCTCTCAGATCTCAGCTTCTGAAGAATCCTGAAAGCAGAAAGAAAACTGGTTCCAGTGTGTTCAAAATTATGCACCTTGGAATGCAGAATTGCAGTCTTCACTGCAATCAGATCATTTGTGGGAAGAAGTTCCAGTTCTGCTGTTCCGCTGAATGTAATCAGTCCGAATTTCCAGCCGGGAAGTCTGTCCACGAGTTCATTTGCAAAGTCCTTTGCCTGATCATAACGGTCGACAGGAACGGTCTTGGTGGTCGGATTTTTCACAGTATCAGTGGCCATCATACTGAAGGAGGCATCCAGCACAATGATCAGTGTGCCCTGTCCTTCCTTTTCAATGATTTCCGTATCCTTCATTCCTGGATTAGATGCCGCAGCTGCGCCGAGAAGGAGGAGAAGAAAAAGAAATCCGAAATACAGGATCAGGGATTTTCCGTTCAGAACAGTAAACTTGGGACGGAACCTGGAATGAATGTTCTTTTCAATCCAGACGAGAGACACCCTGTTCTGAATGTATATATAAAAAAGTACAATCGATGCAGGAATCATTACAGTAAGCCAGAGAGGAGAAAGAATATCAGGATTCATTTTACAGGCCTCCTGAAGAAATAATGAGAGAAAAGAAGCCTGAGAAGAAGGAACAGCATGACTGCAGCCCCTGCCTTGTCTGCAAAACTGTATTTTTCCACAATCTCTCCCACTTCGAGGGGCGTTCTTTCCATACGACTGAGCTCCTTCAGTATCTCGGAAAACTTTTCTCCGTCATGCGCCCGAAAATACTTTCCGCCTGCAGCATCGGAAATCTTCCGGAGTGATTCGTCATCGAGAGAGGTCTCAAGCACTGTGCCTGCCGGGGTAATGAAAGGAGAGCCGTTTACATATACTTTGATCGGGTTCGGTCCTGCCATCCCGATGATGTAAAGGCGAATTGAATTTTCCTTAAGATACTTTGCCACAGTGACAGGATCAATTCCGTAACTGTTCTCTCCGTCAGTAATCAGAATCACGGCCTGATCCCTCTTTGGAATCTTCATCCTGAGAAGCGTTTCAGCAGCGCTTAAGAGAGCCACACCGATTGCAGTACCCCCGCTTTCATTATGGTCTATGCTGTAATAGGATATGCTGTCCGTAAAATTCAGAAGAGAATTTCTGTCATTTGTCAGAGGAGTCTGAGTAAAACATTCCTGTGCAAATATGAAAATCCCGGTCCTTGCACCAGGAGTGTTCCTGATGAAATCCTTTGCAGTTTCCTTCATCTTTTCCAGTCTGTTCGGACTGAAGTCGGCTGCCTGCATACTTGCAGAAACATCCAGAACAAGAGCCAGATCAATCCCATCCTCAGACACTTTCGTTTTGGGAACCGCATAGTACGGATCTGCCGCACCGAAGCCGGCAGACAGAAGCAGAAATGTTTCTATCATTAAAAATACAGTCAGTCTTCCATATTTTGAGATATGAGTCTTTCTTTCCTCAGGAGCTGATACTGTCTGAACTGCAGAAAGGGAAAGCATTCTGTATCTGAAAAAAATGTACAGAGGAACAAGAAGAAGAAAATAAAGAAAATAAGGCTGCCCAAAATGAAACGTCTTCATATTTTCCCCTGAAGCATCTTAATATTCCTTTCCTGTTTCAGCTGTTTTCTTGCTGCCTCGAACATATCTCTGAATTCGTTTTCATCAGGGGAATCCGAACCGAATCTTTTTGCATCCAGATCTTTCAGATATCTGAAA
>DAORDI010000013.1:0-39369 GCA_035345895.1 Leptospiraceae bacterium
TTACAGTTCATCCGGAAAAATTGCCTTCCGTCTGGAAGACTGTTCCTATTCCTATTCTTCATCAGACAGGAAAATTTTTGAACACGCCAGTATGGAAGTTTCTGCAGGGGAAAAAATTGCTCTGGTAGGTCCGAACGGAGCCGGAAAATCTACTTTAATGAAATGTATTGCCGGTCTCTTTCAGATTTCTTCAGGAAATCTTTATTTCGGTCCAAAGACGGAAAGAGGATATTTTTCACAGACTCATCATGATGAACTCGACGGAAACCTGAATCTTCTTCAGACAGTGCAGAAGAAATATCCTGATCTTTCTGATGTCGCCTGCAGAACTGCTCTTGGGCATTTTTCCTTCAGCGGAGATTCTGTTTACAAGTCAGTATCTCTTCTTTCCGGAGGAGAACAGAGCCGACTCAGAATGGCACTTCTTGTGCTTCAGCCCTGCAGTCTTCTTCTTATGGATGAACCTACTAATCATCTGGATATGGTGACAAGAGATGCATTGAAAAGATCTCTTGCGGACTTTCCTGGTGCAGTTGTAATCATCAGTCATGATCCTGACTTTCTGAAACTGCTCTGCACAAGGACATTTGAACTTTCCGGAGGAAAACTGAAGGATCTGAACTGCAGTTTCGAAGATTATATGCAGTATCACAAAGAAGGCGTTTACGAACAGGAAAAACTCTTTGTAAAGGAAAAGACTGCTGCGAATTACCAGGAAAGAAATCAGGAAAGAAACAGACAGAAAAAGATTCAGAAAGATTTGGAAAAATTAGAATCTGATTTGAATGAACTGGAGAAGCAGAAAAAATCACTGGAAGTCAAGATGGCTGATCCTGGATTCTACCAGACAAAAGATTACAAAACAGAACTTGAACTGTACGAAACCCTGAAACTGCAGATAGATGAAATTACAGAGAAATGGGCACTTCTTTCGGAAGAAGTAACTGCGGTCAGCTGATTCCTTTTACATCAATTCCAATTGTTTCCGCTACTCCGGCTAGTTCTTTATCATGGGTCAGAAGAAAAAACTTTCCTGTGATGAGAGAAATTGTACAAGACTATATGTGTTTTTTTCTGAATTCTTTCGGTGTAACCCCTGTCCATTTTTTAAATGCCCTCCTGAAAACACTCGGTTCTGAAAATCCTAAAATGTAAGATATCTCATCAACCGGATAATTGTTGAGAAGATATTTTTCAGCAAGAGATTCCCTAGCTTCTTGTACTATATATGTAAAGCTTTTTCCTTCCCTTTTAAGCCGGAGCTGAAGTGTACGGCTGCTTATTCCCATCTCTTCAGCAATGCTTTGAATGGATAGATTTTCTTCTTCCAATTTTTTAATGATCAGTTCGCTGACTTTTTGTATGAATGCACTGGAAGGTTCAAAAGATTTCAATACATCTTCAGCATATTTTTCAAAGTAATTTAGGAGTAACTGATTGGAATGATTAATTTTTTTTTTAAGTTCCGTGCAGAAAAAAAAATTCTTGTTTCTTCAGCATTGAAATGAACTGGGCATTGAAATACTCTTTGGTATTCTTCGACTCTCTCCGGTCTTTCAAGCGCTATTTCTACCTGAAATGGAAAAATCTTTTCATCTATGAGACCGTGAATAACGCAGATTAAACTGGAAAGTGCTGCTTCCACACAATGACGAGAAATAGAAAGTCCTCCCCTGACCGATAATAAATTTATCTCAGTTATACTTTTTTGGCTTTTGACATCTATTTTAAAAAGATTCCCGACAACCGATGAATATCTTTGAAGCTTTAGAATAGATTCTTCGATTGAGTCACAGTTCATCATTATATAACCAAGAATAGACCAGCTTCCAGGTTCAACATATTCTCCCATATGAAGACCGAAATAAATATCGCCTGTCAGTAAAACTAACTCTTCTTCAATTTTCAGATATTTCTCAAGTGAAATTTTTTCATCAGGAAAATCTGTTATTTTATCTCCTATATGAAATTTTTTTAAAATGTAAGATATATCAATGTTCAAAGAGCGGGCATAGCGTAACATTTGAATAATGAGAGATGCAGAGATTTTTACTTTTGAATCTGTCTGAGCTGAGTTCATAATTTGAATTTATTTAAAATATGATTTGTGTCAAAAAATTTTTATATCATTTCGCTAAATATCACAAATCCTGTTCTGACTGCCATTGACAGGCTTAGAATGTATGATACCTTAAAGTTAGTATTAAGAACTAGCATTTAGGGACGGTTTATTTTCTATGAATAAATTATTTAAAGAAAGCACTAAGATTTTTTTCAAAGTGCTTATGATCAGCTTTTTTTTCCAGCCACATTGCAGGGTAACTTCTCTTCCTTCAAAATCGGTTCAGAAAGGCACAGTCTCTGTTCTGGATGAGAAATTCTACTCCAATTCCAAAGGTGTCATACAGTTGCAAAAAATTACTGGAGCAGATTGGGAAGTCGACAGAAGCGGACTAATTGATTTGAAAGACCCAGTTTCCATAAAAAAGGGTCTGACGGACGTGAAAGAAGCAATTCAAATTAATTTTTATGTATTGGATCATCCAGCTTATGGAAGGTTTTTGATTGATACTGGTATTGGTGACGTCTTTAAAAAGGATAAATCTGAATGGCCTTTTACATGGATTGTAAAAAAGGGGATGGGTACGGATTCACTCAAGATAAAAACTGCTACAGGTGAATGGATGTCTAGAAATCCAGGAAAGATAAACGGAGTATTTTTTACTCATTTGCATTTGGATCATATTATGGGGACAAATGATATAAGCCCCGACACCCCGCTCTATGTGGGACCAAAAGAATCCACGTTCAAATCTGTAATGAATATGATGGTACAAGGAAACACTGATGAATTTTTAAAAGGAAAAACAATTCAAGAATTAGATTTTTCAGAACCCAATTCTGAACAGGGTCTGTCCATTCTGGATTTTTTTGGAGACAAATCCTTTCTAATTTTTCACAGTCCAGGTCATACTCCCGGAAGCCTGGCATTTTTGATTCATAGTAAAGATGGGTTGCAGCTTTTACTCGGTGATACCTGTCACTCCAGGTTCGGCTGGGAAAATAATGTACCACCTGGTGATTTTTCGGATGATAAGGAACAAAATAAGAAAAGTCTTACTGCACTTCAGAACATTGCAAAAAAGTTTTCGGTGATAAAAATCCATCCCGGCCATCAGAACCTAAAAGAATAGAAAAAATAATTATATTCCATACAAGCCAAGCGACTAAAGCCGCTTGGTTTTCTCTAATTCGCTATACTGATGAAATGGCAAGTTCTGCTTCCAAGCTACGAATCAGTACGTCGCGGAATGTCATCCCGCGAACTGCAGCCGCAGTTTTTACCTGAACAAAAAGGTCATCGGGAATTTCCACTGTAGTCTTCATTGACCCATATTCCCATATTCATACAATGATTTTTTAAGGATCAGCTGCCTCGGATTCACTTTGTATTACAGGTCTCGCAAAAGCAAAAAATTTACTCTCTTTTCCTTTTATGCAGGGACTTTTCCTGTTTTTTCTGTCTGTTCTGACACAGCCGATAAATTCATTTGGATCAAATGTGTATACGTCAGGCCCACCGCCCTCAGTAAAATCACCTTTCCCGAAAGTATTCGCACCTACCATTTTCATTTCTCCGGTCTTTCTGCTTCTTCCCAGATAAATCATTACATGGCTGATGGGGGGGGTATGGCTGGGATCAATGTCGCTGTGAGTATTTATCCAGAAAAGAAGGTCACCTGATTTCAGTTTGGAAGAGAGTTTTTCAACATTGATTTCGTTCCCTTTCTTTGGAGATTTTGCAGATTGACGATGACTCTTATAATATTTATACATATCATAAGATCCTCCGGAAGGCAAGTCTATGTTGAGGGCCTTTTTGTACAGATATCTGGCGGTATTGGAACAGTCCATATTGATGGATTTTGAATCACCGGGCGGAGTCCATGGCTTTGCATACCGCAGATCAAAACTGGACAGCCATTTTGTTGTTTTGCGAAGCTCTTTCTTCTGTTCTTTTGTAAGTTTTGCTTCAGCAGGGAGGATAAAAAGGAGTGAAAAAAGGAGAACCAGATATTTCATTAAAAATGAGAATTCTGACAGTCCTCATTCAGTCAAGAAGATTTGCTTTTTACCAAGGAGCAGCGGTGATTTCAGCATCACCTTTGGAAGTCGCATTGTTGTAGCATTTCAGAATGGTAAGGTTGTTGTTAAAATTTGTAACTCCGGTTCTTGCTTCTTCTGATTTAAGAAAAACCGCCAAAGCTGCACAGCTCTTCTTTCTTTTTTTGACTTTATCATTCAGTTCGGATTGAGAAGTGCAGTTTTGAATCAGTGTTATGGAGATCAGCAAAGACAGAAAGCCGGTTTTTGAGAGGATTGTTGGAGTCATTTTATTGTACCTGTGTTGCAAATAAACTGGCGCGCCCAGAAGGATTTGAACCTCCAACCTTTTGATCCGTAGTCAAATACTCTATCCAGTTGAGCTATGGGCGCAGGATTTTACTGCTGAAAATACTTTTCTAAAAAACCTCTGTGTTCTGATACGAGGCTGAAATCAATGCTTTTTTCTATCCATTCACTGTAAAGGAAAAAAAAGCTCCCGCCTACATAAGCGAGTATCCCTGCAAAATGCATAAGCCACCCGAGAATCTGGCCTATGAACGGGATGTACCCAATAACGATACTGCCGAAAGCTACTACCAGGAAGTACCCAGTAAACAGACAGGAATTCAGACAGGCTTTTCTGATATGTTCTTTTTGATAAGAGACAGCTAAGACTGGAACCCAGGCAAAAAACAAAGGAAGATAAGCGACTAAAAGCTGAAATTTGTCTGTTTGAACAAACTCTTTAGTTTTTTGGATCAGATCTTTGATGCTGGTATTTTCCACAGAGCCTCAGTTTCGGAGACGCAGGGATTCGAACCCTGGGTACAGGTTTTGCCCGTACGACGGTTTAGCAAACCGCTCCTTTCGGCCACTCAGGCACGTCTCCAAAGGAATTTTGGCGGAGAGAGTAGGATTCGAACCCACGGTGGGATTACCACGACGGTTTTCAAGACCGCTGCTTTAGACCACTCAGCCATCTCTCCGATATTGTCAATTTTGTACTGATGCACTTGAAGTCAAGTAAAATAAAATCTTTTTGTACTGAATGTATCTGAGTCGATTTTGCGGTGCCGACTGAATGCTCTAATGTAATACATTTTCAAGCCAGTCAGTATTTTCCTAAGATCCTGATTTAGGTAAAACAGCAGCAGGCAGATCAGGAAATAATTTGGAATCAGTGCAGGCGGATATTCTGTCTGTGTTTCTGCAGTTTGACAGACTAAGAATACCTATTATAAAAAGCACTATAATTAAAAAGATCCATTTAATCATTTCTTGTCCAATAAGCGATTTTTTTGATCAGTACAATGATCCGTGGATAAGGCTTCAGGGAGTTCAGTTTTCTTTCTACAAAATGTTTTTGAAAATTAGGTAATTTTACGGGGTCATCCGTAAAAATATGCAGGACATTCCATTCCTGACTGCCGGTAAGATATTCCCGATAAGCAGATTTTTTATGACTAAAGTGGTAGGTGTTTTTACCTACTGCGCCATTACTCAGCATCCGAGAAAAACGAAAAAGAAATCACAGGATAAAAGTTTGACTTAAGTCAAGAAATTTTTTCCGCATTTTGTCTCCGCCTTAGAATTTTTTACAGGTATTCTGTTTCTAATTTCTCCCGCTTTCAGTCTAAAGAAAGAGTCAGTTCCTGTTTTTCAGCATACTTGAAAAATGAAGTCTGACCGAAGCATAAGCAGAACCTTACGATGAGTTATTAAGATTATAAGTATAAAAAATGATAGACTTTCTAATTCATTCTTTGTATACTTCACATGTACGGGACAATTATGAAGAAACCTTTCTACACATTGGCTATCTTGGATGATCATCCTGTTATGCATATTGCAATTAAGAATCTGCTTAAAAAACAGGACAAGATAAGATTTGTAAAATTTTTTTCTTCGGAATCCGATTTTATCAGTTTTGTTGAACAGAGTCCTGTCGATATGGTGATCCTTGATATAACCCTGAACTCAATGAACGGAATTGAGATTCCTCAGCTTCTGAAAAAGAAATACAGTCAGATGAAGATAGTGATTTTTACAATGCATGAAAGCCCCTTCTATTTTTCCCAGGCGGTGAATTCAGGAGCAGACGGATATATTTTAAAGACAGATAATATTACAGTACTTCCCGAAGTTCTAGGAAAGATCGCTGATGGAGAAAAATACTATTCCTCTTCTTTGAAGCAGTTTTCGGAACAGAGTCAGGAAAAGCTGACTAAGAGAGAATCGGAAATCTTGAACTTGATATGTTCCGGAATGTCAGTTTCGGAAATTTCAGAAAAGCTTTCCCTTTCGAAAAGAACTGTAGAGTACCATACCGCCAGTCTCAGACAAAAATTTAAAGTTCACAGTCTTCTGGATCTGATTCAGAAAGTCAAGGCTTAATCCTTTGTCAGAAAACAGCTGAATGAAAGCACCTGCTGAAATTCATAACGCAAAAACTGAAAACCCATGGCATTTTGCATTATGATATAATGCAAAGGCTACTCCATTTCAAAAATCAGAAGAAGTACATCGTCCGTGAATTCTCTGCCGTCATAAAAAAGTCCAATGTCCTTCAGCACTGCCTGTTTAAAGAGTTCCAAATCCTTGATTACTGAATTCTGATTCAGAATTTTGATGAGTCCTGTATTTTCCAAATGAGATTCAAATGAATTGATAGATTCGATAAGACCGTCAGTGTAAATCACAAATCTGTCGCCGGCCTGCCAGCTCATTGTGATATTCTCTGCAATCGGATCGAGAAAATGAAAACCTAGAAGAGCTCCTTCAGTCTTGAGTTCCTCAAAATCCTGTCTCTGTCTGCTGTAAAGGATATATGGGTGGCCGGCGTTCGCAATAATCATGGATTTAGCAGGAAAATTTACATACATATAAAGTGCGGATGCATGACTTCCCTGAAACTCGCCTGAAAGTTTTTTATCCAAATATGTCAGCAGTCTGCTTGGATCCAGTTTGTATGAATAAGGGATTGTAGCTACAAGCACTTTAATCATAGATGCTACCATTGCTGATGCCACCCCATGACCTGCTACATCTGTCAGAAAAATCCCGACATCTCCTTCCCTCAGTTTTACGAAATCATAAAAATCTCCGCCAATCTGCTGCTGAGTCTTTCGAAATATTGTAAATCGGATTCCATGCACAATATTGTCGTTTGGGAACAGGGATTCTTGAATTTTGCCTGCAAGTTTCAAATCTCGATTTAAAAGTTCTCTTTCACTGAAATGAGACTGCCAGTCCTGCTCTTCCGTCTTGAATCTTCTGTTGATGAGCCGACTGACGAAAAGACTGGAAACAAGGACGACTGTCAAAAAAGCTCCGTGACTGTAGAATTCTGCCTCGTTGTTTCTGGGAGTAAAAAAATTCAGAAGAAGATAAAGACTGACAAGACCGAGTCCAATTAAGGCAGAAAGCTTTTTCTTTCTTTTGGAATTTGTGGCAAGATATACAAACAGATAGGACGCCGATACAATAAAAATCTGCATTGAAAGATTGACCCACTCGTGTGTCTGCATCTGCTTCACAGATTCTGAAATTCGACTTTTTTGAATAGCCAAAAATCCTCTCTTTCTGATTCTATTCCCATGAAAATAAAGCTTTCTATAGCAATTCTGTATTTTTGTGCATCAATTTCCATTATTTCAAATTCAGTCTTTGAAGAAGCAGCTTCCAGACTGAAAAACAATATCCGAAAGGTTCGGTTTGAAAACGGTCTCACTCTTCTAATGCTGAAGAGAACAACCTCGCCTACTCTGGCACTTTACACCAAGTTTAAAGTGGGCTCAGCTGATGAGACCCCTGAAATCGCAGGAACAGCACACCTTCTGGAGCATATGCTGTTTAAAGGCACTGAAAATATCGGAACAAGCGATTTCAAATCAGAAAGAAAATACTATACGCTTATGAAATTTACCGGTTCTGAACTGGATTCACTTAAACTTGAGAAAAGAGCTTATGCTGAAAAAGGAAAAGAGGTTCCGGCCGAACTTGAAAAGAGGATAGGCGTTCTCACCAGAAGACTTAAGACAATAGAGGAAGCGGAAAAGAAATATATCATTTCATCAGAAGATTCGTTTATTTATGAACAGAACGGTCAGGCTGGATTTAATGCATACACCTCGCACGATGTCACAAATTACCAGATCAAGCTTCCTTCCAACAGACTGGAACTCTGGGCGAAAATGGAATCGGACAGACTGAAGAATCCTATCCTCAGAGAATATTTTACAGAACGGGATGTGATTATGGAAGAAAGAAGAATGAGAGTGGAAAACAGAGGATTCGGAATTCTTCGGGAAAAATATCTTGCAGCAGCATTTGAACAGAGTCCATACAGAAGGCCAGTGATTGGATATGAATCAAACATTCCTTTTCTGAACATTTACGAAACAGAGAACTTTTTCAGGACTTACTACAGTCCGGACAATATGGTGATTGGGCTTGTGGGCGATCTGGATTTTGAAGAAGCTGAGTCTGTCATTAAAAAATATTTCGGCGACCTTAAGCCTTCCGGAAACAGAAGAAAGGAACTGCGTGTCAAAGAAAGATTCAATATGGGAGAAAGGAGGGTCAGTTTTAAATATACAGGCGGCTCAACTCTGATTATGGGCTGGAACAAACCCTCTTTCCCGCATATCGAACACAGTGCATTTGAACTGATGGATGCAATTCTGACTAAAGGAGCTGAGAGCAGACTTTACAAATCCGCTGTACTCAGGGAAAAAATTGCATCCGGAGTCTCTGTCTGGGCTTCTGACCCTGGAGAAAGATATTCGAATCTTTTTTCTGTAATTGCCAATCTGAATTCAGATGCAGATCCTGCAAGAATGGAAGCACTTGTCTGGGAAGAAATTGAAAAACTGAAGAACGGAGAAATCACTGAAGAAGAAATTCAGAAAGCAAAAAACAAGGTCACGGCTGATTTTCTTCGCGATGTGGACAGCAACGCCAGCCTTGCCGACGGTCTTACATACTATGAGCTGATCGGAGGAAACTGGGAAGAAATGTTCCTGATATACGACAGATTCAATAATGTCAAGAAAGAAGACATTCAGAGGATCGCAAAAAAATACCTGGTCAAGGAAAATATGACAGTCGGTTTTTTGGATGCAAGAGGTACAAAATGAAATATTTTATCATTATAATTACATTAATAACAGGAGCATCTCTCTCGGGAGCCCCCGGTGATTTCGTAAAGGACATTCCCATCCGTGAGCTGAAATTTGACATTCCTGAAGTCAGGAAGGAAAAACTCAAAGAGGGGCTGGACTATTACGGAAGCGTAACGGAAGAATTTCCGATTGCCTATCTGGAAGTGCATATTTACGGAGGAGAATCCGGAACAGGAAATCTTCCGAATGAAACTGCCTCCCTTTTCTGCGATGTCTTCAGTATGGGCGGATCAAAGTCTCTGCCGAATGAACAGCTGATTGCCAAAATCGAAGCAATGGGAGCGCATTTTTCCTGTTCTTCCGAATATGAAAAAATTATCCTCTCTGTTTCCTATCTGACTAGAGACCAGGATGAAGTGATGAATCTGATTGAAGATCTTTGGAAAAATCCTGCATTTTCAGACAATGCACTTGTCAGCGGGAAAAAGAAAATGAAGGAAGCCATCAAAAGAAGGAATGAAAAGACTGATTCTCTTGGGTTCAGAAAGGCAAGGGAATGGGTTTTCAGAAGTTTCAAAAAAGGGATTGTGCCTCAGTCAGAAAGCGTAGACAGAATCAGCCGGGATACACTCAGTACATTTTTTGAAAACTCAGTCAGAAAAAATCGAAAAGCGATTATCGCGAGCGGTAGATTTGATCAGGATAAACTGAAGGCTTGGCTGAAAGACCTGTTTATCGAAAATGCAAATACAGGCTCAGATATCTCTGAATCCTCATCTGAAAACGTACTTCCTTCTGAGATTACTTTAAAAAAGCTTAAAGAGGACTTTGCCGCTGATTCAAAAAATATCCTTCTTGTTCAGAAGGATGTAAATCAGTCGTTTCTTCTGAAGATTGGAGTGGCGCCGGAACACAGTCATCCTGACTTTTTCCCGATCCAGCTTCTGAATTTTATTCTGGGAGACGGATTCAACAGTTATCTGATGACGGAGATCAGAGTCAAAAGAGGTCTTGCCTACTCGGCTCACAGC
This sequence comes from Leptospiraceae bacterium, assembly GCA_035345895.1. Taxonomy (GTDB): domain Bacteria; phylum Spirochaetota; class Leptospiria; order Leptospirales; family Leptospiraceae; genus DAORDI01. The sequence continues at coordinate 10,262 of DAORDI010000013.1, forward strand.
AGACCGCTCTTTGAAAAAGACTACGGTCTTCTCTATTTTTATACTGCAACTAAAAATGAGACTCTTGGTGAGACAAAAAAGATTATGGAAGGAATTCTCACAGATGAGGTTTATTCAAAGATCACAGAGGAGGAACTTCAGACTGCAAAGAATTCGATTATCAGTCAGTTTGTATTTCTGTTTACTAATCAGAGAGTCATTCTGGAGAATCAGCTGAACTTTGATGAAGATAATATGCCTTCAGATTATCTGAAAAATTACAGAAAAAGAATGCAGGCAGTCACACTGGATGATATCAGAAGAGTCGGGAAAAAATACTTTTTGGGAGAGAATATGAAAACCGTGATTGTAACCAATCAGGCTACGGCTGAGAAAGTTCTCCCGAATGTAAAGCCGATTGCTCCGGAAGACAAAGTGAAATAGAATTAACTAGAGAAATGTTTGCTGAGTTATATCTTTGGGGATCGTATATCGTTCCCCGCAGGTCTGCTGTCATTTTGACGACCGAAGGAAGGAGAAATCTTAAAGCATTCCGCAGAGAGAATTTCCTTCCAGAAGAAGAATAAATACAGCTAAATGCAGTAAGAAACCGTTTATTCGATCGCCGCTGTTTTCCATCATCAATATACGGTGACTTTCAAAAAGTAAGTAAGAACTATTCACGAAATATTAAACCTTGGTAGAAAAACGATTCTTCAGTTGAATTGCCCATTAAACCGGATCAATTTGAGTATTTTCGAGTCTACCTGAAATTAGACTTGAGTATTTTCGAGTCTACCTGAAATTAGACTTGAGTATTTTCGAGTCCACTGGAAATTACAATGAATAGAGACATAATTCCAACAATTCAGAAAGATTTGGAAGAGAAAATGGTCTTCCTTTCTGGGCCGAGACAGGTGGGAAAAACAACCCTGACTTACCAAATTTTAGGAGCAAAAACTGATTCCCATCCTGCCTATTTAAACTGGGACTTCCCAAAGGTAAGGGTTCCCTTGATGAATGGGGACATTCCTGCTGATCAGAAACTGATTGTCTTGGATGAAATTCATAAGTACCACGATTGGCGGAATCTGGTAAAGGGGCTTTACGATCAGTATAAATCCTCAATTAAATTTCTAATTACAGGATCTGCAAGACTGGACTATTACAGGAGAGGCGGAGATTCCATTCAAGGAAGATACCATTTTCACAGACTTCATCCTTTCAGTCTGACGGAAGCTTTTCCCAATCCGGTCAAATCTGATCTGGAACTGCTCCTGAAATTCGGGGGTTTTCCTGAACCATTGTTTAAGGGAGAGGATACATTTTATCGGCGATGGCAGCTGGAACGGCAGAAACTTGTGCTTCTGGAAGATATGATTACTCTGGAGAAAGTCAGAGAGGTTTCCAAAGTTGAACTGCTTTACTCAGCACTGACTGAGAAAGTAGGGTCACCGCTTTCTGTAAATTCAATGAGAGAAGATCTTTCCGTTGCACACGAAACTGTCGAGCACTGGCTGCAGATATTTGAAAACCTGTATGTCATTTTCAGGATTCCTCCAATGAATTCCTCCAAAATCAGATCAGTAAAGAAAGAAAAGAAAATGTATTTCTGGGACTGGTCTATCTGCAGAGATTCTGGTCCAAGATTTGAAAATCTGACTGCATCTCATCTTTTAAGGTACTGCAATTACAGAGAAGATACATACGGATACAGAATGGATTTAAATTATATCCGAAGTTCTGATGGAAAAGAAGTAGATTTTGTTGTTTTGGAAGATGGAAATCCCAAGTTTGCCGTGGAATGCAAACTTTCCGAAAAAGAAATAAGTCCACATATAAAATATTTTTCAGAAAGACTGGATGTCCCTCAGTTCTACCAAGTGCATTCAGGTGATGAAGATTATGAGAATTCCAAATTCAGAACAAGAGTCATTCCGTTCATTAAATTTGCACAGCTTCTTCAGGAATGGAGTGCTTTTCTCAAGTAACGGATATCATTCTCGAAAGCGGATCTGCATTCCGGTATGGCAGTAATGGAGATATATCCATGAATCAGACTGTCATAACATTCATAATCTGTCTTAATACCTGCACTTTCCAGTTTCTTAACCAATGCAAGATCTTCGTCATACAGAGGATCAAATCCTGCGATGGAAACATATACAGATGAGATTCCTGAAAAATCATCAGCAAGAACAGGAGATGCTTCATATCTGAATCTGTCAAATTCATTCGGCAAATAAGTGTCTCTGAACATATCCAGCATTGCTTTTGTCAGCCCAAGACCCTTTCCGTATCTTTTCACTGAATCCCTCTGTCTGGAAAAATCTGTACCTGGATATATAAGCCAACTATAATATGGTTTCTTTATTTTTTCCTTCAGCGCTATGGTTACTGCCATAGCAAGACTTCCGCCGGCACTGTCTCCTCCGACTGCTGCTCTTTTGGGATTCCCGGAAAACTTCTGTATATTGTCCTGTGTCCAGGAGAAGGCAGCGGCTGCATCCTCAAAGGCGGCAGGAAATGTGTGTTCGGGAGCCAGTCTGTATTCAGGAGAAACAACAATGCAGTCGGCTGCTTCTGAAATTTTCCTGCATACCTGATCATGAGATTTGATGCTTCCCAGAACAAATCCGCCGCCGTGATAATATACAAGTACAGGTTTCAGGCTCTTTCCGTCTTTCGGAATATAGACCCTGGCTTTCATTCTGCTGTCGCCCTTCAGGATCACAATGTCTTCCGTTTTGACTGAGTAAGATCTTTTTTGGAAAGTGATTTCGGAAAGAAATTCCAGCATTGCCCTGGATTGATCAACAGGGAGAGTTTCAAATCCGGGAAGCATATCAACTGCGGAGGCAAGGAGCTGAAGAGATGGATTCAGTTTTTTATTGTCAAATTCGATCTGCGGTCTGCCTGAAAGGAACAGGAGCATATTGTTAGGCAGATTCAGTATAAAATCAGTGCCGATATTCATCAGTTCATTAATCATTTTTTGCTCAGTCTATCTAAAAATAAATGCTTTGGGGGCAGAAATGATTCCGCACCTGACCAAAGCAGTTTAAGTATTTTCCGTATGCTTCATATATATTAAAATACGCTTATACAGTCCAGCAGAAAAAAAGTGTCTGCTTAGATCTGTTCAAAACGTCATTCCAAGTATCTGTCTGTTTATTTCTTCAATCTTCTTTGTAATTGCCGGCAGATCTGAATCAATTTCTGATACTCTCGTTTCAGTTTTCATCAGTTCCTGAATAAATTTCTGTCTGTACTCCTGCTCATCTGCATTTTTGAATGTTTCGATATTTTTTCGGACATCATTCTGTCTTCTGGAAATCCCTTCTTTTTCCTTTCTGAGATCTTCCATTTTCAGCTTAAGTCCGTCAATTTCAGAATACCTCTCTGCAATTTTCAGAAGCACTTCCTTGGCTTTTTCACTCGGTTTCGCAAAATTAAAAAACATTCGCACTGTATCCGCAGAAAAATTGAAGATATCATACTTTTCCTGTGATTCCTGTCTTTCCACAATCTTCAAGACTTTTTCAGATGATGCTGGCAGTTCCACCTTGAATCTGTAATAATCCGGCGTAGTTTCATCAGGGGTATTCGGCTCAATCAGACTCAAATTACTGGCACCTCTCTGATATTCGATAAAGACAGTCTTAGGCTTGGAATCTTTATTCTCCACAGTATATTCCGATTTGAAAGTATAATATATTTCTTTTGTGATATATCTGTCCTTCAAATTCATTGCTGTTTCTGTTCTTTCTGTCACATTTTTTCTTGTGACTTTTACAGACATATCTATTGCGTAGGCAATCATCGCCTCAGCATCCTTCGGAGTAAAATCCAGCATCCCTTCTCCGGAATAACCTTCTTCATCCAAAATCATGATAGGACCTTTTTCCAGAGTCAGCCCAGTAGTATTCTTCATTCGGATGACAGCAGACGGATGGGTTTTATATTTATTTTCATTATAAATATACTCTTTTCTAAATTCAGGGTTTCCAGAGAGGATTGGAACCATTGCCGATTTTCCTCGTTCTACTGAAACTGGATTGGAAACAGTGTATTGAAAAGCCTCATCTCTTTCTCTCGACTCTGTGTTCACTTCCACAGATGAATTCAGCGTAGGAAGACTCAGATCGGCAAAATCATCCGATGATTCATCATCCATTTCTTCTTGAGGATAATCACCGGCCATTTCAGCTTCTCGCATCTTTTTCTCTGCCCTTTTCGGAGGGGGTGCAAATGTGATCGGTGCGGGAACGTTTCTTTCCTCTTCCCGTACATGGGGTCTTCCTGGGGTAAAGGAATTGTAGAGTTCATAAATGAAACTGATTGGCATCCCGGTAATGAAAGAAAGACGCACCTGATTCAGATCTTCTTCCAGTGAATTGTGAAAAATTGACCATCCCTGCAAAAGAGATTTATTTTCCTTTGAAGCTACAAACCTGTAATTGACAGTCCAAAGCGGGGCAGGTGCAATATAGGATACTTCCAGATCATGTGCCGACTTAGTCAGACGTACTGTGATATTGCAGTGTGTTTCCTGTGCACCGGATACGTTCAAAAAGTATTCCAGATCCGATGAAGAGGATGAGTCCAGAATTTCCAACTCTGTGACTTCACCGATCTGCACAATGCCAATTTTTTTAGTTCCTTCCTGAATGACTGAGATTCTGGTGGTACCCCAGTTCTCTTCATCCTTTGTTTCATCAGAACCCATCAGAATGCCTGTCAGCATCCTGTTATCCTGAAGATGAAGTTTTACTTTTTTGCCTCGCAGACTCTGCAGAAGATGAAGAAGACTTGCACCTTCTTCCAGAATCACTGATGTATTCTTGAGCTTATCTTCCTTAGTTTCAGACGTATCAAAATCGACACCCAGAACTTTTCCTTCTCCGTGTTCAATCACGGTGAAACTTTTCAGGATGTCATCCATAATTTCTTTCCTGAATTTCAGCCGGATTTCTTCATTTTCAAACTTGGCTCTGCGGGAAAAAAAACCGATCCCGTGTTTATAGACGGCAATGGAACGAATTGGAAATTCCGACATAGTCATTAATCCTTAATATATATTTTGTTACTGCCAGCATAGAAAAAGCCGGTGTCACATTTGTATTTACCGCTTTTTGCGGTCAGCAGTCCAGGTTCTGCAGACTCACTGTTTTGGCCTCAAAGATCAAAATGAGTACCTGTAGGATTAGAAAGAATCTGTTTTTTCTGTCAAGTAAATTTGCAGATTAACCTCTTTTTGCCAGCTCCACCATATCACTTACTTCCAGAACCTGCTTTTCATACCCGTACAAAACAGAATGAATCATAGCAAGAGCGACTTCTTTCATTGTGGAGAAATATTTTGGAAAAATTTTTCTTGCTGCAGGATATATCCATCCAAGATATTTGTAGCCGCTGTGAACATTATTCTGACCTTCTGAAGGATCCATAAAACCGGGTCTGAAGCAGAATACTTTTTTGAACGGGAGTTTCATCAGCTCGTTTTCTGCCTTTCCTTTCACCCTGGCCCACATTGTTTTGCTTTTCTCAGTACCGTCTGTCCCGGCTCCTGAAACGAAACAGAATGTCATTGCACTGTTCTTTTGAAGGAGGACTTTTGCAAAATCAACAGCCAGTATAGTGGTAATTCTGTTATACTCCTCTTCAGTCTTTCCTACAGATGTAGTCCCCAGGCAGAAGAAGCAGGCATTATATCCTGAAAGCTGATCGGCAATCAGGCTGATGTCAAACATATCCGAATGAACAATTTCCTTCATCTTAGGATGAACGCGGCCGCATTTTTTCCTTCCGATGACCAATACCTCCGTTACATTCGGATGATTCAGACATTCCATCAGCACTCCGTCACCGACCATTCCAGTTGCACCTGTAATGACCGCCTTTATTGAACTGTTTTCTTTTTCCATAGGTTCCTTGTTATTATACAGATTCTTCATTGAGCGAAATTTTCTGAACCGCTTCTGATAAGTAATTCACAGTATGCAGACAGGGTATCCGGTCAAGAAACTTTCATTCCGTTCAGTATGAGAAGATTCTGTCGCTTTCCGGCTTAGGTGAGTCTGTTAAAACCTGAACTCAGGCTGCCGGAAGAGAATAGATTTCCTGCAGGGATATCAATTAAAGTGAACAGATGTTCGGCTGAGTCTGAATGGATAAATCTTCATCTAATCAGGAGACGGCCTGAACACCGAATATTTTATATTCAGTTATATTGTTGCCGTTTTTACTGATCACTGTATCACTGACTTAAAACGGAGGAGATTTTGTCTTTCAGCGCAATATATAATCAAAAAACAGATATTATTGAATGTAAGGTAAGCGGCGAAATTTCTCTCCTCGTCTTAAAGGAAGTATTCACTGCTCATGCTCGGATCACTGCCGAAACCGGATGTACCAAAATACTGAATGATTACCGTGATGCATCAGTGAAACTCAGCACTTTAGAAATTTACGAACTTCCTCAGATGATTGCAAAAATCGCTGCATCCTTTGGAACGGATGCAAGGCGGATTCGAAGAGCACTGATTGTCTCAAAAGAGTCTGAAGACTATCATTTTTATGAAACGGTTTCAGCCAACAATTCACAGAAAGAAAAACTTTTCCTGGATCCGGAGGAAGCCAGACACTGGCTCATCGAACTTCCATCCGGAAGACCCTAAGACTGTCAGGGGTTGTTCTTCAGGAAATCAACTGCTTCGTTCAGACTGTTTACTTCAACCAGAATAATTCCTGCAGGTCCAACTTTTTTGGAGTAGGTTTTGACATTCATATCCGTGAGAGTGCTTTTCTCTGAGCTGATGGTGATAAAATACTGAATTCCGCCCGCCGCATAGGCAGGGAATATATCGGTTCCGATAAAGTCCTGAATTTCTCTTGTGAAAACTCCAGTTGCTTCACTTGAGTCAACTATATAGGCCCTTCCATTGTTCTGCTTGGAATGAACAAGACCTTTCTCAAGTGTCGCTTCACGAAACTCTGCAAGTGAGACACTGTAACTGTACCATTTGTCCAGAATTGCCTTTACGTCTTCCAGCCAGCTTACATCGAGTTTTCCGGGTATAGAATGAATTTTCATAAGTATACTCTACATTAAACATTTTTTTCTTTCCTTTTTCAAGTCAGAAAAGATCTGAATCAATTCTAAGGATTGTTATCTTTCTGTCAAAGAAAAATGGGCTTTTTTACTGAGTTAGTTTTTCAAATAGAGACAGATGTAATTGTACATTCGCAAACTGAAATGGGTACGTCTGCATATAATATGTCATTTCAAATATGGCCTCTTTTTCTCTTTTACAGACGTGCATTCAGTTTTGTGCTGCGAAAGAACAAAAAAGAAATAAATGTATGCAGTATTCAGTAATTTGAAAAAAATATAACTGAAATTTATCAGGGAGAGCTTACCGGTTCATTGTTTCTGAATTCACCGGAAATTTTTCTTCCGTCAGAATATGTGAACACACCCTGACCGTGCATAAGATTGTCCTTGAACTCTCCTGTGTAACTGTCCCCGTCAGCGAGGGTATAGGTCCCCTTTCCGTTCCTGAGATCATCCTGGAATTCGCCAATGTATTTATCTCCGTTTATTTTCAGATAGGTACCATACCCGTCTCTTTTATCTTTTTTGAAATCGCCTGTATACGTGTCCCCGCTCGCATATTTCAAAGTTCCTTTTCCTTCACACATATTATTTTTCATCTCTCCTGTATATACAGATCCGTCATAATATGTAAATGTTCCTGTACCGTTCATCGCGCTGTTTCTGAATTCGCCGACATATTTATTCCCGCTGGAAAATAGATAAGTGCCTATACCTTCCTTCTCACCTTTCCTGAATTCACCGATGTAACGGTCGCCGTTCCCATAGGTAAGAGTTCCCTGTCCTTCAAAAACATCTTCTTTGAATTCACCGATATACTCGTCTGATCCTACAGTCAGAGTTCCGTTTCCGTTGAATTCATCATTACTGAACTCACCGACATATTTTCCTCCATCCTCATAGATATAAATTCCTTTACCGTTTTTACGGCTGTCCTTCATTTCCCCGGTGTATATGCTTCCGTCGCTGTATTTATAGATTCCCTGACCGCAGAAAGCATCTTCTTTAAATTCTCCTTCATAAACACTGCCATCATTAAAGGTATAAGTGCCTTTACCTTCTCGATTTCCGTTTTCGAACTGACCTGTATATTTATCACCGTAATAAAAAATATAAGTCCCCTTTCCGTGAATCATATCTTTTTTAAATTGCCCCTCATATACACTTCCATCTGCATACTTCATCTTCCCGTTCCCATTTTTTAATCCGTCAGAGAATTCACCGGAATATACGTTTCCATCCGCATAGAAATATGTTCCCTCCCCGTCATACTTCCCCGCTTTGAACTGCCCTGTATATTTTTCCCCGTTTGGAAAAACCATCGTTCCTTTCCCTTCTAAATTATTATTTTTAAAACTGCCAGTATATACAGTTCCGTCGCTGAAACTGTATTTGCCTTTTCCGTGCATTTTATCATTCTTGAACTGACCCTCATATCTGTTTCCATTTGCGAATGCAAATACTCCTTCCCCGTGCATTAAATCATCCAGAAAATCACCTTCATATCTGTCATCATTCGGGAGAATCAGCTGACCTTTTCCACTCATTTTTCCGTTCTTAATGTCTCCCATATACCATTCCCCGTTTTCTGCGGTATAGCTGACGTTCTGACCCGAAAAACTTTCTTCTCTGAAAGGATGTTTCATTTTGTCCTCTAATAATATGCCAATTTATTATTATTCTGACTGTCTGTTCCACTTAGCTTTTAAATGGGAAAGTATGCCGTCCAAGGTCTTCACCGGGATGACAGGATTGAGACTGGAAGTTTCCCTTTTTTTAAGCCCAAGACTTCCTATATAAAAACGGTCATTTTTAAAACTGATTTCTTTTGTTTCGATGCGGTTTCGTCTGCCGCTCTGCTCTTTGAAAGAAATCATCCACTGATCCTTATCTTTTAAAAATATCTTCCAGATAAACTCTTCAGTCTTCATTCTGCGGTCTGCAGTTTCAGTTACAGTTTTTCCCTTCCCGTCTCTGTAAAAATAAACAATGGCCTTTTCTCCGTAAGGAACAGCTTTTCCATTTTCAGTTTCCAGATCCCAATCGCCGATGATTTTTTGACTGATCTCCTCTTTCATTTTTTCCGTCTCTGCAGCGGATACTGAGTCTGTTTTTTTCAGACATATGGTTTCTATCATAAGACATTCTCCTTCAAATCGGATAGGCCCTTCTTCGTTTTTTTCCTTGCCCTGTTCCGCAACAGCCATTACCCACTGATCCGGTTCTTTTTCTGAAACTGTCCAGTTAAACTCTTTCTGCTCCGTTTTTCCGTCGATATCTCCAACTGCAGTGCCGGTACCGTCTTTTCGGAAACTGAACTGAAGTGAATCAGGAATCGGTTTTCCGTTCTCAGAAGCCGCAGCCCATGTACCGACAATTTTATTTATAAGTTCATTTTTTTTCTTTTCGGCATCATTATTAGAAGAAGGTTCTATTTTTTTCAGACAGTACTTGTCCACCATCAGACAATCCCCTTCAAAACTAATCATCCCTCCATGATTTCTTCCACTTTCCTTTTCTATAATGGAAAATCTCCATCCTCCATCTGTCTGTTCGATAACAGTCCAATTGTATTCTTTCTTTTCCTCTTTACCGCGTGATTTTAATACACCAGTACCAGTGCCGTTTTTTCTAAGAGTGAATTGCGGTTTTTCTTTTAGAGGTCTGCCGTTTTCGGATTCCATATACCAGTCGCCGATCATTTTCTCCATAAGCTCAGCTCTTCTCTTTTCTTTTTCTGAATCAGAAACTGCATTCACTTTCTTGAAACAGGAATCATCTATAATCAGACATTCCCCTTCAAATTTGATCAGTCCTTCTTCTTTTTTGTTACTGTCCTTGGATTCAATGAAAAGAGTGATTTCCTTTTCGATGTTTTCGCGGACGGTCCAGGATATATTTTCCTTTTCCTCTTTATTCCTTTTTGTTTCAATAACAGTTCCAGTGCCGTCATTTCTGAATATCAGCTGCAGAGATTCCCCTGTTGTTCTGCCGCGTTTTGAATAAAGATTCCAATGACCGATCAGCCTGTCTTTTGCACTCTGATTTTCTGAGTCAGTCTTGAAAGATGCTTTTTCCTCTGCATATAAAAATGCGGTTGAATATATCATAATAAATGATACAATAACAAATATATTTTTCATAAATTTCTCCTGTATAATTGTCCGGTAAAATCAGGCATATTTAAAATAAATGATCTGCAGAAACGTTATCCGTAAAGGACTATTTCTTCAGAAGTTTCTTTACTTCATTCAGATCAGCCACGTTTCAAACTCGCACTGCAGATCTCCCAGTTCCTTCAGGAACTTCGGCAGTTCTATAATGTTCATTTCCAGATCCTCTGTCAAGGGAAATAAATGTTTTGTTTCCAGAACTCTGAACTGAAACAGAAATTCTTTCTCCTCCGGATAAAGTGAAAAATTCAGAAAATTGAAGGAATAGACTTTGGGAAGTTTCTGGTACTGTTTTCCTTTGGTCAGACTTCTGGAATAAATCTTCGACCAGTACAGAAGAACCCTCTTGGGAAATTCTTTCTGAGGAGCGGCCTGCATTTCAATCAGAAACTTGTTTCCGGAAATATCCTCCGCACTGATATCCAGAATGGAAAGTTTATCCCTATGAAACTTTTTCGGAAGTTCCGGATTCAGAACTTTCAGATTACTGTTGCGCCTTCGGTGCAGAGGAGGGCAGAATCTCCGATGCGAGCACGCTCACGCTGCTCCGCTACGTCGTTCCGGAGTTCGAAATTCAGAAGGGAAGTAAAACTGAAAAACTACAGCAGGCTTCGAAAGAGTGAGAATTTGAATGATCGGGTTTTGGAACTTGTGTCTGCCGGTGTAAGTGCAAGGAAGTATGAGGAGATAATTGAGAAGCTGGCAGAAGATGCAGGGCCGTCAAAAAGTTCTGTATCCAGAAGATTCATTGAAGAGTCCCACAGGACAGTTCAGGAGTTCAGAGAAAGGAAATTTACTGCCAGGATATTTTTTGCACTGATTCTTGACGTGACATACGTAAGCGGTCAGGCTGTCGTAACGGCTTTGGGAGTGGATTCTGAGGGGAACACGGGCATTTCATAGGCTATTCTATTGGTTCATCAGAGATTACTGAAACAGTCAGATCACTTCTGAATCTTATCGAAGAGAAGGAAGCTAAGCTTACTGATAATATATTGTACTGAATAGACGGCTGCAGATCTCTGAAGCGTGCAGTTCTTGACAGGTTTGGAGAAAGAGCATTTATACAGAGATGCAAAATTCACAAACTCCGGAATATCTATGCAATGCTTCCCGGAAAGTATCAATTCCATGTTCAAGCTCAGATATGACAGAATATTCTCCTGCAATAAATTTGAGGATGCCAGAAAAGAACTGGAGTCAGTTTCCAAATGGCTGTCCGAGATAAGTCATACGCCGGGCGAGCTGATGAAATCATTTAATACAACCAATTTGATTGAATCCGCGTTTTCCGTTCCCAAAAGCAGTCTGCGTAGGGTAAAGAAGTGGAATCTGCATTCAGATATGCTGGACAGGTGGATCAGCATATCACTGCTCTATCAGGAAAAAAGTTTCAGGAAAGTAAAAGGTGTCAAATCACTGAATTTATTTATAAGTAAATTTAGTAAATTTAATATTGACAAAACCTAGACTGTATGACAGTATGACCATACTTCGTGTTCTGAAAACTCTAACGGAATTTGGGACACTTCAAGGAGAACGGCATGAAAAAAAGTTTATTTCTATTTTTATTAATATCGTTAATCGGCAGTATCGCTGCACAAGATGAAGTGAAAGTTCCTGATGTTGTTAAAAAAGCAATTCAGAAATTTACACCAAAGTATGATCTAAAAAATTGCTCCTGGAGTGTGACAGGGAATAATGATGATTATTATCTTTGTGAAATCCTTTTAGTCCAAGAAGATTCCAATTCACCGACAGTATCTTTGTATTCAAATAAAAATGGGCGTGATCTAAGCGGAAGCTACTCATTAAAAGCAGATGATTTTGATAAATATTTTCCGGCTGAACTTTTAAAAAAAGTCAGAGCAGATTTTGCTTCTCAAGACTCAAGCCCGGAGAAAGCATTAGTCGATCTTGCTGCTGGTGGCAAAATTAAATCTATTTATTTCACAGCTAATTTCGATGAGTCTAGTTTCCTGGAAGCAGGTTATACAGAAAAAGGAAAAGTAATCAGCAAAATAAAAAAAGGAGGCAAAGGCGGAGGTTGAGCAGTTGGAAATAATTAATTTATTTAGGAGTTCCAGCTCAATTCCATTTTTAAATAAAGGAGTGTTTATGAAAATCAAACAGATTATCTTTTTACTTCTAGTTTTTATTTTAACTAATTGCAATTCTCTAAACAGCTATTTAAAAGACAGAGCAAATGATTTTGGAGATATCGCAAGTTTTGGAATTATTTATTATCCGATAGGTGCTGAAGTTCAAGTCGGACATCTTTCAACAGGTTTGTATGTGAACGGAGAATTTTCCGGAACTTATTTTGAATACAAAGGAGGAGACATTAACTATATTGGAAAAAGAGCAGTTAATGAATCTAATTTTAGGTCAAGAACTGTATTTATTGGTTTTGATAGAAATGTTTTAGGTCATTATGAATATACGGCACAGGATCTTGGAGAAGGAATTTTTGAAGTTCCTAAAAGTTCCATTGCATACGGGAGATATAAATATGTGCCTGGTTGCGGTACTGATAGAGCATTAGATAGAGCTTCATATTCAAGGTTTGGCGGAAAAGCAAGTCTTTTATTGATCGGTGTTGCTGTTGAAGTGAATCCGGGCGAGCTTTTAGATTTTATTTTAGGTTTTGCTGGAATAGATATTTACTACGACGATATCCATTCAAGAGAAAATAATGCAGCTTCTGAAAATAAAGAATACAAAGCTAAGGACATCTGTTATGTTACTGAAAAATAATTTCTTTATATACTCGATGATATTCATTTTTTCCAACTGTGTTTCAATCTCTAATTACTTTCAAAACAGAGGAAATGATTTCTTAGATATCGTATCATTACAAATAAACCAAGGTTCAACTGGAGCTGAGATAACAGCTGGTCCAGTTCTATTTGGTCTTCATAGAGGAGAAGAGGTATATGGAATCAATTTAAAGAATGCAGAATTTTGCATTTCCAGACCATACTCCGAATTTGAATCACGTATTAAGGCCGATATGAGCAGAAGAGGAGAGAATTATAATTATTATAAATGTAATTGGCATTCTTCTTCGATATTAGTTTTTTATCAAGAAAAATATTCTCCAAGCGGTGGTGATTCGATTTTTCCAAACCATAATTCTTACAGAAATGATAAAAAAAAATATGAAGAAGCAACTTTCGATAACTTTGGAGATAATAAAAGCATTTCGCGATATGGCAGAATAGGCGGAAAAGCAGGTGCTTCAATTATAGGTGTTGCAATTGAATTTAACGTATTAGAAGTTTTTGATTTTGTGCTAGGTATAGTTGGAATTGATATACTGGATGACGATCATACTTTGAAGGATTAAACAAGATTAGTGTACCCATTAAGCTGCTACAGGGATTTTTAGATTTTTTCACGATAACATATTTTTCAAGCAGTTTGAGAGTTTCAGAATTAGGATCAAGTCCTCTAAGTTCCACTGTTTTCAAGGCTGCTTTTCGGGATAAAGACAGGATATGAGTCCTCCTTGGATACCGAAACTGCAGGAAAACGGTTTTAGCTCTTCAATATCAATCTGCAGAATCCTGTTTGACTGTTTATATAGATCTTTATATTATCAGTGATATTACCAAAGGAAATCCTGACAGACTCGGTGCAGGAGGACCGAGAAATTCCAGAATACTTCCGGACAAGGTAACAGTCGTCAATGTAGAACCGGTTCTTGCAATCGCTGACGATATCACAAGCCATAATTACTATCTCTCTGATGAGACGGTTCGCCAGGATGTAATCTCTGTGCTCAATGGAACGGAGCCGCAGGATATAAAGATTCGGGAATACCAGTCCGAACTGAGAACTTACAGATTGAAGAAAAAATCTGTCTGATTTCTTTATGGCTTGTCGGAGAGGCAGGCTTTCAGGAATATAAGTATCTTTACAGTCAAAAATCAATACAAATCCTGCCAGACGGTTGAAGCCGGAACAGATCAGCGTCAGCGGTGCAAGGTTTTCAAAGACGCTGTCTTTGGATCTGTTCTATGCTTTTTGCAAAGGACTGACTTTTCAGTCTCTTCTGTTTTCATAAAATACTTTACTTTATCAATATATTCTATCCCTACTTTCTTTTTTTCTCGTCCACCCGCTTCGCCCCAGCAAATTTGGAGGCTGCTGCAGACCTCGCAGTTGTACTGCTCGTCTATGTAGAAGCTGCTAAAAAGAAAGTGGGGTAAAGAGGTAAATTTCCGAAAGCCTTTTGCGTAGGAAATTAAGCCTGCCAGGTTGCGAGCTTCGCAGCGGCTTCCACGCTTGTGAGCAGGGGCGGGTAGCAGAAAACCCATATCTGCGATGCGAGTATTTACCTCGCTCGCATTTCTTCGCAGTCTCCCTGTGGAAGTTGCTGGCTGTATTTAGGAACACCTAATTCAACTCAACTGATTTTGCTTTGAATGTAACGACTGATTCTCAGTCATCAGGCTCAATCGGTTTTGTGCATTTCCCGTATTGAATAATGCAATCTTTCTCCTTGAGCATATCTGGATTCCCCCAGGGAAATCCTTTACAATGGTCATAAATTCCGGGTGGCAATGCATCACTTGGTTTTGGATTTCCAGCATTGTATCTAACTAGGCATTCTCTTCGTTTTAAATCTTCTCCCTGATTGTAAGCTTCCTCTATGACCTCTAATACGTTTGTATAAGAAAAGAGAGCTATTTTCGCTGTTTCCAAGCAACTCTGAATAGTGGGGGGCTTGAATAATCCCATTCCAGTAAATCCAAGTCTGTGCCATTCTTCAAAATTGTGCAAGTCAGCATCTCTTTCAGAAAATAGAATGATTTCACCATCCTCACGCCTATTGCCCTTTTCTATTGGTCTTTTCTGCAAACTACTTTGGATCTGCTTGTTCCCATCTGATAAAATCATCTCATTTTCTTTACCAGTAGACCAGACTGAAAGTTCCTTTTTCTGACCGTCCAAAAAATACATAGTGGCCTTAGACCTCTCTGTATCCAAATCCATACAGTACCAATGTCTTCCTTCCTTGATGTATTTATAATTCATTTTAAAAAACTTTGTCATATATACAGCGTCTCTCATTGCATAGATTCCTGCATATTTGGATTGAACTGCGTTTTTGATTGGTGAGTTCGTCCTGCAGGACAGCATCAGCAGAAATGACAGCAGAATTCTCATCTTCACTCCTTGGGATCAGTTCTTTTATTGATCCTGTCAGCAGTTTCGGTCAATGCAAAATCCAAATTTTTTATAATTTCCTCTTGACCGCACTGTCGACGGGAAAAGGAAAATGATAACAGAGGGATTTGCCGTCAGTAAATCCCGCAAGGAGAATCAGATGAAGGTAAAATACAGTCTTTCAGGAATGACCTGCGGACACTGTGCAATGACAGTGCAGAAGATTTTTGCAAAAGAAGGGATTCAGGCATCTGCAGATTTTAAAAATGGAACAGTGGAACTGGAATCGGAAGCAAATGAAACCGTTCTTTCAGCAGTAAAGATGAATCTGGATGAAGAAGGATATTCTTTAGGCTCTAAGGTCTGATTATGGAAGAAGCGAAACCGAAAGAAGAACTGACTCTTGATCTGTTCGGAATGACCTGTGCCAACTGTGCTCTCAGAATAGAGAGAGGTCTCTCCAGGCTTTCCGGTATGGAAGAAGCCAGGGTCAATCTTGCCAGGGAGACTGCATTCATCCGTTTCAGTCCCGGACTTTCGCAGGAAGAGATTCTTGCCAAAGTGGAGGATCTGGGATATAAGGCATCTGTTCATAATGAAAAAAGCATCAAGTCTGCAGAAGATGAACACAGAAAGGATTTTCGGAAGCTGAAATTCCGCTTCTTTCTTTCTGCTCTTTTTTCAGTTCCGCTTCTGTATTCAATGGTTTCGCATTTTCCTGCACTTTCCTTTCTGCCTGATCCGGGAATTCTGATGCATCCCTGGATTCAGTTTCTTCTGGCGGCTCCTGTTCAGTTCTGGGTAGGTTTTTCCTATTATAAAGGAGCTTATCATGCTCTGAAGAACAGATCTTCCAATATGGATGTACTCGTGGCACTCGGAACATCGGCGGCATTCGGTTACAGCCTCATTTCGAGTTTTTCTGCCGGATCTGCAAATGGAGATATTTTTTATATACAAAATGGTCTCCATCCGCATCATTCTGCATTTCCGCCTCTCTATTATGAAACATCAGCCGTTCTGATTACCTTCCTGATTGCAGGAAAATGGATGGAAACAGCGGCCAAAGGAAAGAGTTCAGATGCAGTGAAAACCCTTCTGAGTCTGAAGGCAGAAAATGCCAGAATCAGAAAAGGCGAGGAATGGACTCTTGTTCCCTCAGAGTATCTGAAACCTGGTGATATATTTCTCGTCAAGCCTGGAGAAAAGATTCCCGCAGACGGAACTGTTCTGGAAGGATTCAGCGCAGTGGATGAATCAATGCTGACCGGCGAGAGCATTCCTTCTGAAAAGACCGTTCAGAGCAGAGTGATGGGAGGAACCGTAAACGGAAGCGGCGTGCTGACTGTAAGAGCAGACAGAACAGGCAATGAAACCCTTCTGGCATCCATCATTAAGACTGTGGAAGATGCACTTTCCTCGAAGGCTCCCATTCAGAAAATTGCTGATCGTATATCTGCCTACTTTGTGCCTGTCGTTGTGCTGATCTCCGTTCTGGATTTTATTCTCTGGTTTGTATTTATTCAGCCGGGAAATTTTGCGGGTGCTCTGGAAAAGGCGATTGCAGTTCTTGTCATTGCCTGTCCATGTGCTCTCGGACTTGCCACCCCTGTTTCTCTTCTGGTCGGAACCGGGAAAGCCGCATCCTATGGAATTCTTTTCAAAAATGCAGAGATACTGGAATCTGCTGCGACTCTTCAGACAATTGCATTTGACAAGACCGGCACACTCACTGTCGGAAGGCCCGAAGTGACTGATTATATTTTTTCAGGAGATTCTCAGTCTGCAATCCTTTCCAAAATTGCATCTGCTGAGTCTATGTCGGAACATCCTCTGGCAAAGGCTGTTCTCCGGTTTGGAAAAGAAAATTCCGCGGACATCCTGCCGGTAAAGGACTTTCAGGCAGAAGCAGGCGGAGGAATCCGTGCAAATATAAATGATGAATTTATCATGATAGGAAGTAGAAAATTCATTACAGACAGCGGACTGTCAATCCCTGAAGAACTTAAGCCGGCAGAGTATTTTGAAAAACAGGCCAAGACACTGATTTATTCTGCAGTCATAGGAGAAAAAAAATCCTGGGCAGTTTTTGCAGTTCAGGATCTTCTGAAAGAGAATGCAGTCACTGCTCTTGGCAGACTCCGTTCTCTCGGAATCGAAACTGTTCTTCTCACAGGAGACAATCAGACAGTGGGATCTGCAATTGCAGAGAAGGCAGGAATTGAGTCAGTGTATTCTGCTCTTCTGCCGGAAGGAAAATCAGAGATCATCCGGAAAATCAGAGAAACCCGGAAAATAGGGATGGCAGGAGACGGAATCAACGATGCACCTGCTCTGGCGGCCGCCGACGTTGGAATTGCGATGGGCAATGGCACGGATGCAGCTCTTGAAACTGCCGACATTGTGCTTGTAAAGGGAGATCTGATGAGGATTTATGATGCAGTCAAAATCAGCAGAGACACTGTTCAGAATATCCGCCAGAATTTCTTCTGGGCACTCGCATACAATTCTCTCGGCATCCCAGTCGCAGCAGCAGGTTTCCTTGCACCATGGATTGCAGGGGCGGCAATGGCACTCAGCTCAGTGACAGTTGTGCTGAACGCGCTGCGGCTGAATCTGAAGAAGTACGGGTGACTCAAAATAAGTGTAATTATAATATGAATTATCAGAAAAATAATTTCAAGCAGAATACAGATAGAAGTCCCATTTGGGCGGCCATTTGACAGAAGAAGCCCAAAGGCATACTCAGGCTATTATAATAATAAGGAAAGAAAAGAAACATCCAGGAAGTCCAATAAGAAGGAGAAACAGAAAAGAAATGAAATATTCTTCCCTTGCAACTCTATTTCGGAAGTTTATGATACCGAGAATAAGAGTAATCAGCAGATGCAGACCAAGGAAGACAATTGAAGCAAGCCAAGAACCATCTGTAATAATATGGTTTATCTTGTGGAAGAATTTACACAGAAAAGCAGTTACTATAATATAAAGAAAGTAAATTCCTATATTGATATGTATTCTGTTCATTTATCATTCTCCATTGGATACTTCTTATTCCGCAGTAAATCTTGTCCAAAAATCTCTGCTCATCTGAAAATTTTTCGAATCGATTGGCATTCAATCAAGAAAAAGAAATCATTGCTATTATAAGAGGAAAGAGTTTTTCATCCGTAAGTCAAGCCAATCAGTTTCAGCCATTGATGCAGCGTTGGGTGCGATTTGGAAACTTCAGTTCTTTCTCATTTGAAAAATAAAAATACCAGGGACAAACTCAACGGTTTTCTGAACTGCCGCACTGTTTGAAGAATAAATCACTTCGCCATTTTTTCCGAGAGCCCCTTTCCTGCTTTTTTAAAGCAGACGCTCAAAATAGAATTTCTGCATCTGTGCAGCCGACAGGCGTTCCTGTCCAAAACGCCCCACCTGCGGCCGTAGGCGTAAGGTGAGTTACGGAATAAAAACGCTTCTTCCAGATCCCTGCCCTGAAAAATAAGTCAACTTATTTCATACTTGACATAAAGCCGAAATTTTAAAGAATATTTACCTGCAAGCACTCAGTTGCTTTATAAAATGAGTTATTCATAAATTTTTTCAGTCATATTTTACGCAGTCAGAGAATAAAGAAATTATTGATTTTCTGTCTCATTCCGAAAAATCATTTTAAGACAGACAGAAAAAAATGTACTCGGATTAATACCGGTTTCCGGGAGTATTGCATCTGCGTATTTACATTTTTATGCCTTTTATATACGGAAGTGAATCAGAAGAGACGGAACGGTCTGATTCACTGAAAAAAAGCTGATACACTGATTAAAATATGAACTTACTTCTGAAAATACTGATTATCATTTTTTTAACTGTAGGTCATCTTTTTTCCAAGGACGTTTCCAAAAATGTGACTTTGGCCGGTTCTGTTCCGTATAAGTCTGAAGCCGACTCGGGTCTGGAAACTGCAGTTGATTCAGCTCTTTCGAACTCTCTCAATCAGAAAGATTTTGCAGTGACAGTCAGTTCCGGAGGCAGACAGGCGGGACTAAAATCTGCAAATCAGAACAATTCCATATATTATATTGAAACTTACTATCAAAGAAATAAAGAAAAGAAAATTCTTACAGTCTATGCACTGCTGTATGATCCGAAGACAGGAAACCTTGTGGATGTCATACGGTATACAAATGATATTACAGAGTCTCTGGGTGAGGAATTCCGAAGGTTTGAAGACAAATACAAGGAGGATGAAAAGAGAGTCATTCAGAAGTTTTCTGATACAGTTTCATTCTCCGTCCTTTCCAATCCGTCCAAGACGGAAATCCGCGAAAATATATATGACAATCTTCTTTCCCGGCCGATCGGAAAAGAAATTCAGTTCAGTCTTGCAAAGGAAGACAAGACAGGGAAGTCCAAGGAAATACTGAGTCAGCTGGGCGAGGACGAGGTTGTCACTGCATCGAGAAAAAGTCAGAAGATTTCGGAAGCACCTTCAAAGGTGATCGTATTTACCAGAGATACAATTCATGAAAGAGGATACAGGACAATCACTGAACTTCTGCAGGATGTACCCGGCTTTGATTTTAATTCATTCAATGATTCGGGGGAATATCCTACTGATATGATTCTGCGGGGTATTTCGGACGTCGGGCAGACTCAGATACTGATTATGGAAAACGGCATCATTCAGAATGACATCGGAAACGGATGGCTCAGACATATGCAGTTTGACACAACTCTTATTGATGTGGAAAGGATTGAGATTATTCTCGGTCCAGGATCTGCACTGTATGGAGCAAATGCTTATGCTGGTCTGATTAATATCATCACCAGAAAAGGGAAATCACTGTTCGGAAAAAAATCTTCCAATATTGCGGCTGAGGCCAGGATGCAGGGAGGAAAAAATCGGACCTATATGCCGGAAGCTTTGTTTGCATATAAATTCCAGAATGATATGATATTTCAGCTGGCAGGAAGGTATTACAGCACGGAAGGCGACCGAGGCCTGAAACGTCCAGATCCTGGCAATTATTTTCATAACAACTACGAACCGGACAAGGTTCAGACTTCAGAATACGGCGTCATCAATAATGATACATTTTTCGGTGCAAGAAAGAAACTCCCTGACGGATTCAACAATTCAGCAAAGGACTTTTTTGTGAGAGGAGCTCTCTCAAAAGACGGATTCAGTCTGGGTTTCAATATATGGGATCTGAGAGAAGGACTGGGTTCCTATGTTCCTTCCTATGAATACTTTACAAATACCCCAGGTATCCCGTTTCAGAAGCATCATCGAGGATATTTTGTAAATACAGCATATGAAACTTCCATTACACAGAATCTTTCCTCTCTGAGCAGAATCTATTACAGGAACACTTCCATTATGCCGGATACAGGATTTGAATATACATACCGGTACCAGAGCATTGACTTTCCCGGAATCGGTTCAAACGGAATTCCCAGATCATCTGTTCCGGACAAGCTGAAACAGTACTATGGTCCCAGCTCAATGACCGGGGCGCAGCAGCAGTTCAACTGGAATATGACTGAATCGAATCACCTTGTTGCAGGGTTCCAGCTCGACCGGTTTACCAGACAGTCCATCAGTGACGGTGTGGGCGGGGTTTCTCTCGGCAGGCGGCAGGACACAAATTCAAATATAGTTCAGTCCACCTGGGAAACCGGAAAACAGTCTGTCGCCACAGTTTTTTATTCAACTACAGCTTCTGCCTATGTCCAGGATGAGCAGAAATTTTTCAATGACAGGCTTTCATTGACTCTCGGAGTAAGACACGACCAGGATTCCGATTATGGAAAAATTTGGACCAAAAGAGCAGCAGTCATCGTCAAGCCAATCAACTGGTACAACGTCAAGTTTCTTTACGGAGAGGCATTCAAGGCACCCACCGTATTTCAGCTCTATGATGAATTCAGGGGCAACAGCAGTCTCAAGGCTCAAAAAATCAAAACTTATGAAATTGAAAATTCGTTTCATATAAATAAGTCTTCTATAATTAAAGCAGGATATTTTATAAGTTTTCTGGACGGACTGATTGCTGAAGGAAGAAACCCTGATTTGTCTTCGTCAAAACAAAATATATTCCAGAACTTCAAACCGACTCATATTTACGGTTTTACTCTCGAAGCTGATACTGCTCTGACTGAAACAGTAAAACTTTTCGGAAATTATACGCTGACCAGAGACAGAGATGTCAAGACTCTGTTTGACATACAGGCGAATGCAGCAGGAAACGTCACTTCAGTCACCCCGGTTTACGACGGTAAGGAAATTGACAATATAGCTGAAAGGAAAGCAAATATTGGAATCAATATGCTTTTCTTTTCCAAGCTGAATCTGAATCTGAGGATGAACTGGACAGGAAGAAGAAAGGCTCCTGTGACCAACAGATATTTTCAGCCTTACGATCTGAATTTTTTCACAAAAAGTTATCCTTATCAGACAGAAGGAAAGCCTGACGGATATATGTCGGGATACACTATAATGAACGGAACCCTGACATACAGGGATCTGCTGGGCGTTGAAGGCCTGGAGATACAGCTGATCGGAAGAAATCTTCTGAACAGAGCCTATTCAGGAATGGGAAGACAGAGCGGAAACGCAGTCCGCCCTACTGATGCAGTACAGCCCGCAGTCAGAAACCCTGACGGTTTTGTAAGCCCTTACCATCCTCAGCCTGGACGGGAGATTTTTCTGCAGATTTCCTATATATTTTAATTATCTCCATGTCACCAGACCGAATTTTTCCAGTTTCATATCCGGTTCATACTTTACCAGAGAACAGACATGATCATGTTTTTCGGTCTGGTTGCCTTTCAGTCTGACGATCTGTGAAACAGTAAGAATTTTTCCTTTTGAAGTCAGAACCCTGTGCCTGATATCAAACGTCTTGCCGTGTTTCTTTGCATGATCAAGAGCCTGCAGAAACAGTGACCTGTCATCAGGATATATCATATTTATAAAATCATTGTATTTATCCAGTGTAGATCCTTCACCTATTTCCAGAATCCGCATCAGGCCGTCCGTGCTGCTGAATGTATCCAGATCAGGACTCCATTCCCAATATCCCATCTCTCCTATGCTTTCAGCCAGAAGAAAAAGATCTCTGAATGTATTGGATTTGCTCTCATGAATAATTCTCTCTGTGATTTCCGTGAAATGAAGAAGAACTCCTGAAAACTGGTTTTGAGCAATCTGATAAGGAAATATTTTCAGCTGATACCATTTTCCGTCAGAGGATTTTACATCTTTTGAAAACACTTCTGTTTTTGCCGCTGCATTGACTGCGGCTGATACAAGGTCTACATTCTGAAGTGAATGAGAAATAAACTTGAATGCACGGCCTATGTCAGTCTCTATAATATTGAAAATTTCCTTGATTTTCAGTGTGAACCTTCTGACCTCCAGATTCTCATCAAGGAAAAGAATAGCTGTCTGTGAAGTCTGAAGAAGATTCTGTATGTCATAATTCAGTTCAGTCAGCTCTACAATTTTATTCTGGTACTCTGAATTTACTGTATGAAGCTCCTCATTTACAGACTGGAGTTCTTCGTTTGTGCTCTGAAGCTCCTCATTGCTGGACAGCAGTTCTTCATTCGTTGCCTGAAGTTCCTCATTGGAAGTTTCAAGCTCCTCGACAGTTGCCTGCAGATTTTCCTTTGTAAACTGAAGTTCCTGTTCAAGATCCTGAATTCTGAGTTCAGCTTCCTTCCCTAAATCGTAACCGGAATGATCCTTGGATGAAATATCCTTATTTTCTTCAGATTTTTCAATAAAAAATATTACAGCTAGAGGCTCCTGTTCTCTTTTTTCCAAAGCAGGCCGGATATGAATCTGTATATTTATAATTTCATGATGAATTTCCATTTTCACATTACTGTATCTGACTTCTTCCTTCTTTCTGAAGACTCTCTGAAGACCTGTTGCTATAGGAATGGAAAGATCAGGGTGAATCATCTTCACGATATCATTCACCATTTTACCGGACGGAACTCTGAAATAACCGTCTGCATTGCCTACAATATGAATGATCTCCATTGCACTGTTTACCAGAATCGTCAGCGGAAGGTAGTCATAGGAAGCCTCCAGAAGCCTTTCCAGTGCTTTTTCTTCCTGAAACCTGGAAACCTGCACTGCTCTGGGAAAAGCCGGGTTCACGACTGCTGGGTAATCTCTGGTGATTCTTGTATTTGCATCCAGAGAAATTTCAGTCACTTTTCTTTTTCCCTTCGATTTATACATCTTCCACTTACTGTTGACAGGGTCAAAGAAATCAGTAAGCTCTCCCGTAGTTTCACTGCTCCCTAAAATTAAAATTCCTCCTGAATTGAGTGAAAAATTGAAGTACTCCAGCACCTTCCTCTGAAGCACAGGCTGAAGATAAATAAGAAGGTTTCTGCATGAAATCAGGTCTATATTTGTAAAGGGAGGATCCTTAATGATATTATGATGCGCGAAAACAGCCATCTCTCTGATTCTTCTTGAGATCACGAAGTTCTCATCGTTCTTTGTAAAATACTTGGCCAGAAGGGTGGGTGAAACATCTGCAACAATGCTTTCAGGATACACACCATTGCCGGCACGGAATATTGCTTCCTGATCCACATCAGTTGCAAATATTTTCAGATCAATATTCCTGTTCATCTTTTCCAGAACTTCCTTAAACAGGATTGCAATTGAATATGCCTCTTCGCCGGTAGAACAGCCGGCCGCCCAGAATCGCAGCTCCTTTCCGGAATAATTTTCCAGAAATTCCGGCAGAATTCTGTTTTCAAGAGCTTCAAACATATCCTTGTCGCGAAAAAAGCTTGTGACTCCGATAAGCAAGTCTCTGTAAAGACTTGTCACTTCTACAGGAGAAGCATCAAGAAGTCTTGAGTACTCTCTGAGGTCATTTACCTGATTGACCATCATTCGTCTTTCAATTCTTCTGACTACTGTGCTGGGCTTATAATAAGTAAAGTCTACTTTTGTCTTCTCTCTGATTTTAGAAAATATTTTATTATATACATCATCTTCTGTCACAAGAGTTTCTGATCTCTGCGACTTGACAGTAAAGGGGTGTTTTACGTAAAGGAGAAGCTGCTTTGCCATTTCATTTGGAGAAAGAATAAAATCTGCAAGACCTGTTGCAATGGCACTCCGAGGCATCCCGTCAAATTTGGCAGTTTCCTCTCCCTGCACCATAACCATTCCGCCATTTTCCTTGATGGCTCTGACACCTCTAGTTCCGTCGCTTCCTGTCCCAGATAAAATGATTCCTACAGTTTTTTCCCCCTGATCTTCAGCGGCTGACCGGAAAAAAATATCTATCGGGAGATTGATTCCTCTGGGATTTTCTTCATGATCGCTCAGAAAAAGTTTCCCGTGAAATATTGTCATATTTTTTTTAGGAGGAATCAGATAGATGCTGTCTCTATGAACTTCCATTCCGTCCTCAGCCCTGTAAACAGGCATTTCAGTGCGCTTGGAAAGAAGTTCCACCATCATACTTTTATGTGCAGGAGAAAGATGCTGAATGACAATAAATCCCAGATTTGTTTTTGGAGGCATCTGTTCAAAAAATGCTTCAATCGCTTCCAGCCCTCCTGCCGATGCACCGATGGCAACATAGTGTGAGGGAAGCAGATTTACTTTCTTTACTTCAGCAATCCCTGTAATATCATTATCAGCAATATTATTCATACTCTGTTCCTTTTGATTTTTGCAGAAATCATTCTGTGCACAGGATCCATTATTAGAATTACTGGAGCCATACTTGACTTTATACCTTTTACGGATTTTCTGTATTTATTATAACTAATCATATAATTGTTTGTACTCCAAATTTGTGATCCAGCTGATATTTTCAATATCTATTTATCAGATTCCTGACTGCAGAATTCAATTTTTGGCAAGCAGTTCCTGAATTGTGCTGAGCAGATCATCAATATTGAGAGGTTTCGTAAGGTATCTGTCGCATCCGGCATTATGACAGAGAATCTGAGCATCTGACGAAACTGT
Source organism: Leptospiraceae bacterium (assembly GCA_035345895.1). Classification (GTDB taxonomy): domain Bacteria; phylum Spirochaetota; class Leptospiria; order Leptospirales; family Leptospiraceae; genus DAORDI01. Next base: position 35,715 of record DAORDI010000013.1, read on the forward strand.
TGCAGTAAGAGCAACAATCGGAGTATGACTGAATGTTCTGTTTTCGGATTCAATTCTTCTGATTTCCTGAGCTGCAGAAAGACCGTCCATTACAGGCATCTGTATGTCCATCAAAATCACGCCGATGTCCGTTTCAGTCTGAAATTTGGAAACTGCATCAATTCCGTTGATTGCAGTGACTGTTTCATAACCGCTTTTGGAAAGTACCTTGCTGACAAGATTCAGATTTACAGGGTTGTCTTCAGCGATAAGTATTTTGCACTTGGTAAAGTTCGTCAATGACTTCTCATCAGCTTCCTTGACCGCAGGAGGATCTGCCGGCTCATAAGGGAGTTCTACAGTAAAAGTGGAACCGTGGAGCTTGCCGATCGTCGAGGTCATAAATACTTTTCCGCCCATCAGTTCCACCAGTCTCTTGACTATATTCAGTCCCAGACCTGTCCCGGCAAAACTCGTTTTTCTCTGTTCTTTCAGCTGGACAAAAGGTTCAAATACTTCTTTCTGTCTGGCAGCAGGAATTCCTGAGCCTGTGTCCCTGATGCTGAAGTAAATATAACCGTCTGACGTCAGTCTCGCCTGGACGTCAATCTGGCCTTCATCTGTAAATTTCACAGCGTTGCTTATCAGATTATTCAGTATTTGCAGAATCCTGTTGTAATCCCCTACAATATACTCACTTATTTCCGGTGAAATATTGAGTGTGAGATCCAGGTTTTTATTTTTGCTGAAAAGCATTCCTTTTGCGAGAGCACCTGAACTTTCGATGAGCTGTCTCACTGAAAAAACCTCTCTTACAAGTTTAAGTTTCCCTGACTCTAATGCTGAAATATCTAAAATATCATTAAGAACTGAAAGCAGAAGCTTTCCGCTGCTGCTGATGATCTGAAGCGATTCCAGACTCTGCTCATCATACGTCTCTCTGATCAAAAGAGATGTAAAACCTAAAATTGCATTAAGAGGCGTTCTTATTTCATGACTCATTACGGCAAGAAAATCACTCTTTGCAGAATTTGCAGTCTCTGCATCTTTCTTTGCCTTGTTCAAATTCTGTTCAGCAATTTTTTCGGAATTGATGTCAATAACCGCAATCATCAGTGTTGTTTCAGATTTGGAAAGATCCTCAAGATAGACACTTCTTCCCAAAACTCGAACATAAAACGGAATTTCAGAATCATCCACAAGCCTGATTTCAATTTTTTTAGAGACAGGGTTGTTCCAGAAAGGCTTGAACCTGGAAATCCAAAGCTCCTGGTCATCCAAATAAACAAGACTTTTGAACGGTTTTCCAATCAGATTTTTCTGTTCTGCCCTGATCATTTCCAGAAAAGTTCTGTTCGTTCTGGTAATGAGTCCCAGCTTATTCAGTGTAAGGTATCCGACTGGAGCATTGTTGTAAAGATCGGAGTACATACTCCTCATCTTTTCAAGCTTATGCTGAGTTTCCTTCAGTTCCTCATTCTGCACCTGAAGCTCAATCTGATGAACTCTGAGTTCATGCAGAGCTGCATTTTCTCTATGATTGAATTCAAAATCTGCTCTCTGTTCATAATTGTACAAATCCTGTTCTTCAGAGGGCATTACTGTTCAACCGTTCCTTTGTACCGTGATTTTCAAAAGAATATGGTCCATTTTTTCAAAAGAGAAGCTTTTTTAAAGTCAGTTTGATTTTTGATCAGCACTAAGCTATCTCAGCTTTATCCACTTAAGCAGTGCAAAGTACAGTGTAAAGCAGTTTATCAAATAACATACAAACTGAACAGTTTTTACAGATATAAAAATACAAATTCTGCTTTTTTGAAAAATTTCTCCGTCAAAGGTTTTAATAAAAAAGCTTAAACAAAATGACGGAGGCATTCAATTGACTCAGTTTAGCTGATAAGTCAAACCTTGCGAATTATAAAAAAATATTTTATAATTTATTTTTTTCCATGTTTACTCTGATTTCCCAGACGCAGGCATCGAGAAATTCAACAAAGCTGGAAAATTCAAACTCTTTGGAAAAGCTGGGATGACTGGAATCTCCAAGACAGTATTTCCCGTCTACCCACCGCACTACATAAAAATCTCTTGAACCGAGCCAGAGAGTTTTCTCATCCCACCATTCAAAAATCAGCTCATCATCACAGGGATGAAAACCGAGAACAATTTCATAATTGAAACCGTCAGCAATTTCATAAAAACTGACCAGTTCATCCGTTACTTTTTTTTCAAGGCCGTGAGATTCCGCTCTTTTACGGAAAATGCTGATCTGCTTTTCCGAAGCAGGCATAATCGGATACTGTTCATAGTCTTCACCTATAAGTGAGTCCAGAACGGATAGAATTTTCTGTTTTGAATTCATTATAAATTATTGATAAAATCCTTCAGTCCGGACAGAAGCATCTGCACGGACATGGTAGTGAGAATCATTCCCATCAGACGTTCGATGGCAGTCAAAACCCTGTCACCGATAATTTTTTGAATAAAGCTCGAAAAATAAAGAATAAAAAAACTGACTGCCCAGGCAGCAAGCAAAGCCGAAAACCATATATGCATCCTGTTCTGATCCTGCTTGGAAAGAAGAATCACCGTCGCCAAGGAGGAAGGACCTGCAACAAGAGGAACGGCCAAGGGAACAATCACAGGCTCTTTCTCAAAACTCTGCTCAGTATGTTCCGACTTGTCCGGAAAAATCATTTTAATGGAAATCAGAAACAGGACAATCCCGCCTGAAATGCTCAGGGCAGGTTCAGAGATATGCATGCCTGATAGAATGTACTGACCGAAGAAAAGAAAAATGGAAAGAAGAAAAAGTGCAATGAACATTTCCCGAATGATGATCAGCTTCCTTCTTTTTGGATCACAGCTGTTCAGCACAGAGAGAAATACAGGAATATTTCCAAAAGGGTCCATAACAAGAAGCAGGGTGACTGCGGCAGAGTAGACTGACATATTTATTCTTTGATAAATCTATTATCTAAAAGGTCAATGGAAATACATAACCTGACTTAGAGCACAGGAATGGTTGACGATCATGAACTCAAAGAGATAATTCTCCTTTTGTAATTTTCAGTAAGCAGTTACTCAGTACAGACAAATTCATCCATGCCTGGCTCGGTAAAAAACCCCTTCCGCTGTGATAGAAAAATCTTGAAAAAATCTGCCAAACTGTTTCAGTGAAGAAATGACAAAACAAATCCTTCTGTTTTCCGTTTTCCTCTGTTCGTTTTCCGTTTTTTCTTCCGACCATATCGAATGTTTCTTTGAAGCAAAGATTGACTCCGTTTCCGGTTCAGCCGTTTCCTCAAAAAGGGAAAAGAAAATGCAGTCTCAAAAGACCAGTTTCGAAATACTGAAAGTTTCCAAGGCTTCCGAGGAAAACTTCTGCAGAGAAATGAAGAAAAAGAAAAAATATGATGCGGAAGTTCTGTTTAAAAATGGACAGACCTTAAAGGCAGGGAAGAAAGTAATTCTCAAATTTGAATACACAGCCTCAGAAGTCGTCAAAAACGGTAAAGTTGCGGATATGGTCGAATATGAAGCCTGGTACCTGATTGATTAGGGGAGAAAGAGATCTTTTTCATTGCCCTCAAAAACCTTGATGCTCAGTAGTATTGTTTGATATATTCATAAGCTTTATCAAAGAGCGACTGATCTTTATGAAGCTTATATTTTA